>JAIOQA010000072.1 GCA_021413675.1 Deltaproteobacteria bacterium | reverse complement strand
TCGATCGCGTCGCGACGTGGGGCGCCAGCGCGGGTGTTTGACCCGCGGAAGCCCCGGGCGATCAAACCGGGCACGATCATTCATGCGCCCACGGCGCTCATCGAAGCAGCGTGGGCGCACCGCGGGGCAAGCACTCGCGCGTCCGGCGGGCCCCCACGTCGCGGCCCACTGCATCGCGCGCCTCGCTAGCGGAACCGGATCGTCCGGTAGCCGAACAGCCGCACGCGCTTCGCGTAGAGGTCGAGGATGAACAGGCCGAGCACGCCCAGCAGCACCCACGGCCAGAGATCCTCGGTGTACGGGATGGTCTCGCCGCGCGCGTCCCAGACGTCCTTCGCGGCCGCCTGGTCGGTGCCACCCGTCACCATCGCCGCCTGCCGCATCGGCTCCGGGTCGGGCGTCGAGCGCAGATACTCGAGCGGGTAGGGCAAGGACACCGAGCCCATCGACTCCGCGACCACCGTGTTCTTGCGCTTGTGGATGGCCTTGAGCAGGTAGCTGCCGTAGCGCCCCAGCCGGAAGTCCGCGGTGTAGCGACCCGCCGCCGCCTGATCCATCGCGATCGTCTGCACGACCTTGTTGCTCGCCGGATCGATCACCTCGAGCTGCGTGTCGAGCTCGTTGACGAACCGGTCGCTCGAGTCGATCGCGTCGACCACGACCTGCGCGCGTCCATCCGCGACCTTCGCGAACAGGTCGTAGCTGTCGTAGACCTTGCGCCGCATCGACGTGCGGATCACCTGCGCCCAGAACTTCGGGTAGCCGCCCCAGCGGATCCAGTCCACCGACCAGCGGTTCTTCACGTCGGACGTCCACGCCACCGAGGTGCCCGCGCCGTGCCGCCAGCGCGCCAGGATCGGCTCGCCCAGATCCGAGATCAGCACGACCTCCGAGGTCGGCTTCGGCTTGGTCGACACGTAGCCGCGCAGGGGCGGCGCGCTCTCGACGCCGGTGCCCTCGATCATCTCGACTGCCTTCGCCACGCGCACGTGGATCGCGTCCTCGACCAGCTGCGACTTCTGGACCTCGGTCGTGTCCTTCATGAAGATCCGCGGCAGCGAGTTCAAGTCGTCGACCATGTAGAGGTGGCCGTCGCCGTTGTCGGCGATGAGCTGCAGGAGCGCGCGATCCGCGCCCTGCACGCCGACCGCCGAGATCGTGATGCGGTTCGAGCGCATCTCCTGGGCCAGATCCGCGATGCCGTCGTACGGCGCCTCGCCGTCGGTCATCACGATGACGTGCTTCACCTTGGCGTTGGTCTGCTGCAGGATCTCGTAGGCCTCGCGCAGGCCCGGGTAGATGTTGGTGCCGCCGCCCGAGGTCAGGCGCGAGATCTCCGCCGAGATCCGCATCTTGTTGGCGGCGCGCTGCGGCCGCACGTAGGTCTGCGCCTCGCTGTCGAACGCGACCACCGCGATGATGTCGTCGGGCTGCAGCACCTCGGCGGTCGCGCGCGCGGCCTCCTTGGCGCTCTCGAGCTTGGGGCCCTGCATCGAGCCCGAGCGATCGAGCACCAGCACCAGCGCGACATCCGGCTGCTCGCGGGTCTTCTCCGAGTCGAACCGCACCGGCATGATCTGCTCGATGCGCGTGCCCTGGTAGCCGCCCGAGCCGAACGAGTCCTCGCCGCCGGCCATGATCAGGCCACCGCCCATGCCCGAGACGTACTGGTCGAGCGCCGCCATCTGGCCCGCGCCCAGGAACTGCGCCGGCACATCGGAGACCAGCACGAGGTCGAACTTCTCGAGCTCCTTCGCCGTCGACGGCAGGCCGCGCGGCCCGCGGACCTCGACGTCGATGTTCTCGTGCACGAGCGCGCGCTGCAGGTAGCCCGCCGAGCCCGGCTCGCGCAGCGTCCCGCCCTCGACGTAGAGGATGTTCGGGCGGCCCTTCACGGGCGTGGTCATGACCGCCGCGTTGTTCGCCTTCTCGGTGTCCTTCTCGACCTTCGCCAGCTTCAGCCGGTAGGTCGTCGCGCCGGCGCGGGTCGCCTGGCTCTTGAACTTCACGCGGTTCGTGCCCTCGTGCAGCGTCACTTCCTTCGACGGCTCGAGCGCGTTGGGGAACTCGTCCTGCGCCAGCGTGAGCACCGCGTGGTCCTCGTGGGTCGACAGGATCTCGGCGGTCACCTCGAACGGCTGCCCGACCTTCACCTCGTCGGGCACCGACAGGCCGACCACGCGGACCTCGTCGACGCGGTCCTCGGCGAAGGTCCGCCACGACACGCGCACGCCCATCTCCTTGGCGCGGTAGGCCTCGACCGCCATGTCGCCGCCGGTCTGGTTGCCGTCGGAGACGATCACCAGGCGCGGCAGGTGGCCCTCGGGATACAGGCCGTAGGCCAGCTGCATCGCGGCCTGGATGTCGGTGCCAGCGCCGGCGCCGGCGTGGCGCACCAGCTCGTAGGCGCCGCTGTCGTTCGCGCGCACGACCCGCGGCTTCTCGGCGAACGTGATGACCTGCAGGTCACCCTCGCCCTTGTCCTTGTCGAGATCCGCGACGTAGCTCCGCGCCGCCGCCAGCTGCTTGTCGGACACCGAGTCCGAGACGTCGACGAGGATCACGGTCGCGACCTTGTCGTCCTTGGTGATCCACGACGGCCGCGCCAGCGCCACGGCGATGCCCGCGACCAGCAGCGAGCGCAAGGTCGACTGCAGCACCTGCTGCAGGAGCGAGAGGTCGGTCAGCGATGCGATCCGCACCAGGTAGAAGAACGGCACCAGCGCGACCAGCCGGAACCAGCGCGGATCGAGGAAGTCGATCGGCCGCTCGAGCTGATCGAACTGGACCTGCGTCCGCCCGTCCAGCCAGCTGTCGATGCCGTACCAGATCGCGACCGAGGCCGCGATCGCGATGGCCAGGCGCAACAACACCGCCGGGCGAAGCAGGGCTCGGAAGAAGGCGCTCACACGGTGATCCGTCGGTGATAGGTGACCCACTCGATCCCGAGCAGCGCGATCACGCCGAGCAGGAGATAGATCCAGAGCCGCTGGTTCTCGGTGATCGCGAAGGCCTCGGGCTCGGTCAGCTTGCGGCCGCCGAGGGTGAGGTCGGCGATCGGCGCGATCGTCGACTCGCTCGGGTTGGCGAGGTTGGCGGCGAGCTCGAGGGGCGGGAGCTCGCTGCCGTCGGGGAACTTCGCCGACAGCTTCCACACGCCGACGCGATCGGCGTAGAAGGTCGCGAGGCCCTCGAGCACCGGCGCCTTCTGCTGGCTGACGCCGTCGGGCGCGGTGAGGTTGGCCTCGCGCAGCCCGACCGCGCCGTCGAGCGGCACGCGCTGGCGCACGCCGGTCGCGTAGGTCGTGATGAGATCCGAGTCGTCGCCCGCGAACCAGTCGAGGGCGTTGACCAGGAGCAGCGGGAACGCGACGCGCAGCATCAGGTCGCTGCCGACCTGATCGGTGTCGCTGCCGGTGAGCGAGAAGCCGAAGACCAGGTACTTGTGGCCGCTGTCGCGCTTGGCCACGATGATCGGGTCGCGCACCGACGACGCCAGCACCGACTCGCCCTTGCTCGCGTCGGGCGCGAACACGTGGGTCGTGTCGATGTTGACGTCCGACAAGGTCACCCACTTCATCGTCGGGTGGCTCTTGTCCACATCCGTGATGTGCGGCCGCGGCAGCTCGCCGCTGATCGCCACCGGGCTGTGCGCGGCGTCGGGGCGGAAGTAGATCGCGTTCTTCGGCGGCGGCTCTGCGGGCGCCCAGGTGTCGAAGATGATCGTGTCGTAGTCGCTCGCCTGCGCCGGGTTGGCCGCGTACTCCGCCGGCGTGATCTTCGACGGCACGATGTTGTCGTAGGCCAGCACCGCGGCCTCGAGGTAGAGGTTGTCGGCGGTCACCATCAGGACCTTCTGCGACTTGCGCGCCGGCAACAGCGCCCAGGCCTCGTCGTCGAGCGGGAACGGATCGGGCGCGAGCCCGGCGGGCACGGTCGCGAGCGCGCGCAGGTGGCCGGTCGTGCCCGCGGGCAGGTCCTTGTAGATCTTGCGCACGCGGGTGTGGGGCGCGAGGTCGAGCGTGCTCTTGCCCGGATCGGTCTCGGCGAACAGCTCGAGATCGCCGTCGAACAGGCTGACCCGGCGCTGGGTCGCGGTGTCGCCGAAGTTCTCGAGCTCGATGAAGACCTCGTAGGCCGCCTTGTTGGCGACGTAGCGCCGCACGTTGAACGCGACGATGCCGACGTTGTCCTTGCGGTGGCCGACGTTGACGTAGCGGACGTCGATGCCGGTGAGATCGATCGCCGCGAGGTCCTTCTCGCCGGGCGCGGCCGGCTGCCAGCGCACCTGCTCGCGTTGCTCGACCGGGAACGCGCCGTCGGAGATCACGACGATCAGCGGGTTCTTGCGATCGCGCAGCGCGTCGGCGGCGGCGCCCAGCGCGCGGTGCAGATCGGCGGGCGTGTCCGTCGCCTCGACCGCGTCGACCAGGCGGCGCAGCATCGGGCCATCGCTCGAGAACCGGCCGAGCGGCGTGGTCTGGCCGTCCATGCGCATGATCATCGCGAGGTCGCCGCCGCCCATCGAGTCGATGAGCAACTTGGCGCGCTCCTTGGCGACCGCGAGCCGCGTGCGGGTCTTGCCCGGATTCGCGGCCTTGTCGTCGTTCTTGTCGTCGTTGCCGTCGATCGCCTTCATCGAGGCCGAGGCGTCGAGCAGGACGACGACGTTGCGCGCGTCGTGGTTGGCGGCGCCGCGGGTCGGATCGAGGGCCGCGAACAGCACGAGCCCCGCGATGCACAGCAGGAAGAACAAGGACAGCAGGCGCTTCAGGTGGCGCCACAGCGAGCTCGGCTCCTTCTGGTCGAGCACGCGCTTCCACAGCGCCGAGAACGGCACCTCGAAGCGGCGGCGCCGCATCTTGAGGATGTAGGCCGAGATCGTCAGGGCCGCGGCGATGCCGGCGACCCAGGCGAGCGTGGCGGCGGGGATGGGACCGAGGAAGGTCATCGCAGGAAGCCGCCCGAGCGGAAGATGCGGAGGATCAGCTCCTCGAACGGGATCGCGGTGTGCGTGCGGAAGAAGGGCAGGGCCTTCTTGGTGCAGAACTCCTCGAGCTCCTTGCAGTAGCGCTCGTGCTCCTTGCTGTAGGCCTCGAGTAGCGAGCGCGAGACCGTGACCTCGCGGGTGTCGCCGGTCTCGCAGTCGACGAGCGACAGGTCGCCGTGGAGCTCGGGCTCGGCCTCGCGCAGGTCGTAGCACTGCAGCACGAACGGCTCGAACTTGTGGTAGCGGAGCGTGTTGAGCCCGGCCTCGAAGCCGGCCGGATCGTAGAAGTCGCTGATCACGACGACGAGCCCGCGCCGCTTGTTCTGCGTGACGAACTGCTTGGCGATCTCGCCGAGGTCGGTCTGGCCGCCGAGCGGGCAGGTGCGCAGGAAGTCGAACACCCGGAAGATGCGGTTCTTGCCGCGCGACGGTGGCAGGCGGCCGAGCAGGCGATCGCCGAACGGCATGATCGCCACGCGATCGAGGTTGGCGAGCCCGACGTAGGTCAGCGCCGCGCCGACCTTCATCGCGTAGTGCATCTTGGGCGGCGTGCCGATCGCCATCGAGTCCGAGCAGTCGATGAGGATGTAGATGTGGAGGTCCTCTTCCTCCTCGAACAGGCGCAGGAGCAGCTTGTCGAGGCGGCCGTAGAGGTTCCAGTCGATGTAGCGGAAGTCGTCGCCGCGCGAGTAGGTGCGGTGATCGGCGAACTCGATGCCCGAGCCGACCTTGCGGGTCCGGCGCTCGGCGCGCAGGTTCCCGGCGAAGACCTTGCGCGACACCATGTGGAGGTGCTCGAGCGTCTTCAGGAAGCGATCGTCGAACAGCCCCGAGCGATCGCCGACCCGCGGATCGCGGCTGAGCGCGCCGGGCTGCGGCCGATCGTCCTTGCGCGCGAGGAGCGCCATGGGAGCTACACCACCTCGCGGGTGTCCTTGAGCGCCTCGGCGATGATCGCGTCGGCCTCGATGCCCTCGGCCTCGCCCTCGAAGTTGAGGATGAGGCGGTGGCGGAGCGTCGGCGCGGCGACCGCGCGGACGTCGTCGATCGCGACCGCGTAGCGGCCCTGCAGCAGGCTGCGGATCTTGGCGGCGAGGATCATCGCCTGCAGGCCGCGCGGCGAGGCGCCGTAGCGCAGGTACTTCTTGGTCTTGGCCGTGGCGTGGGCGGTGTCGGGGTGGGTCGCCTGGAGCACGCGCACCGCGTAGTCCTGGATCGCGCGGGTCAGCGGCACCTTGCGCACCAGCTCGCGCATCGACAGCACGCGCGGCTTGTCGATCACCGCCTGCGGCGACGGGACCTCGTCGGAGGTGGTGCGATCGAGGATCGTGTGCAGCTGATCGCCGGTCGGGAACTCGACGACGAGCTTCATGAAGAAGCGGTCGAGCTGCGCCTCGGGGAGCGGGTAGGTGCCCTCCATCTCGAGCGGGTTCTGGGTGGCGAGCACGAAGAACGGCTTCTCGAGCTTGTAGGTCTGCTTGGCGACGGTGACCGAGCCCTCGCTCATGGCCTCGAGCAGGGCCGACTGGGTCTTGGGCGTGGCGCGGTTGATCTCGTCGGCGAGCACGATGTTCGCGAAGATCGGGCCGCGCTGGAACTCGAAGCGCTTGCCGCCCTGGCCGTCCTCGACGATGACGTTGGTGCCGACGATGTCGGCGGGCATCAGGTCGGGCGTGAACTGGATGCGCGAGAACGACGCGTGGATGCACTCCGACAGCGTGCGGACCAGCATCGTCTTGCCGAGGCCGGGCACGCCCTCGAGCAGCGCGTGGCCGCCGCCGAGCAGGCACATCAGCACGCCCTCGACGATCGTGTCCTGGCCGACGATCATCTTGCCGATCTCGTCGCGCAGGCGGCGCAGATCGACGGTGAAGGTGCCGACGGTGTCCTCGATGTCCTTGGCGGCCTGGGCTGCGTTCGTCATGCGTTCTCCGGCTCCTCTGAGGCTTGGCGACAAGCGCGATTCGATCGATGGGCGAGCGGGCTCGCCGGGGCGGGGGTAGCGGGCGCGCGATCGGGCGTCGCGCGCGGCGATCACGGGTGCGCGGGCGGCGCGGGCGCCGGTGGCGCGACCGGCGCCGCCGCGTCGGCGTCGGCGGACGGCATCTCGTGGGGCTTGATGCGGTTGAAGTACTTCTTCACGTAGTACTTGTAGGCCGCCGGGACCTCCTCCGAGTGGAGGACGTTCTCGATGACCTTCTGGTAGTCGGCGTAGACCTTCTTGTACTGCGCCGACGCGAAGCCCTTCTGGGCGGCCGCGAGGATGGTCTGGCGCTTCGACGTGCCCTTGCCCTGCACGCCGGTCTCGGCCTGGTCCTTGGTGTTGCCGCTCATCGCGGTCGCGTCGCCGCGCATGTTCGGATCGTGGCCGTCGCCGTAGGTGTTGCTCGGGCCGTCGGGGTCGGTGCCGTTGCCGCCGTTCTGGCCCTTGCCCTCACCCTTGCCCTCCTGGCCCGGGCCCTTGCCCTGACCCTGGCCTTTGCCCTGACCCTGGCCCTGCTTCCACGCCTCGCGGTTGCCCTTGCCGCCGCCGGCGCGCTTCGCGAAGTCGGACTCCTTGCCGTTGCGGTTGAACGGATCCTGCGGGCCCTTGTTGCCGCGCTGCTTTGCGCGGCGCAGCGCCTCGCGCAGGTCCTCCATCTGCGACGCCGCCTTCTTCTGCGCGGCGGTGCGCCGCTGATCCTGATCGACCCTGCCGGTCTCGCGCGAGACGTCGCGCAGGTTGCGCGAGGCCTGCTGTTCCTGCTGCTTCTGATCGCCCGGCTGCTTGGGATCGGGCTTCTTGCTCAGCTGCTCGGCGGCCTTCTGTATGTCCTTGTGCAGGCGCTTGAGCGCGCGCCGCGACTCCGACTGCTGCTTGTCCTCGCGGTTCTTCTCGAGGCGCTTCAGGTCCTTCTTCTTCTCCTCGAGGCGGCGCTCGGCGTCGGCCTTGTCCTTCGGGTTCTTCTGGGTCTTCGGATCCTGCAGCTTGCGCTCGAGCTCCTTGACCTCGTCGCGCGCCTTCTGCTCGGCGGCGTCCTGCTCCTTGTCCTTCTGCTGATCCTTCTGGTCGAAGGCCTTGGCCGCCTTGTCCATCGCCTTGGCGATGTCCTCCTTCTCCTTCGGCGTCATCTCGCCCTTGTCGAGCTTGTCGGCGAGCTTGTTGAGCTCCTGCTGGGCCTTCGACAGATCGCCCTTCTCGAGCGCCTCGCCCAGATCCTTGGTGAGCGGCGTCTTCGCCAGCTCCTTGCCGGTCTCCGACAGGTCCTTCGAGACCTCGGCGGGCGCGGGCTCGGCGTTGGCCTTGAGCTGATCCTCGGCCTGCTTCATCGCGGCCATGAGCTGCTCCTTGGTCAGCTCGCCGCGCTCGGCCTTGTCCATCATCTGCTTGAGCTTGGCGGCGTAGTCGCTGAGATCCTGCGACGCCTCGTCCTTGGCGATCTGCTCGATCTGGCCGATGAGCGACTTCACGTAGTCGCGCTCGTCGTCGGTGAAGGCCACCGACTCGGCGGAGTGGTAGGTCGCGTCCTTGGGATCGATCACCCGGAACTTCACCGGGCCCAGGGTCTGATCGCCGAGGGTCGCGGAGATCTCGGTGTCGCCGGGCGCGGCGTCCTTGGGAATCTCGATGGTGATCGCGGTCGGCTGCCAGTCGAGCACGCGCACGGTCATCGCGCCCTCGGCGCGGCCGAGCGTGACGATCAGGCCGGTATGCTCGACCTCGGGGGTCGGCGGGGCGACCGGGGCCTCGGCACCGGCGGCGCCGATGACGCCACCGGCGCTGTGGCTGAGGTCGGCGGTGGCGCCGCGATCGAGCACGCCGGTGCGCAGGTTGGCGCCGCGCAGCGTGACCCTGGCGCCGGGCGGGCCGCGATCGGGATCCGCCGACATGAGGCGCGGCGTGCGATCGGTGGTGGGGATCGCGAGGCCGGCGACCAGCGCCGCGACGACGGCGAAGCCGCCAGCGGCGCGGGCGTCCCGGGGCAGGGCGAAGGGCGCGGCGGCGACGACATCGGCGCGGGGCGCGGCGCGCACGGCGTCGCGGATCGCGGCCTCCATGAGCGCGCGGGTCTCGTCGGGATCGGCGTCCTCGTCGACGACGATCGGCACGCCGGTGCGCAGCGATTGCTCGAACGCGACCGCGGTCGAGAGCCGGTCGGCGAGGTCGGACGCGCGGTCGATGCGCCGGGCGACCTGCTCGTCACCGTGGCGGCGGGACGCGCCGAGCACGGCGCCGACCGCGATGATCGCGGCGCAGGCCGCGAACAGCCCGATCGCCGGGCCGGTCTCGAGGGCCTCGGTGCGCAGGCCGTAGACCGTGGCCAGCGCCCCGGCCACCGCCACGATCGAGGCCGTGGTCGCGCCTTCGAAGGCGCCTTGCATGCGCAGGCGCGATCGGGTCCGTGCGACCAGACCACGGATCGTGGCCATTTCCGGGAGTGGTTGACCCATCAGTCGTCCTCGCTAGGCGTCAGCCGCCGGCTCACACCACGAACAACAAACAGCATAGCATTTCCATTCGACGCGCCAGGTTCGGGTCGGGTCTGGTGGAAATGAGACCCACTGGCGGGCCGCGCGGTTGCAGCCGTTGCGATCGTGTGATCGGGACGCGCGATCGGTTACGCACTCCTTACGCGCGTCAGCTGGCGCCGGACCCACACACGTAGGTGATGCGGGTCTCGGTGACATCGCGCACGCCCGAGACCGAGCTCGCCTGCTCGCCGCCGCGCACCGAGGTCTGATCGTTGCCGCGGGTCGAGCTGACGCCGGTCGTGGTGGTGTCCGTGTGGCCGTCGCTGTCGGTGGTGGTCACGGTGTCCGAGCCGGCGACGTAGCCGCCCGGGGTCGCGGCCGCGCCCTCGACGTGCTGGGTCTCGGTCACGCCGCCCTCGTCGTGGTTGGTCTCGGTGTGCTCGCCGTAGGCCTGGTCCTCGGCGTGGGCGCTCACCTGATCCGCACCGTAGTTGCGCTGGCTGCTGGCGTAGTTCTCGCGCCCGACCACGACGGTCTCGCGCTTCACGATCTGGAAGCCGGCGGGCCCGCAGTGGGCGGCCATCTTGGACTGCGCGTCCTTCATGGCCTTGCCCTCGTTGTCGTGGAGGGCGAGCACGCCGCCGTGCTGGTCCTGGTAGTAGATCGAGGCCGAGCCCATGCAGCCGCTGAGTAGAACGAGGATGATTCCGAACCGACGCATCTGAATTGCTCCCTGAGGTAGTCGACGGTGGAGCGGTCGACGGTCGGGGAGCGGCGGGGATTCGATGGGGCGGCTGGCAAAGAGCGGCTGCCGCCGCGCGCCCTACAGATAGAACGCGGCGAGCGTGAACTTGTTCGAGGTGGTGTCGAGCACCTCGAACGTCTCCTTCGCGCGCGGGGTCGGCACGGTGTTGCGCAGCGTCTGGATGCGGCCGGCCTCGGTCAGCACGAAGTAGCGCCGGCCCGGCGGGCACGCGGTCGAGTCGCCGAGCAGCTTGAGGAAGCCGGCGTTGTTGGTCTCGAGCTGCCAGTCGCTGCGCAGGTCGGGCAGCGGGCCCCAGACCTCGTCGCCGCTCCAGAACACCTCGCCGCGCCAGTACAGCTGCCACGAGATCAGCCGATCGGCGTCGACCCACTCGATCGGCCGACGGCCGGGCGCGGTGTGATCGGGCTTGCTCGCGGCGAGCTTGTTGACCGCGGTCACGCCGGCCGGATCGAGCCCGACGTCGATCGACGCGCCGTGGATGTCGGTGACCGTGCCGCGCACCGCGACCTCGCCGAGCGTGGTCGTGTCGGCCGGGTTGCGCAGCGTGACCCGCACGGTCATCGGCTGGCCGATCCACAGGTGATCGGGCACGTGGGTCTCGATGGTGTACGAGGTGCGGCCAGCCCAGGCGTCGGCGAGCTGATCGGCGCCGTAGTAGACCAGGCGCGCGCCGTAGATCTCGCGCTCGTCGTAGTAGCGCCGCGCGGCCTCGCGCATGCCCCAGTGGGTCGCGGCGACCGGCATGTACGCGTGCATGGCCCACAGCCCGGTCGCGAGCCCGGCGAGCGCGAGCGCCGACACGGCGAGCACGCGCAGCCGCCGGAACGCGAACAGGAGCATCGCGCCGGCGCCGGCCAGCCCCAGGCCGAGGAAGCCGTCGGTGGCGTTGACCGACCACGGCTCCGCCGACGGCCACGGCCGGTCGTAGCGGAACACGAACATCTCGATCCACGACTGCTCCTCGAACAGGAAGTCGCGGGTGATGAGCAGGATGATCGCCGCGCCGGTCAGCGCGATGACCGCGCCGCCGCGGGTCCGCCCGGCGAGGAAGTCGTCGAGCCAGAACGCGACCAGGATCGCGAGGGCCGGGATGATCGGGAGGATGTAGTGGTGGAACTTGGACTGGATGATCGCGAAGAACGCGACGCCGACGATCGCCCACAGCGCGACGATCATCCGCACCTGCTCGCGCGGCGAGCGCGGGGCGCGCGCCATCACCGCGGTCGCGACGGCGATCGGCACCAGCGCGGCCCAGATGAACATGCCGTAGCCGATCTGCGGCAGGTAGTAGTCGAAGGTGCCCTTCGAGCCGAGCTCGGCGACGGTCGCGCGGCCGAACACGTGCGCGCCCAGGTACTCCTTGATGAAGGCGCGGCCGTCCTTGAGCCACATCACCACGTGCCACGGGATCGCGACCGCGACGGCCAGGATCAGGCCGCGGTTCAGCTCGAAGGCGCCGTCGTAGAGCGCGCGCCAGCGGTTGGCCACGATCACGTAGAACGCGCAGGCCAGGCCGATGATCGCCAGGCCGGGCGGGCCCTTGGCGAGGATGCTGATCGCGACGAACGCCCAGAACCACAGCATGTAGATCTGGCCGGTGCGCGCGAGCGGCCGCGGCCGCACCAGGTGGCGCGCGACCAGGCCGGCCTCGCGCCAGGCGCTGGCGGTGCCGTGGAGGATGAGCATCACCGGCCACACCAGCGCGCGCACCATCCAGTAGTCGGGCGCGTAGGCCTCGGCGCGCGCGAGGAGGGTCTTGCCCTCGTCCCCGGGGCGCGGCTTCTGGGACGCGACCACCGCCAGCGGCACGGCGCACACGAGGTAGCGCCAGATCGTGCTGTTCTGGTAGGCGAGGCAGAACAGCATCGCGGCCGGGAGGATGAGGTGCGGCTGCGGGAAGTCCTTCACCGCGAGCCGGCCGGCGTTGGCGTTCGCGAACAGGTAGCCTGCGTAGTAGACCGCCTGGATCGCGACGAACCCGCCGATGATCGCGAAGAACACGTGGCGCATGTCGAGCGCGATCCCGAACGGCCGCGCGAACGGCCGGATCGGTCGATCGCCGTCCTGGGTGGCCATCGCGAACATCGCCATCGCGCCCATCACGCACGCCGCGAGCGGCATGTCGGTGATCGCCTGGCGCGCGACCAGGCAGTAGACCGGGCAGGTCGCCATCGCGATCAGCGCGAGGTACGCGACCCGGCGCGACGCCAGGCGCATGAGCATCCACCAGACCGCGAGCAGGCCGCCGATCGCGGCGAGCACGAACGGCAGGCGCATCGCGAACATGATCCAGCCCGACGACACCATCTCGCCGGAGTAGCCGCCGCCGGCGGCCTGGCCGAAGGCCTTGAGGCCCGCGGCCACCATCCAGAAGGTGAGCACCGGCTTGGACCGGAAGCCCTCGTGTTGCCAGTCGGTGTGCGCCCAGTCGTGATCCTGGAGCATCCGCCGGCCGACCTCGCCGTAGTGGGTCTCCCACGGATCGACCAGCGAGTAGTTCGCGATCCCGGGCACCAGGAACGCGAGCAGCAAGAGCACGACGACGACGAGCTCGTAGGTCGCCAGCCCACGCCCACCGACGCGCGCCGATCCTGAGGCGGCCTCGGCCGAATCGTCGTCGGACATCGGGCGGACCGTAACCGGTCCAATCGCCGCGGTAAAGGGCGCGAGCGCGTGTGCTACCGTGTCCCGTTCGATGTCCATGCCTCGCCTGTCGGCGACCGCAGCTGCCATCCCGCCGTCGCTCCTGCTGCGGCTATTCGAGCGCGCGGCTGGCTACGCCGGTGAGGTCATCCCGCTGCACATCGGCGACACCCACCTCGGGCCGCCGCCGGCGTCGCGCTTCGATCGGCTCGGGCTCGACGACGCGCCCAGCTGCTGGCTCTACAAGTACGGGCCGGCGGCGGGCTGGGCGCCGCTGATCGAGCGGATCGCGGCCAAGCTCGCGGCGCGCAACCGGCTCGCGATCGAGCCGGCCGGCGTGCAGATCACCGCCGGCGCGACCCACGCGCTGTCGTGCGCGGTCGGCGCGGTGTGCGATCCCGGCGACGAGCTGCTGCTGCTGGCGCCGCACTGGCCGCTGGTCCGCGGCATCGCGCAGGCGCGCGCGGTCGTGCCGGTCGAGGTGCCGTTCACCACGCCGCTGCGCGCGGGCGGCGATCCGACCGCGATCCTCGAGGCCGCGATCACGCCGCGGACCCGCGCGCTCTACGTCAGCACGCCCAACAACCCCGACGGCGTGGTGCTGAGCGCCGCCGAGCTGGCGGCGGTGGTCGCGGTCGCGGTGCGCCACGATCTGTGGATCCTGTCCGACGAGGTGTACGAGGACTACGTCTACGACGGCGCGCACGTGTCGATCGGCAGCCTGCCGGGCGCCGCCGAGCGCACGATCACGGTGTTCTCGTTCTCGAAGGGCTACGCCCAGGCCGGGCTGCGCGTCGGCTACGCCGCGGGCCCGGTCGGCGCGATCGCGGCGATGCGCAAGCTCGTCAACCACACGGTCTACAACGTGCCGCACGCGGTGCAGCGCGCGGCGCTGGCCGCCCTCGACGCCGGCGATGGCTTCCTCGGCGAGGCGCGCGCGCGATCGCAGGCGGCGCGCGACCGCGCGGTCGCCGCGCTCGCGGTGGCGTGCGCGACGCCGGCGGGATCGACGTACCTGTTCCTCGATCTGCGACCGTTCGCGGCCGGCGATCCCGACGGGCTGCTCGAGCGGATCGCGGCGGCGGGCGTGGTGCTCGCGCCGGGCCGCGGGTTCGGCGCGGCGTTCGCGGGCTGGGCCCGGCTGTGCTTCACCGCGGTCGACGAGGCGCGGCTCGCCACCGGCATCGCGCGGATCAACGCGATCCTCGGCGGGTAGCGATGGACGTGGACGCGATCGATCGACGCGCGCGGCTGCGCCGCCTGGTCGACGAGACGGTCGCGGCGATGGACCCGGCGCGGCGGGTGGCGCAGGCGCTGGCGGCGATCGATCTCGGGAGGCGCGCGGCGGTGGGCATCGCGGTCGGCAAGGCGGCGCGCGCGATGGCCCGCGGCGCGCGCGGCATCGGGCGCGGCCTGGTGATCGCGCCGGGCCCGGGCGCGGTGCCGCCGGGATGGGAGCTGATGGTGGCGAGTCACCCGCGGCCCGACGAGCGCAGCGAGCGCGCGGGGCGGGCGGCGCTGGCGTGGGCGGCGGCGATCGATCCTGGCGCGGTGATGATCGCGCTCATCTCGGGCGGCGCGTCGGCGCTGGCGGCGGTGCCGGCGCCCGGCGAGACGCTGGCGTCGAAGCGCGCGGCGGTCGACGCGGCGATGGCGCGCGGCCTTCCGATCGCCGCGCTCAACGCGCTGCGCACGCGGCTGTCGGCGATCAAGGGCGGCCAGCTGGCGCGCACCTGCCCGGCGCCGGTGGTGACGCTGGTCGCGTCGGATGTCGTCGGCGACGAGCCCGCGATCGTGGGCAGCGGGCCGACCGTGGGTGCATGGACCACGCGGCTCGATCGCGGGCCGATCGCGATCGATGAGCTGCCGATCGTCGATGGCAGACGCGACGCGGTGATCGTCGTCGCCGGCGTCGGCGAGCTCGCGCGCACCGTCACGGCGATCCTCGCGCGCGAGGCGCCGGTCGTGTGCGCGCCGGCCCCGTTGGTCGGCGATGTCGCCGAGGTCGCGGCGCGGCTGACGGCGATCGCGCGCGACGGCGGTCACGGCGCGTGGGTCGCGAGCGGCGAGGCCACGATCGCCGTCGGCCTGGCGCCGGGGCAGGGCGGCCGCGCGCAGCACACCGCGCTGCTGGTCGCGCGCGCGCTCGCCGGCGCGCCCGGCTGGGCCTGCCTGTGCGTCGGCTCCGATGGCGTCGATGGCACCGGGCCCGCGGCCGGCGCGATCGTCGATGGCGACACCTGGGCCGCGCTCGCGGCCGCGGGGATCGACGGCGATCGCGCGCTCGCCGCCCGCGACAGCGGCACCGCGCTGGCGGCGATCGGCGCCGCGGTGGTCACCGGGCCGACCGGCGTCAACCACGCCGATCTGGTGGTCGTCGTGCGCTGAGCTACACCGAAACGCGGTGACCCGGGCGAGCCGTGCCATTCACTCCACCGCGCGTCGCGCGTTCTGGATCAGACGCGACGCGACCCTGGTCAGGTCTCCAGCTCGAGACACGCGACCGCACCGTCGTGGAAGCCGGCGAAGAGGCGCCAGGCGCGCGGGTGAAAGGCGAGGGCCGTGATCACGCGATCGCCGCCGATCGCCTTGAACTCGCCGTTGGACGGAAACATCGTGGCCTGGCGCGCGCTCGCCCACGGCCGTTCGAGGTCGGGACGCGCGGCGGCGTCGAGCGAGGCGCCGGTGTGGTGCGCGGCGTGCTGGCGGATGACGAGGCCGCCGCGGTTGTCGCCGGCGGCGAGCAGGCCGCGATCTCCGGTCACCGCCACCGCGGTCCACCCGTCGTCGTTCGGCAGCTGATCGACCAGCGCGCCGCGCGCGAGGTCCCAGACGCCGAGCGTGCCGTCGAGGCTCGCCACCGCCAGCTCCGCCGGCCCGACCCAGGCCGCGTCGACCAGCGCGGCGGCGATCCAGGGCGTCTCGTCGTGCTCGTCGCCGGTCGCCGCGTCGAACCGGTAGAGCTTGCCGTCCCAGCTGTTGACGACCACCTCGCGCCCATCGGGCGAGAACTGGATCCCGTACGGCCAGTAGCGGACCGTGGTCGACCAGCGCGTGCGACCGTCGCGCTCGAGGACGGTGATCGGGTGATCGCTGCCGTTGGCCTCGTCGTGGAGCGCGACCGCGATCGTGCCACCGTGGACCGCGACGCCGACCGCGATGCAGTCCTGGGCCGCGGCGTCGAGCACGCGCCGGGGCGCGGCGGGCGCGCCGAGCGCCAGGCGGTACACGGCCTCGCTGGTCCCGATCACGAGGTCGCGGTCGTCGAGCGCGAGGCTCAGCGCCGCCTGCTTGCGGAAGCTGGCGAGGACCCGCGGGGCGCTGCCGTCGGGCGGCCACAGCGCGACGGTGCCGTCCCCGCTGGCCGCGATCGCGGCGTCCCCGGCGGTGATGATGTCCTCGATCCGACCCTCGTGCGCACCCAGGAGGTCCCACATGGCTCGACTCGACCACGGGGCCGGGACCGCATCAACCGGCGCGGCTGGCAACTGCTGGCCGTAACTGCCGGGCCCCCGCGGTCGTCCGAGGAGCATGACCACCACGACCGCACGCGTGCTCGGCCCCGGCCGGACCGTCGAGGTCTTCTTCGACGGCGACTGCCCCCTGTGCATGCGCGAGATCCGGATGCTGCGCCGCCGCGATCACCACGCGCGCATCGAGTTCACCGACATCTCGGCGCCGACCTTCGACCCGACGCCGCTCGGCACCGACTACGCCGCGCTGATGACGCGCATCCACGGCCGCCTCCCCGACGGCACGTGGATCGAGGGCGTCGAGGTGTTCCGCCAGCTCTACGCCGCGGTCGGGTTCCGGCGGCTGGTCGCGATCAGCCGCTGGCCCGGCATCTCGCACCTCGCGCGCCTGGGCTACCACCTGTTCGCGAGGAACCGCCTGCGCCTCACCGGCCGCTGCATCGACGACCGCTGCGCGATCCCGGCCCCGCGCGCCGCGACGCCGATGGCGGCGGCCCCGCCCAACTGATCGCGCGCGCCCGCGCGCCGTGGTACGAGGCCACGTGCCCGACTGGACCACGCTCGCCGTCCTCGACTGGACCGCGAAGAAGTTCGCCGAGCGCGGCCTCGAGTCGCCGCGGCTCGAGGCCCAGGTGCTGATCGCGCACGCGCTCGGCTGCTCGCGCGTCCAGCTCTACACCGGCTTCGACAAGCCGCTGGGGGAGCCCGATCTCGCGCCGATCCGCGCGCTCATCAAGCGCCGGCTCGCGGGCGAGCCGATGGCCTACCTGGTCGGCGAGCAGGAGTTCTGGTCGCTGCCGTTCACGGTCGACGCGAGCGTGCTGATCCCGCGCCGCGACACCGAGACGCTCATCGAGCTGGTGCTCGCGAGCGCCGGTGATCGCGCGGCGCCGCGGCGCGGCCTCGATCTGTGCACCGGCTCGGGGGCGATCGCGGTGACGCTGGCGAAGGAGCTGCCGGGCTCGATCTGGATCGCGACCGACCTCTCGGCGGCCGCGGCGGCGATCGCGACCACCAACGCCGCGCGCAACGGCGTCGCCGAGCGCGTCGAGGTGCGGGTCGGCGATCTGTGGGCGCCGGTGGCCGACGAGTCTCCCTTCGATCTCATCGTCTCGAACCCGCCGTATGTCCGGACCGCGGACATCGCGACCCTGACCCCCGAGGTGCGCCACGAGCCGCGGCTCGCGCTCGACGGCGGCGCCGACGGCCTGGCGCTGTACCGCACGCTCATCGCCAGCGCGCCCGCGCGGCTGGTCAGCGGCGGCCTGCTCGCGCTCGAGCACGGCTTCGATCAGGACGCGGAGGTCCGCGCGCTGCTGGACGCGACCGGCGCGTTCACCCCGGCCGAGACCCGGGCCGATCTCGGCGCCCGGCCGCGCGTCACGTTCGCGCGCCGCGCGTAGCCGGTCAGGTCGACCAGATCACGAACGTGTTGCCGTCGGGGTCCTTGAAGATCGCCGACGTGCCCCACGACTCGCGCTTCGGCGGCTGCGCGAGCTCCACGCCGCGCGCGACCAGCGCCGCGCACGTCGCGACGACGTCGTCGGCGCCGAACGAGATGCCGGTGAACGTGCCGATCCGGTCCTCGTGGCCGGGCGGCGTGAACAGCGCGAGGCCGGTCTGCGCGCCGGGCACCTTGAGCTCGATCCAGCGCTGGCCGGGCCCCATCGGCTGATCGGTGACGACCCGGAACCCCATCACCTCGGTCCAGAACGCGAGCGCGCGATCCTGATCGCGCACCGGCACGCTGACGAACTTGATCTGCTTCATGCCCCGATGATTGGGGCCACCGGGCGGCCTCGGCAAGGCGTCGCCCGGCGATCGGCGGGTTCCGGTACTATAGTCGTGATGAGTAGAGCCATGCCCCGGGCGATCGAGCTCGATCCCTACGTCGTGGACGTGCTCCTGCCCGATCTGATCGGCCACGATCGCCGGCCCGCGGCGTTCGCGCTGTACGTGTGGCTGTGGGCGCAGATCCGTGGCCAGGGCCGGCGCGCGGCGTTCTTCAGCTACGCCGCGCTCGCCGATCGCACCGGGCTGTCGAAGAGCGCGGTGCAGCGCGCGGTCGCGTGGCTGGTGCGGCGCCAGCTGGTGCGAGTCACGAAGGCGTCGTCGACCGCGACGCCGTCGTACGAGGTGCTCGCGCCGTGGCGGCGCTGAGGCTCACGCGCCGGCGCGGCGGCGGCGCCGCAGCCACGCGAGCCCGACGATCAAGATCGGCAGCGCGCCATCGCCAGCGGACCCGGTCGCGCACGCGCAGCCGCCCTTGCGGGGCGCGAGCGGCACGGTCTTGTCGCCGGCGCGCGCGGTGCCGGCGAGATCGCAGGCCTCGGTGACCTGCGCCGCGCACGCGCGATCGAGCTGCACGACCGCGCGCTCGCGGTCGGCGGGCGCGCCGCTGGCGAGCAGGAGCCGGCCCGCCGCCAGGCAGCCGACGGGGTCGTAGCCGTCGCACGCGCTGACGAACAGATCGGCGGCCTTCTTCGGATCCTTCACCGTCGCGACGCCCTCGAGATAGTAGGTGCCGAGCACGTACTGGTAGAACGGGTTGGTCCTGGCCAGCTCCTTGGCGCGATCGAACGCGCGCTGGCCGAGCTGCGCGATCTCCGACGGCTTGCCCTGGCCGGTGGTGCGCAGCAGATCGCCGAGCTCGCGGCACGGCTCGGGGGTGTTGAACGCCGAGTCGCACGCGCGCCGGTACTCCTTGATCGCGCGCGCGGTGTCCACGGGCGCGCCGCCGGCGCCGGTCGCGTAGTAGCGCGCGAGCCGGCCGCAGCCGATGTCGGAGCTGGGCGTGCAGCCCTTCTGGTAGAAGGCGTAGGCCTTGGTCGGATCCTTGGCGTAGGCGATGCCGTACTCGTACAGCTCGCCGACGTTGGAGCAGCCGACCGGCTCGCCCAGGTCGCAGGCCTTCTGGTAGCCGGCCGCCGCCTTCACCACGTCCCACGGCGCGCCGTGCGAGGTGTAGTGCGCGAAACCGACGGAGTTGCAGGCGTTGCCGTCGCCGGCGGTGCACGCGCGCTGGTACAGGTTGAACGCGTCGGCGTGCTTGTCCTGCTCGGCGAGCATGCCGGCGAGCGCGGTGCACGCCTGGGCGGTGTCCTTGTTGCAGAGCTCGGTGTACCGGCGGCGCGCCTGCTCGGGATCCGCGACCACGCCGGTGCCGTCGCGGTATGCGCCGGCGAGCGCGAGGCAGCCGGTGGTGGCGCCGCGGGTGCACGCCGCGTCCCACAGCCCGAACGCGGCGCGTGGATCGCGCGCGCCCGAGTAGCCCTGCGCGAGCACCCAGCCGCGCGCGACGCACGCGTCGTCGACCTTGGCGTCGCAGGCCTCGCGCAGGCTCTGATCGACCCGCGCCTGATCGGCGCTGCCGAGCTCGCCCTCGCGCGCGATCGCATCGAGGAAGTAGCAGTCCTGCCCGATGTTGAACCGGCACGCGCGCGCGAACGCGGTCAGCGCCTGGCCGAGATCCTTGGGCCCGCCGTCGCCGTTGTAGTGCAGGCGGCCGAGCGCCTCGCACGCCGCGGGCGCGAGCGAGTCGCCGACGCCGTCGCAGCCGCGGACGTAGCGCGCGCGCGCGGTGGCCATGTCGACCTTGGTGCCAAGGCCGTCGCGGTACGCGTTGCCGGCGAGGGCGCAGCCCGGGTTCCAGCCGATCTCGCACGCGCGATCGTAGTAGAGCAGCGCCTGATCGGCGTGCTTCACGTTCGAGCCGTCGGCGCCGTCGGCGAGCAGCCCGCCGGCCCAGCTGCAGGCCTCGCCCGAGCCGCGCAGGCAGCCCAGGCGACCGTACTGGAAGGCCTTGCCGGCGTCGGCCTTGACCAGCTCGCCGTCGGCGAAGGCCTTGCCGGCGTCGAGGCAGCCGTCGGCGTCGTCGTTCTCGCAGCCGCGGTTCCAGAACCCGACCGCGGCGTCGCCGTCCTTGGGCATCGCGTTGCCGGTCTCGCTGCGGTTGCCGAGCACCGTGCACGAGCCGCCGTTGCCGGCGTTGCACGCCATCGCGTAGTGCGCGACCGCGACCGCCTGATCCTTGGTGCCGGCGCGCCCGGTGCCGGCGAGGTAGCCGACCATGTCGCACTGCCGCGCGTCGAGCTCGCACGCGCGCTGCGCCCGCGCGACCAGCGCGTCGTCGGGCAGGGTCGCCTGGCCCTGGACCACCATCACCGCGGCGTCGTGGCAGGCGGCGGCGTGGTCGTACTGCACGCACGCGCGGTTGAACATCTCGAACGCGGCCGGGCGATCGACCGCGGCGCCGGTGCCGGCCAGCAGCGCCTGGGCGACCTGGTTGCAGGCATCGCCAGAGCCGGCCTTGCAGCCCTCGTCGAACGCGCCGTAGGCCTGCGCCGGATCGGCGGCGCGGCCCAGGCCCTCGGCGAACAGGAGGCCGAGCTGGTAGCACGACGGTCCGGATTTCGGACAGTCGGCGCGGAGCAGCTCGTAGGCGCGCTGGTAGCTCGCGGTGGCCTTGGCCTGATCTTCCTCGGTGCCGAGGGCGTTGGCGTACTTGCCGCCGAGCAGCACGCAGGCCCGGCCGCTCTGGCGCCCGCACGCGGTCGCGAGCAGCGGGATCGCGCTGGCGTGATCGACCTCGCCGAGCAGGCCGCGGCTGTGGACGTCGGCGGCGCCGATGCAGCCGTCGTCGTCGCCGAGCTCGCAACCCTGGCGATCGAACGCCAGCGCCTGCGGCGCGTCCTTGGCCACGCCGAGGCCGTTGAGATAGAGGTAGCCGACGAGGGTGCACGCCGGCGCGAGCTTCGCGGTGCAGGCCTCGGTCAGGAGCGCCGCGCCGCGGGCCGCGGAGGCGCCGCGGACCTTGCCCTCGAGCTGATCGATCGCCTGGTAGTACTTCTCCTCGGGCGACAGCCGGCGCGCCGCCTGCTTCTTGATGCACGCGCCCAGGTTCGGGCTCCAGATCGCGCCGGCGCCGCAGTGGCGCGCGGCCTTCGCGACGCACTTGCCGGCGGTGTCGTCCCAGGTCTGGCCGGCGGCGCACGTGCGCTCGACCGCGCCGGCGGGGCGCGCGAACGCGACGACCAGGAGCGTGACCACGATCGCGACGAAGCGGGGCATGGGAGTCCTCATCAGGGCGACAGATCGCCCGCGCAGCGGAAGCCGACCTCGGGGTCGGGCGTGGCCGGCGGCGCCGGGGTGCGGGCGTCGACGCTGGCGTAGAACCGATCGGCGGCGGCGACGCGGAACGAGCCGCCGCGCACGACCCGGCGATCGGGCTTGGGCGACGGCTGCTGCCACGGATCCGCGGTCCACTCCATGACGTTGCCGAGCAGATCGCAGATGCCGGAGGGCGTGCAGTCTTTCGGGTGCGTGCCCACCGGATCGGGCGCGTTCGCGCGGGGCCCGGCCGTGCGCAGGCGGCCCTCGGCGAGCGGCGCGCTGCGCGCGGCGAGCTCCCACTCGGCCTCGGTCGGCAGGCGCAGGCCGCGGGCCGCGCACACCTGCTCGGCCTGGGGCGCGGTGATGTTGCGCGCCGGCAGGTCGTCGGCGTCGCCGGTGCCGCCGCCGACGCCGGGGCCGAGCACCGAGCGGGCGAGGGCGAGGGTCACCTCGCGCCGGTCGATCGCGAACGCGGCGACGGTGACCTGGTGGCGCGGCAGGGCGTCGGGGGCGCGCTTCGCGAGCGCGGGATCGCTGCCCATCGCGAAGGTCGCGCCGTCGATCCGGACCAGCGCGGGATCCAGCGGCGGCGCGTCGAGCGCGACCGCGTCGGGGACGGCGGCGTCGCTGACGGTGGCGTCGATCGGGATCGCGATCGGCGCATCGGAGGTGGTCGCGGCGACCACCGGCGCGCCGGCGTCGATCGTCGGCGCGCCGCCGCCGCGAGTCGCGATCACGATCGCCGCGCCACCGGCGACCACCGCGAGCGCGCCGCCGATCAGCAGGCCGCGGCCGCGCGGCGCGGTACGCGTGATCGGATCCGCCGTCGCGGCCGCGGCCGTCGAGACCGCTTGCCCGGCCGGCAGGGTCGCCGCCACCGGCACGATCGCCGGCGACGACGCCTCGGTCTTGGCGACGGCGTCGACGCGGCGGAGCTGGCCGCGCGGGGCGTCGCTGCCGGTCGGCACGCCGCCGTGGGCGATCGTCCACGCGTCGCGCATCGCGTCGGCGTGCGCGAACCGCTGCTCGGGCTCGTCGGACATCGCGCGATCGACGACCTGGTAGATCGCCGCGGGCAGGCCGGGGCGCACCTTCTCGAGCGGCTCGAACTGCCGGCCGAGCACCTTGCCGAGCACCTCGGTCACGGTCTCGGCGGCGAACGGCGACGCGCCCGACAGCGCCTCGTACAGGATCACGCCCATCGAGTAGACGTCGGTCCACGGCCCGATCTGGCCGCGGTTGCCGGCGACCTGCTCGGGCGCCATGTAGGCCGGCGTGCCCATGAGCGCACCCGACTGGGTCAGCGCCGCGTCCTTGGTCGCGACCCGCGCGATCCCGAAATCGAGCAGCTTGGTGACCTCGCCGTCATCGGTCTCGGCGATGAAGACGTTCTCGGGCTTGAGGTCGCGGTGGGTGATGCCGGCCCGGTGCGCCGCGCCCAGGCCGCGCAGCGCGCCGTCCATGATCGTCTGCACCCGCGGCAACGGCATCGCCGCCGGCGGCCGGTCGATCTCGGCGCGCAGCGTGTGCCCGACGAGCAGCTCCATCACCAGGTAGAGCGTGCCGTCGGGCTCGGCGCCGAAATCGAAGATCGTGACGACGTGCCGGGTGCGCAGCGCCGCGATCGCGGCGGCCTCGCGCTGGAAGCGCGCGCGCGCGGCGTCGTTCGAGGCGGCCTGCGCCAGCATCAGCTTGATCGCGACCGGCGACTGCGTGTCGGGGTTGAACGCGCGGTAGACCGCGCCCATGCCGCCCTGGCCGACGACTTCGTCGATCCGGTACTTGCCGATGACGGAGTCGCGCAGGAGCGCTGCCTCGTCCTTCGGGCAGCGCTTCCAGTCGCTGGGATACTCCGAGCGGCAGACCGGGCAGAACACTCCCCACCATTCTACGATTGTGTGACGGCCTGGCGCGAGGGCTGCGACCTTGGTTACACCGCCGGATCTTCGCTGCGGTCGGTGTGGCCTGTGCGGCCCCGGCTCTCGTACGATGCGGGCGATGTCGCCGCGAACGCACCGGTTGATGCGTCACGGCGATGGGCGATCGCGCGCCGGGTGGGTGGTCGCGGCCGCGGCGCTGTGCGTACTCGCGGGGACCGCGCGCGCCGACGAGCCCGCGCCGGAGCCCGCGCCGGCACCCGCGCCACCGCCGACCGCGGCGGAATCACCCGCGCCGCCGGCGCAACCCGCCGCGTCGCCGCCGTCCGCCCCCGACGCGCCCGCGCCCGCTCCCCTCGACATCAAGGCGATCCGCGACGCCTGCGAGGCCGAGAAGCCCGGCTGCGATCCGGTCATGCTGCTCGGCGGCCTCGAGCGCCGCACCCTCGCGCGCGCGCTCGCCGAGCGTAACCTCGCGCTCGACCCGGCGCCGTGGGGCAAGCGCCTGCGCAACATCCACGTCGACAACTTCGCGGTCTTCGCGCCCGGCGATCGCCCGCTCGATCTGCTCAACGCCTTTCACCGCACGACCCGCGAGGCCGCGATCGAGCGCGAGGTGCTGCTGCGCCCGGGCCAGCCCTGGCGCCAGCGGCTCGTCGACGAGACCGCGCGCAAGCTGCGCGATCCGATCTACACCTCGGTCGCGGTCGTCGTGCCGATCCTCACCGACGAGCCAGGCACCGTCGATCTGCTCGTCGTCACGCGCGACGTGTGGAGCCTGCGGCTCAACTCGTACTGGGAGGTGCAGGCCCAGACCTTCACGTACCTGACCTTCGCGCTGTCGGAGAACAACTTCCTCGGCTGGCGGAAGGTCGCGGCGATGGTGTTCGCGATGGACCTCGGGCAGTTCGTGATCGGCCCCGAGTACATCGACAAGAACATGTTCGGGCGCAAGCTGACGCTCAAGACCAAGGCCGCGCTGGTGTTCGGGCGCAAGTCCGGACAGGTCGAGGGCTCGGTGTCGTCGTTCGATCTGTCGCGGCCGCTGTGGTCGCTCGACAGCCACTGGGGCGCGGGCATCGCGTGGAAGCAGCGCTACGACATCGCGCGCTCCTACCGCGGGCTCGGCATCCGCACCTACGACGCGCCCGAGACCCCGGGCGACGACATGATCCCGCGCGAGTACCGCGAGCGCACGTTCTCGCTCACGACCAGCGGCGTGCGGCAGTGGGGCGGGGTGATCGAGCAGCAGCTGCGCTTCGGCCACATCCTCGCGCTGCAGCGCCCGGTGGTGCTCTCGGATTTCCCGGGCGACCCGGTCGAGCGCGCGGCGTTCGAGCGCGATGTCCTGCCGCGATCCGAGCGCTCGAGCCAGGTGTTCGTCGGTTACGCGGCGTTCACCCCGCGCTACCACGCGTTCCACGACGTCGACACGTTCGAGCTGGCCGAGGACACCCAGCTCGGCCCCAACCTGTCGATGACCGCGGGCCTCGCGCGCGGCGAGATCGGGTCGGAGCGCGACTTCGTGGCGCTCGCCGCCAACGCCAGCTACACGGTCGCGTTCGGCGACGACGGCGTCGCGAAGATCTCGGGCACCACCGATCACCGGCTCGAGGGCGGCAAGGCGATCGACAACTACGCCACCGCCGACGCGCGGCTGGTCACGCCCAACCTGTTCTGCATCGGCCGCGTGGTCGCCGAGGTCGAGGTCGCCACGCGCTGGGCCGAGAGCCAGAACCGGTTCCTGTCGGCGGGCGGCGACAGCGGCCTGCGCGGCTTCATCGTCGGCGAGTTCATCGGCCAGCGCCGGCTGGTCGGGCACCTCGAGGTCCGGACCGCGCCTCGCCACGTCTGGTTCACGCGGGTCGGCGGCGTCGCGTTCTACGACGTCGGCGGCGCCGCCGACACGCTGCGCGACATGCCGATCCACCAGGACGTGGGCGTGGGCCTGCGCATCCTGGTGCCGCAGACCTCGCCCGAGCCGCTGCGCTTCGACTGGGCGATCGGCCTCGACGGCGCCAACCGCGGCTTCCCGGGGCGCTTCATCGCGGGCTATCGCCAGGGGTTCTGACTCGGGTTTTCGCCCTGCGGGCGGACCCGAGTCAGAGCGATCTCAGGGACGTGCCGTTCCCCTCGTCGGGGGCAAGCCCCGACGAGCCTCCCCTTCGCTTTCGGCGGCACTCGCCGCCGGGCGCGTCCGTGCCGCGCCGTTCACTCGGCCTGCGGCCTCGATCGGCGCAACCCGCCCTTTCCCTCGTCGGGGGCAAGCCCCGACGAGCTCCGCCGCTACGCGACGCCGGCGAGGTGCGCGGTGTCGTTGAGCGAGTGCAGCCGCCAGTGGCCGACGCCGTCGACGGCGCGGTGCTCGAAGTGCGAGATCGAGGCGTTGTCGGCGAGCACGAACACCCGCTGCACGCCGCGCGGGCTGCCGAGCCCGCAGACGTGGGCGAACGCGTGGAACAGCGCGATGCCGTGGGTCACCACCACGATCCGCCCGCCGGCGTGCTGCGCCGCGATCTCGTCGACCGCGGCGCCGACCCGCGCGAACACGGTGTCGACGGTCTCGCCGCCGCCCGGCGCCTCGGCCTGATCGCGCGCGATGAGCCGCGCCCACTCCTCGGGGTGCTGGGCCTGGGCGTCGGCGAAGCTCATGCCATCGAAGATCCCGACCGAGCGCTCGCGCAGGCCGTGGTGCAGCTCGATCGGCAGCCCGACCGCCGCGGCGATCGCCTCGGCGGTCTGCCGCGCGCGGACGATGTCCGAGGACACGATCGCGGTCGGCGCGCGCGCGACCAGCGCGGCGCCCGCGGCGTGGGCCTGGCGATGCCCGAGCTCGGTGAGCGGGGCGGGGCTCCAGCCCCCGAAGCGCTGGCCCACGTTCGAGTCGGCCAGGCCGTGGCGCACGAAGTACAGCGAGGTCCGCACGTCACTTTCGACGGTCACGCGGCGCATGGTATATGACCGCCGCCATGCCCGACTACTCGAAGCTCCACGACCTCGTCAGCCACAAGGTGTCCATCGAGTACGACACCGGAGCCCGCATCACCGGCTACCTGACCGCGTGTCAGCCGGCCTCGGGCCGCGTCGAGTTCGCGGTGCTCTCGACGGTCAAGATGATCGACTCGCAGGGTCGCGTCATGAAGGAGTTCGACGAGCTCACGGTCTGCCCGAACGTGCTGACCGGCATCAGCCTCGACGAAGGCCCGCGCGGCCGCGACGTTCGCTAGGTCGCGTCCGGCGGGTGGTTGCGCGCGACGGCGATCCCATCGACACTGGATCGATGAGGGGACTCGGGCTGATCGCGTGCGCGCTACTCGCGAGCTGTAACTCCATTCTCGGCATCACGGACCTGTCGTCCGGATCGACCGACGACGCGCGCCCCGACGGGGCGGCGATCGACGCGGCCGATGTGGACGCGGCCGCGGTCTCCGACGCGCCGTCGGCCGTGGACGCGGCGACCGACGGCCAGCCCGATGCGAACCTCGGCGCATGCAACGTCGCGAACCAGGCTGCGTGCGGCACCGGGCTGATGTGCTCTCCGGCACGGCCCGCCGGCACCCAGACCGTCGATCCCCATTGCGTCGCGGCCGGCAGCCTGGCCGCGGGCGCGGCGTGCACCGCGTGGGGCATCACCGATCCGGCGACCAGCTTCGAGCACGATACGTGCGCCCCGGGTCTGTTCTGCCAGAGCGGCACCTGCCAGCCGCTGTGCGTGGCGCCGAACGGCACATGTCCCTCGAACATGACGTGCTCGCTGTACGCGGGCCTGGCATCGGACAACAGCGTCGGCCTCTGCACGCCGATGTGCGATCCCGTCTCGCAGGTGCGGTTGACCGACAACGCCGCGAAGTGCGGCAGCGTGCAGACGCCGCCGGAGCGCGAGTGCGTCGGCACCCCCGATGGGCCGTTCCTCTGTGCTGGGACGATCGCGGGCCACGACACCTTCGTCCAGGGCACGTCGGTGGCGCCGCCGATCTACCTCAACTCGTGCGCCGCGGGGTTCGCGCCGATCTTCACCGACCCTGCGACCAGCGGCAACGCGCGCTGCACGGCGTTCTGCCGCCCGGCGTCGACGTCGTCCGCGATGACCGGCAACGCCAAGGGTGTCGTCGGCAGCGGCTTCACGTGCCCCAATCGCAACGCGAACAGCGCCGAGTGCCGCTTCGTATGGTCCTATCAGAGCAACATCGGCGTGTCGCCGCACTTCGACAACGTCGGCGTGTGCTTCGATTTCGCGCTCTACGGCGCACCCAGTTGCACCACGCTCACCGCGACAGCTGATCTGCGCGACAACGGCTGCGTGCCCGAGTAGCCGCCGCCCGCTCCGGATCGCGTGTGATCCGGACTCGTGGCACCGTGCTGCGCATGAAGCACATCGCCATCCTCGGGTCGGGCGCGGTCGGTGACACGCTCGCCAACGGCTTCCTCAAGCACGGCTACACGGTCACGCGCGGCACGCGCGAGCCGGCCAAGCTCGCCGGCTGGCACGCCGGCGCCGGCGCGCGCGCCCACGTCGGCACCTTCGCCGACGCGGCGGCCGCGGGCGAGATCATCGTGCTCGCGGTCAAGGGCTCAGCCGCGCTCGAGGCGCTGGCCGCGGCGGGCCACGGCAACCTCGCGGGCAAGACCATCCTCGACGCGACCAACCCGATCGCCGACGCGCCGCCGGATCACGGCGTGCTGCGGTTCTTCACCAACCTCGACGACTCGCTGATGGAGCGGCTGCAGCGCGCGGTGCCCGCCGCGCACTTCGTCAAGGCGTTCTCGTCGGTCGGCAACGCCTGGATGGTGAACCCCGACTTCGGCGGCGTGCGCCCATCGATGTTCATCTGCGGCGACGACGCCGGCGCCAAGGCGGAGGCGACCGCGATTCTCGATCAGTTCGGCTGGGACACCGAGGACATGGGCGCGAGCGTCGCGGCCCGCGCGATCGAGCCGCTGTGCATGCTGTGGTGCATCCCGGGCATGACCGGGCGCGGCTGGAACCACGCGTTCAAGGTGCTGCGGAAGTAGCCGTCACCGGAGCTCGCCGCCGAGCGTACCGCCGAAGATCGCGACCAGCCGGTCGTCGTGGTCGTCGGCGTAGGTCTGGACCCGGGCGATCAGGTCCTGGACCTCGCTGCGATCGAGATCGAGCGTGGACCGCTCGGTGCGCAGCAGCACCACGTCGCCGGCCAGCGCGAACGCCGCGCCGGTCAGCTCGGCGTTCTCGCGCAAGAGGTGGGTGAACAGCGCGTCGCGATCGACCGCGCCGTCGAGCTTCATCACCGCCGAGGCGATCACGACGTGCGTGAAGTCGGGGCGATCGACGAGCGAGATCCGCACCGTGGCCGATCCCTTGCGGACCCGCCACGAGCGGATCGAGCCCGCGCGATCGTCGCGGCAGTCGTTGAGAAAGTGGCCGAGCTCGACGAGCACGTCCTCGATCATCGTGATCGTGGACGTCAGGTTGACCTCGCGCTGGTTGTCGAACAGTCCGGCGGCAGCGACCATGGCGGCTCCCCCCGGGATGGGCCGGGTCGCACCACGGTAGCGCAACCGGGTATGGTCCCGCCAATGAGCGACGACCGCGACCCGCCGCCGGACCCCGCCCTGGGGCCGGGCGACCCGCCGCGACCCGACGACGCGCCGGTGCCGCCCGAGGACGACGGCCCGGCGCCCGAGATCGCGGCCGATGCACCAGCGGACGCGCCGACGGACCAGCCGGCGGATGCGCCCGCGGCCGCGCCGCGATCGCGCGGCCTGATGCGCGCGGTCCTGCTGATCGCCATCGGCGCTGGCCTCGCCTCGATCGGCTTTTACCTGTTCGGCAACCACGCGGCGGCGCCGACCTCGCCGATCGCCGTGGTCCTCGACGACGCCGGCGTCCTGCGCCCGGCGCACCCGCCGGTCCTGCCGGCGCCGACCCGCGGCCCGGGCGATCAGCAGCTGACCGGCGTGGTCGTCGATGGTGCCGGCCTGCCGATCGCCGATGTTCACGTGGCCGCGGAGCTCGAGGTCGGGTTCGCGACGCCCGATCCCGCGCGCGACGCCGCGGTCGGCCCGTTCGAGGTCACGAGCACCGCCGACGCGACCGGGCGCTTCACGCTCGATGGCCTGGTGGCGGGCCGCTACCGCGTGCGGGTCCAGGGCGATCCGATCTTCACCGGCGAGCTGCGCATGGTCGGCGTGCCGTCCGACGAGCTGCGCGTGGTCGCGCTGCGCAAGGTCGCGGTCGCCGGCCGGGTCGTCGACGGCGGCGCGCCGGTCGGCAACGCGCAGGTCCACCTCGCCGGCGATGGCGTGACCGGCCGGCTCACGATCGCGAGCGACAGCGACGGCGAGTTCGCGTTCCCCGAGCTGCCCGAGGGCACGTACCAGGTCTGGGCGACCGCGGGCGATCTCGCGGCGCCGGCGCAGCGCGCGCTGCGCCAGGGCGCGGGCCCGTTCCCGGCGCTCGAGCTCGCGCTCGAGCCCGCCGCGATCGTCGTCGGGCGCGTGGTCGCGCGCGCGACCGATCCGAGCGGGCCGCATCCGGTGATGGCCGCGGTCGCGCTCTACCCGGCCAGTGATGGCGCGCGCGGCGACGAGCCGCCGCGGTTCGCGCGCACCGATCGCGACGGCGTGTTCCGCATCGAGGGCGTGCCCCACGGGCGCTGGACCGCCGAGGCCTACGCGCCCGGCTACGTCACCACCGGCGTGCTCGCGTTCGAGGCGGGCTCGAGCGCGCTCACGATCGAGCTCGAACCCGGCGGCACGATCGAGGGCACGGTCGTCGACGGGGCGGGGCGCCCGGTCGCGGGCATCGAGGTCCGCGCGTACGGCAGCGGCCCCGATGGCCTGGCGCGCGAGGCCTCGAGCATCGCCGACGACGATCACCTGCGTGCGTTCGAGGGCATCGCGATCGCGCCGCCCGAAAATGCACCCGCGTCCCCGACCTCGGATCCGCGGTTCGTCGCGAAGGGCGAGCTCGGCGTCCTGCTCGGGCCGATCCCGTATCCGCCGCCGCCGACCGCGCGCGCCGCGCGCCGCGTGACCCGCGTCGACGACGCGCCGGTGAGCGCCGGTGGATCGACGGCGACGCCGATCGGCGCGGTCGCGCCGCCGCCGCCCTTGCCGATCGATCCGACGCGCGCGCCGATCTGGGAGACCGGCGCCGACGGCGCGTTTCGCATCCCCGGCCTCGGCCGCGGCACCTGGGTGATCGTCGCGCGCGGCGACGCGATCGCGGTCACACGCTCGAAGCCGGTGTCGGTCGCGACCGGCGCGGTCTCGCATGTCGAGATCGTCGTCGGGCCCGGCGTGACCCTGGTCGGCACGGTCGCCGATCAGCGCGGCACGCCGATCGCCGGCGC
>JAIOQA010000071.1 GCA_021413675.1 Deltaproteobacteria bacterium | reverse complement strand
CGCGCCCGCGGCGAGCGCGAGCGAGGCCACGGCGGCGGTGACCGCGGCGGCCGAGAGCGCGGCGGCGGAGAGCGCGGCGCCGATCGTGAACGCCGCGCCCGACGCGGTGACCACGCCGGTCGCCGTGCCGACGCCGCTGTCGATGCGCGAGCCGCTGCCGGCCCCGCCGGTGCTGCCCGCGCACGCGCGCAGCCCGTCGCCGACCTCGCCGCCCGAGCGCGGGCGGCCGGTGACCATCCCGCCGCCCGACCCGATCGACGAGACCTGGGACGAGCCCGGGGAAGCGACCGCCGCACCCGCGGCCGCCGCGCCCGAGTCGTCGCCGCCCGCATCCGGTGAGATGGCCAGCGATGGCGCCGCCGAGGGCGACGGCATCGACTCCGGCTGGGACTGATCGTCGCGCGGCTGCGGCGGCCCATTGCTGGGTCGCTCGCCCCGCAGCGGCCGGTGGCGTCGGCCCGCAAGGCCGGCGCTAACTGGTCCGCGCGTTCCCGCCCCTCCGGGCGGCGAGCGTGGCGCGCCCGGGGCCGTCACGTCCGGATTCATCAACCCCGGACGTCGTCCGGATTCATCAACCCCGGATTCATCAACCCCGGACGTCGCGGGGTCAGCCTGGCGCGGTCCGGATTCAGCAACCCCGGATGGCAAGTCCGGCTTCCAGGCGTGCCCGTCCGGATTCATCAACCCCGGAGGGGTCCGGATTGCCCGTCCGGATTTCATCAACCCCGGAGGGTCCGGATTCATCAACCCCGGAGGGCGCGCTGAATATTATCCGGATGTAATTGACATCGAATTTTATCCGGGTAATTAATGCGACATGGATGCCAGTGGCTACGTCGCGTTCGAGGGCTGGCGGCGGCTGGCGACCGGCACGCTCGCGGAGGTCGTGACGGCGGCCAAGCCGGCGGTCGATCGCGCCCGCGAGCCGGTGCTGATCTTCGATTCGCGCAGCGAGCAGGTCGAGCTCGACTTCCGCGGCTCGCTCGCCGCGGTGCTGGCGCGCCTGCCCTCGCCCGCGGTCCGCGCCGATCGCGACGCGGAGGCCGGTGACGGCGAGCCGCGCGGCCGCGGGCGCCCGAAGCTCGGTGTCACCGCGCGCGAGGTCACGCTCCTGCCGCGCCACTGGGAGTGGCTCGCGGGGCAGCCGGGCGGCGCGTCGGCGGCGCTGCGCCGGCTGGTCGAGGCCGCGCGCAAGGCCAACGAAGATCGCGATCGCCTGCGCCGCGGCCGCGACGTGCTGTACCGCTTCTGCTCGGCGATGGCCGGCGATGCCCCGGGCTTCGAGGAGGCCAGCCGCGCGCTGTTCGCCGGCGATCGCCCGCGCTTCGAGACCCACACCGCGGCCTGGCCGCCCGACGTGCGCGCCCACGCGCTCGAGCTGGCCGCGCACGCCTTCGAGGTTCCCTGATCGATCTCGTCCCCGCCCCGCAGCGCGCCGCCGTCGCCGCTGCCCTCGCGACCGCCTTCCCCGGCCGCCCCCTCGCCGCGCTCGAGCCCATCGGCGGCGGCCTGTCGACCGCGCTGGTCTATCGCGCCGAGATCGATCGCGAGGCGTACCTCGTGCGCATGTCGCTCCACCGCGACGCGCTCCGCGATCCGGCGCGCCATCACGCGTGCCTGCGCGCGGCCGCCGCCGCCGGCCTCGCGCCGCGCGTCATCCACACCGACGACGCCACCGCGATCGCGATCACCGCGTTCGTCCCCGCCCGACCGCTGTCGACCGCGCCGCGCGCGGCCTTGCTCGAGCAGCTCGCCGCCCTGATTCACCGCCTGCAGACCACGCCGAGCTTCCCGCAGCTCGTCGACTACGTCGACGGCGTGAGCCAGCTGCTCGCGCCGCTGCGCGCCGAGGGAATCCTCCCCGAGCTCGACCTGTTCGCGCGCTTCGCCGCGCTGTGCGCCGCCTATCCCCGCGCCGAGGCCCCGGTGTCGGCGCACAACGATCTCAACCCCGGCAACCTGATCTGGGACGGCGCGCGGCTGTGGATCGTCGACTGGGAGGCGGCGTTTGCCAGCGATCGGTTCGTGGATCCAGCCCACGCGTGCAACTACTTCGCGGCCAGCCCCGACGAGCGCACGCGCCTGCTGACCACCGTGCTCGGCGCGCCACCGACCGCGCGCGACCTTGCCCGCCTGTGGATGATGCAGCAGGTCGCGCACATGTTCTTCGCCGCGATGACGACCCAGGTCGTGCGAGCGCAGCGCCCGACGCTGCGCCTCGGCGACCTCGTCGGCCCGCCGCTGGCCGAGGTCCGGCGCGAGATGGGCACGCTCATGCGATCGCCCGAGGGCCAGCTGCGCTGCGCGATCGCCACCTTCGGCGAGCTCGATACCCAGCTGCGCTCGCCCCGGTTCGCGGAGGCGATCGCGCAGTTCCGCTGATCGCGGCCCCGCGGTGATTCGCCGCATGCCATACTCGGGTCGATGCTGGCGTTGATCGTGATCGCCCTGCTGGTGTTTGGACCGGCGATCGCCACCTTCGCGATCGTCTTCGGCCGGACGCGCGTCGGCCTCGATCGCGCCGCCGGTCTCGGCGGCATGGCGACCGCGGTCGTGATCGGTGGCGGTGCGCGCTGGACGACGGGGCGGGCCGCGCAGCGGGTCGCGCGCCACGTGCCGGTGGTCCAGGCCGGCCTGGTCGCGTTCGGCGCCGCGGCGATCGCCTTCATGGTCGCGAGCCTCGCGGTCGCGGTCACGCTCGCGCTCGCCGCGTGATGCACATCCTGCGCTGACGCTGCCTCGGTGATGCGTCATCGCGGCGCCACCCGCGATCGCCCACGGCGCCGCCGGACGTGGCACCATCGCCGGGCGTGTTCACGCTCCTGTCCGCCGACGATCTCTACCTCTTCAACCAGGGCACGCACTACCGGCTGCACGACAAGCTGGGGGCGCACGTGGTCCGCGCCGGCGATGCCGGCGTCAACGGTCCCGCCCCCGTGGACGGCACCTACTTCGCGGTCTGGGCGCCCAACGCAAGCCGCGTGTCGGTGATCGGCGACTGGAACTCCTGGCAGGCCGACGCCACGCCGCTCTCCGCGCGCGAATCGTCCGGGATCTGGGAGGGCCTGGTGCCCGGCGTCAGCGCCGGCACCCGCTACAAGTACCGGATCACCACCGCCGCCGGTGTCGGCCTCGAGAAGGCCGATCCGGTCGCCGCCTACGCCGAGCTCGCGCCTGCGACCGCCTCGGTGGTCTGGAACGGATCGCACGAGTGGCGCGACGCCGCGTGGATGCAGACCCGCGCCGCCGCCAACTCGCGCGCCGCGGCGATGTCGATCTACGAGGTCCACCTCGGCTCGTGGCGGCGCAAGCCCGACGGCACCTGGATGGGCTACCGCGAGCTCGGCCACGCGCTCGCCGAGCACTGCACCAACCTCGGCTTCACCCACGTCGAGCTGATGCCGGTGATGGAGCACCCGTTCTACGGCTCGTGGGGCTACCAGGTCACCGGCTACTTCGCGCCGACCGCGCGCTACGGCCGGCCCGAAGATCTGATGGATCTCGTCGACACGCTGCACCAGCGCAACATCGGCGTGATCCTCGACTGGGTCCCCGCGCACTTCCCGACCGACGCCCACGGCCTCGGCGAGTTCGACGGCACGCACCTCTACGAGCACGCCGATCCGCGCCGCGGCTTCCACCGCGACTGGACCAGTTTCATCTTCAACTTCGCGCGCCACGAGGTGCAGAGCTTCCTCATGTCGTCGGCGATCGCCTGGCTCGATCGCTTCCACGCCGATGGCCTGCGCGTCGACGGCGTGGCCTCGATGCTGTACCGCGACTACTCGCGCGGCCCCGGCGAGTGGGTGCCGGATGTCGATGGCTCGAACCACGATCGCGACGCGATCGCGTTCCTGCAGCAGCTCAACCGCGCGGTCTACGCCGCGTTCCCCGACACCCAGATGATCGCCGAGGAGTCGACCGCGTGGGGCGGCGTCTCGCGGCCGCCCGAGGTCGGTGGCCTCGGCTTCGGCCTCAAGTGGGACCTGGGCTGGATGCACGACACGCTCGACTACCTCAAGCGCGATCCGATCCACCGCCGCCACCACCACGATCGCCTCACGTTCCGCGCGCTCTATCACGAGACCGAGAACTTCGTGCTGCCGCTCAGCCACGACGAGGTCGTGCACGGCAAGGGCGCGCTGGTCGCGAAGTTCCCCGGCGACGACTGGCAGAAGCTCGCGACCCTGCGGCTGCTCCTCGGCTACCAGTGGACGCTGCCCGGCAAGAAGCTCCTGTTCATGGGCGGCGAGCTCGGGGTCTGGCGCGAGTGGAACCACGACGACTCGCTCGACTGGGAGCTCGGTCGCTGGCCGGCGCACAGCGGCATCGCGCGCTGGCTCGGCGATCTCAACAAGGCCTACCGCGCGTACCCCGCGCTCCACCGCAAGGACTGCGAGCCGGGCGGGTTCGCGTGGACCGTCGCCGACGACGCCGGCACCAGCGTGCTCGCGTACCTGCGCCGCGGCGAGGCCGGCGATCCGCCGATCCTGGTCGCGTGCAACTTCACGCCGGTGCCGCGCCACGACTACGTGCTCGACGTGCCGCACGCCGGCCGCTGGGTCGAGCTGCTCAACTCCGACGCCGCGCTCTACGGCGGCTCGAACCTCGGCAACCAGGGCGGCGTGGTCGCGCACGGCGGCCGGATCGCGATCACGATGCCGCCGCTCGGCTGCGTCGTCTTCCGCGGGGATGGCCCATGAGGGTTTGTGAAACAAACCCGGCTCAGGTTCCGGAGGAGATCGGGCCTCGCGTCCTCGCGAGGGCCGATCGATCATGATCGAACGACGTCACGTCCTCGCGGGAGCCCGGCGTTCATGACGCGCTACGTCTGCGTCCACGGCCACTTCTACCAGCCGCCGCGCGAGAACCCGTGGCTCGAGATCGTCGAGCCACAGCCGTCGGCCGCACCGTATCCCGACTGGAACGCGCGCATCACCGCCGAGTGCTACCGGCCCAACACCGCCGCGCGGATCGTCGACGGCGAGGGCCGCATCATCCGCATCGTCGACAACTTCGAGCGGATGAGCTGGAACGTCGGCCCGACGCTGCTCACGTGGCTCGAGCGCGAGGCGCCGGATGTCCACGAGGCGCTGGTCGCGGCCGATGTCGCGAGCCGCGCGCGCTTCGGCGGCCACGGCTCCGCGATGGCGCAGGCCTACAACCATCTGATCCTGCCGCTCGCCAGCGAGCGCGATCGCGTGACCCAGGTGCGCTGGGGCATCGCCGACTTTCGCCACCGCTTCGGCCGCGCACCCGAGGGCATGTGGCTGCCGGAGTGCGCCGTCGACACGCCCAGCCTCGAGACGCTGGCCGCCGAGGGCATCGCGTTCACCGTGCTCGCGCCGTCGCAGGCGCGCCGTGTCCGGTCTCCGGACGGCGTGTGGCACGACGGCGTGCCCGACACCGGGCGCCCGTACCGCTGCGCGCTGCCGTCGGGCCGCACGATCGATCTGTTCTTCTATGACGGCACGACCTCGCAGGCGATCGCGTTCGAGAAGCTGACCGCCTCGGGCGACGCGCTCGCTGGCCGGCTGTGCGCGGGCGCCGACGATCGCCTGATGCACGTCGCGACCGATGGCGAGACCTACGGTCACCACCACCGCTACGGCGACATGGGCCTGGCGTGGACCCTGTGGGCGATCGAGCACGGCCTGGGCGGCGCCGCCGGCAAGCGCGCGCGGCTCACCAACTACGCCGAGTACCGGACGATCGCGCCCGCGACCTGGGACGTCGAGATCGTCGAGCGCAGCGCGTGGAGCTGCGCGCACGGGGTCGGGCGCTGGTGCGAGGACTGCGGCTGCAACATGGGCGGCAACCACGGCTGGAACCAGAAGTGGCGGCGGCCGCTGCGGATCGCGCTCGACCTACTGGCCGCCCGAGCCGCGGAGGCGCTCGAGGTCGGCGCCCGCGGCTTGCTGATCGATCCGTGGGCCGCGCGCGACGCATACATCGAGGTGATCCTCGATCGCTCGCCCGCGACGATCGACGCGTTCCTCGCGCGTCACCAGGCGCGGCCGCTCACCGAGCTCGAGGTCAGCCAGGTGCTGGCGCTCATGGAGCTCGGCCGCAACGCCCAGCTGATGTTCACCAGCTGCGGCTGGTTCTTCGACGATCTCGCCGGCATCGAGACCGTGCAGTGCCTGCGCTACGCGGCGCGGGTGTGCGAGCTCGCCGAGCGCGTGCTCGGCCCGGGCGTCGAGGCGGCGTTCGTCGACGAGCTCGCCCTGGCGCGCTCGAACCGGCCCGAGGCCGGCGACGGCCGCGCGATCTGGACGCGCGAGGTCGTGCCGACCCGCGTCGATCTCGCGCACGTCGCGGCGCACCAGCTGGTGCACGCGATGATCGACGAGGGCAAGGCCGGCTCGTCGCCGAGCCACGGCCGCTGCTACGAGGTCACCCGCCAGGACTCGATCCAGCGCCGCACCGGCAAGGCGCGGATGTTCGCCGAGCGCGTGCGCGTGCGCTCGCGGCTGACCGGCGAGGCCGCGGAGCTGTGCGTCGCGATCCTCCACCTCGGCGAGCATCACCTGACCGGCGGCGTGAAGGAGATCGAGCCCGCGGCCTGGCGCGCGCTGTGCGGCGAGCTGTCCGACGCGTTCCTCGACGGCGATCTGTTCGCGGTCCAGCGCCAGCTCGACGGCGCGTTCGCTGGCTTCACGTTCTCGCTCGGCACGCTCTTGCCGGCGGACCGGCGCGCCGCGATCGCCCGCATCCTGGCCGAGCCACTCGCCGCCGCCGAGGCCGAGCTGGCGCGGGTCTACGATCGCCACGCGCCGCTGATGCGCTACCTGGTGAAGGAGGGCCTGCCGGTGCCCGAGGTGCTGCGCACCGCGGCCGAGCTCACGCTCCGCCGCCGGCTGCTCTACAACCTCGAGTCCGAGGGCCCGAGCTACTACCCGCTGCGCGCCCACATCGCGGAGGCCGAGCAGGTCTCGGTCGAGCTCGACACGCCCGAGATCGCCTACGCCGCCGGCCGCGCGCTGGCGCTGGTCGTCGACCGCGCGGTCGAGCACCCCGACGACGACCGCCTGCTGGGCCAGGTCGCGAGCATGGCCATGGTCGCACTCCGGATGAAGAGCCCGGTCGACTTCTGGCACGCTCAGAACGCCGCTTATCGCCTGGCCGAGACCCACGCCCCGGCGTGGCGCGCCGCGGCGGCGGCCGGCAACGAAGGCGCCGGCCGCAAGCTGGTCGAGCTCGAGCGACTGGCGCGCGCGGTCGGCCTCGCGCTATGAACGGGCGATGGCCGACGATGAATGGAAGGAAGAGACGTTCGACGACGAGGGCACCGCGACCCGCGAGCGCGCGCGCCCGATCGTGGTCGCCCTCGACTTCTCGGCGGTAGCTCGCCACGCGCTGGCGTGGGCGATCGATCAGGCGCTGCGCACCGGCAGCGAGCTGCACACGGTGCACGTCGTCGATCGCCGCCTGCACAAGGGCGATCTATCGGCGGATCCGACCGCGCTCAAGACCGAGCTCGCGCAGGTCCACGCCGAGGCCGGCGCCGAGCTCGCGCGCCAGCTCGACGACGAGCACCGCGCGAAGCTGGGCCACGTCATCGAGCACATCCGCGTCGGCAGCCCGGCCGAGGAGATCCTCGCGGTCGCGACCGAGGTGGTCGCGTCGGCGATCGTCGTCGGCAGCCACGGCCACGGCGCGCTCGAGCGCGCGCTGCTCGGCTCGACCGCGGAGCGGGTCGTGCGCCGCGCCACCTGCCCGGTGGTCGTGATCAAGCACTGACCGCGGGCGCGGCCGCTACCAGCCGAAGCCGCCGCTGATCGAATCGCTGAGGCTGAACCGGTGGCCGAGCACGTTGCCCGACAGGAAGCCGAGGGCCTTGCCCGAGGCGCTACCGGAGGACAGATCGCCGCTGCCGCGCCCGTCGAGATCGCCGCCGATCGACACCGCGCCCAGCGGCCCGAGGTCGAGGGAGAACGCGCCGCCCGCGCCGCCATCGCCGGACACCGTGCCGGTCGACGGATCGTAGCCGACGTCACCGGCCGCGCCGCCCGAGACGCCGGCAGAGAATGGTCCCGCGCCCGCCTCGGCGTGGCCGCGCACGTCGCCGCCGCCGCCCGAGATGCCCGGCGGCGCAGCGTGAGAGTTGGCGTCGAACCCGAAGTCGGCGAAGGGCCACATGGAGGTGCCCGTGGTACGCGCGCGCGAGCACCGATCTTCCCGCCGCAGCGCCGTAGTACCGTCGACGCATGCGCGCCCCGCGGCTGACGTTCGCGCCGCCTCCGTCGCTGCCGGATCTCACGCTCGTGGTCGAACCGCTCGTGCCCGCGCGGGACGAAGACGCGGTGATCGCCGCGGCGCTCGCGCGCGAGCTGCCCGCGGGGACCCGCCTCGAGCCCGGCGAGGAGCGCCGCGGCCTCGGCGTGCACGGCTGGCCGCTGCGCCTGGTGCAGGGCCGCGTGATCGACGACACCGGCGCGCAGCGCGAGACCCGGCTGGTGGCGATCTACCGCATGCTCGACTGGTTCGGCGTGATCCGGACGATCGCCACCGACCGCGCGACCTGGGAGGCCCAGCGCGCCGCAGTGCTCGAGGCGCTGGTGAGCGCGGACCTCGACGTCGGGACCGGCGCCGTCGATCTCGCCGACGCGCTCGGTTGCTAGTCGAGCCAGTGGTCGAGCACGGTCGCGGCGGCGGCCGTCGCGCTCGGCACGCGCTCGATCGACGCGACCAGGGCCTCGAACGCGGGCCGCGCCGCGGCCAGCAGGTCCGGATCGATCGCCTCGAGGCGCACCGTGTACTGGTAGCCGTGGACCCGCTCGATCGACCAGTCGCGCCACGCGTGCGCCCCGACCCGGGTCCGCAGCAGCACGCCGGTCGGGCGATCGAGGCGCTCGAGGACCTCGACGTCGTCGCCGCCGCCGCGCTGCTCGTCGACGATCGCCGCCGCGACCTCGTCGGGCGCGAGCCGGGCCGGCGCGGCCGGATAGATGCGGATCGACGCGCCACCGCGCGGGGCGCCCGGCGCGAACCACTCGCTGCCGAGGCCGCGGGCGAGGCCGAGCCAGCCGGCGGGCTGCTGGTACCAGATCCGGCGGCGCCGCGTGCCGAGCCCGAACGACACCTGCGCCGCGAGCTCGCGCGCGATCGCGATCGCGTCGTGGGCCGCGGTCACGTCGAGGCGCGCGTAGTGGTAGTCGCCGAGCACGACCGCGCGCGCGCCGCTGGCGGTGGCGGCGACCGCCGCGTGCTCGCCCTCGCGCGTGACGAAGCGCGCCGCCGGGCCGGGCGCGAGCGCGGCGAACCGCACGATCGGCGCGAGGCCATCGACGTAGCGGACCACGGCGCGCGGCGAGCGCAGCTCGAGCTCGTCGCCGCACGCCTGTCGCGACCAGCCCGGGAGCATCGGCAGCACGGCCGCGAGCCTAGCAGGGTCGTCACGCGGCGGGCCGCGTAGTACCGTCGCCCGCATGACGTTCCCCCGCCTGACCATGACGATGCCGGCGCAGTGGCCGGTGCCCGGGTTGTCGCTGACGATCGATCCGGTCGTGCCGAGCACCGGGGAGGACGAGGTGATCGCCGCGGCGCTCGCCGTGGACCTGCCGCCCGGCACGCACCTCACGCCCGGCGATCACCACGGCGGCGCCAGCATCCAGGGCTGGCCGGTGCGCCTGATCCAGGGCCGCGTTGTCGACGACGCCGGCGCGCAGAAGGAGACCCGGCTGATCGCGCTGTACCGGATGATCGACTGGCTCGGCGTCATCCGGCTGGTCGCGACCGATCGCGCCGCCTGGGAGGCCCACCGCGCAGCGGTGCTCAACGCGATGATGAGCGGCGTGCTCGAGCTCGGCCCGGGCGCGGGCCCGGCGACCGGCCCCTGAGGTCGCCGCTCGCGCACCGCGCGCTCAGGGCCTGCGACCCGCCCGCAGGCGCGCGAAGAACTCGCGCGCCACGGCGGTCTCGGGATGATCGACGACGCGATCCGGGGCGCCGTCCTCGGCGATCGTGCCGCGATCGATGACCCACACCCGGCTCGCGACGTCGTGCGCGAACTGCATCTCGTGGGTCACCACCAGCATCGTCATGCCGCCCTCGGCCAGCGTGCGCATCACCTGCATGACGTCGTCGCGCATCTCGGGGTCGAGCGCCGAGGTCGGCTCGTCGAACAGCATGACCTCGGGATCCTGAGCGAGCGCCCGCGCGATCGCGATGCGCTGCTGCTGGCCGCCCGACAGCTCGTGCGGGTACGCGCCGCCGCGATCGGCGAGCCCGACCTTGGCGAGCAAGGCGTGCGCAGCCTCGTTCGCCTCTCCCACCGGCCGCTGCCGCACGATCCGCGGCGCGAGCGTGATGTTCTCGAGCGCGGTCAGGTGCGGGAACAGGTTCCAGGTCTGGAACACCATCCCGACCTTCACGCGCAGCGCGCGCAGGGTCTCGGGCGCCACAGCGCCGGTGTCGGGCCGCAGCTGGAACCCCGCGATGTCGATCGCGCCCGCCTCGAAGGTCTCGAGGTAGTTCAGGCAGCGGAGCAACGTGGACTTGCCACCGCCCGACGGGCCGACGATCGCGATGCTCTCGCCGCGCGTGACCTCGGCGGTCACGCCCTCGAGCACGCGGCGCTCGCCGTGGCGCTTAGAGAGCTGTCGGACGCTGATCACGCGCCAGCCTCCTCTCGAGCCGCCGCGCCAGCTCCGACAGCGGCACGCTCATCATCAGGTACAGCAGCGCGCACGCCAGGCCCGGCACCAGCCAGCCGTGCAGATCGACCGCGGCGATCGTCATGCGCTTGGTCAGCTCGATCACGGTGATCGCCGAGACCAAGGACGAGTCCTTGAGCAGCGAGACGAAGTCGTTGGTCATCGCCGGCAGCGCGAGGCGCAGCGCCTGGGGCAGCAGCACGTGGCGCAGGGTCTGGCGCGCGCTCATGCCCAGCGCCTTGGACGCCTCGGCCTGGCCGCGCGGGATCGCGAGGAGGGCGCCGCGGTAGACCTCGGCCTCGTAGGCACCGTAGTTGAGGCCGAGCCCGAGCACGGCGGCCTCGACCGGCCCGAGGTTCCAGTACGGCGCCATGCCGTAGTAGAGGACGTAGAGCTGGAGCAAGACCGGCGTGCCGCGGAACAGCTCGATGTAGAGCCGCGCAAGGATCCGCGCGACCGGGCCGCCGTAGACGCGGCCGACGGCGAGCAACAGGCCGATCGGCACCGCGATCAGGAACGCGGCGAGCGACAGCTCGAGCGTGATGCCCGCAGCCTCGAGGAAGCGCACGATCTGATCGCCGTCGAAGGCGTGGTCGATCGTCGGCGCGTCGGAGATCGCCGGCGGCGGCAGGGTCTGGCGCGCGTTCCACAGGCCCCAGTGGCGCAGGATCCGCTCGAGCTCGCCGTCGGCCTGCATCGCGGCCAGCGCGTCGTCGATCGCGCGCTTCAGATCGTCGTCGCCCTTGCGGATGCCGACCACGTACGTGCCGCGCGCGACCTCGTCGGGCAAGCACGCGACCCCGTCCATCTTGCAGCCGTAGCGGTTGGCGATCACGTCGTCGAGCAACACGCCGTCGATGCGGCCGGCGGCGAGATCGAGGTAGGGCTCCTCGTCGCCCTCGTAGGGCACGGTCTCGAGCGGCCGCGCGCGCAGCAGGTCGAACGCGTAGGTCTGGTTGAGCGTGCCGACCCGCTTGCCGGCGAGATCGTCGAGCGAGCGCGCCGGGGCGCCGCGCCGCACCGCGAGGGTCTCGCTGTAGACGTAGTACGGCCGCGACAGGAGGATGCGGGCCTCGCGCTCGCGCGTCGCCTCGAGGCCGTTGAGCGCGATGTCGAAGTCCTTGCGCTCGAGCGAGGGCACCAGGTTCGACCAGTTGAACTGCACGAATTTCGGCTTCACGCCGAGGCGCCGGGCCAGCGCGTCCATGATGTCGACCTCGAAGCCGACGATGCCCGGGCCGTCGGGGTTCTCCGAGATGTAGGGCGCCCCGCCCTGCAGATCGCCGCCCCAGACGATCTCGCCGCGCGCGCGGATCGCGGCGAGCGTGCCAGTCGGCGCGTCGTCGCCACCGCAGCCCGCGAGCGCGCAGAGCGCGACCAGCACGACGCACGCGACCGCGAGGAGGTCGCGAGCAAGCGGCGGACGGCGGCGCATCGCGCGGAGTATGCAACAGACGCCGCGGCCGCGCGCGCGCC
>JAIOQA010000098.1 GCA_021413675.1 Deltaproteobacteria bacterium | reverse complement strand
GAGCTGCGCGTGACCGCGAGCGAGCTGCGCGCCCGGGCCCGGCGCGTGCCGATCGCCCGCGCGAGCTGACCGCGACGCCGCGCCACACCATCCTGTTACCGCGCTGTCACCGGGGGCTGCGACCGTCCGGCCATGGACTTCGACGCCCTCCTCGCCGCGATCGATGCGCTCCGGGCCCGCGCGCTGGCCGCGCGCGCCGACCACGCGCCCGCGCTGGCCGCGGTCGCGCCCAGCCTCTTGCCGAGCGCGCGCAACCTGGTCGCGTACCTGGCGCTGCGCGCCGAGGATCTCCGCCCGCTGCAGCAGGCGCTCGCGGCGCACGGCCTGTCGTCCCTCGGGCGGATCGAGGGCCACGTGCTCGACGCGCTCGACCAGGTGCGCGCGCGGATCGACGACGCGCGGGTCCGGCGCGGCGCGCTCGCCGCCGCCCCCGCGATCGCGACCCTCACCCCGAGCCGTGACGAGGCCGCGCACCTGCTCGAGACCCACACCCGCGCGCTGCTCGGACCGCGCCCGGCCCACCGCGACGTCTGCGTGATGGTCACCGCGCCCGCCGCCGCGCAGGTCGACGCGGCGTGGGCCGATCGGGCGCTCGGCGCGGGCACCGACATCCTGCGGGTCAACGGCGCCCACGAGGATCCCGCGGCGTGGGGCCGCATCGTCGAGACCGTCCGCGCCGCCGCGGCCCGCGCCGGGCGAACCTGCCGCGTCGTCGTCGATCTGCCCGGGCCCAAGCTGCGCACGGTCGCGCGGCACGAGGGCCCGCGGGTCGTGCGCTGGCGCCCGGCCAAGGATCACCTCGGCCAGGTCCAGGTCCCGTGCCGCGTGGCGCTGTATCCGCGCATGCACGCCGCGCCCGCGGGGCCCGCGCTCGCGATCCCCACCGCGCTCTGGCCGCTGCGCCGCGGTGACGAGCTGCGGGTGCGCGACGCCCGCGGCCGCAAGCGCCGGCTGCGCGTGCTCGACGCGCAGGTCGCGATCGTCGATCGCACCGTGTACCTGACGCCCGACTGCAGCGTCGCGGCCCACCGCGACGGCGAGCGCCTGGGCCGCTGGACCGCCGAGGTGCCCGCGCAGCCGTTCGCGCTGCGGATCGAGCCCGGCGATCGCTTCCGCCTGCTGCGCGCCGGCGCGCGCCCGGTCGACGATCGCGCGATCGGCTGCTCGCTCGACCTTGCGGTCGCCGCGCTGCGGCCCGGCCAGCGCGTGATCTTCGACGACGGCATGCTCGAGACCGTGGTCGAGGCGATCGACGGCGACGGCGCTTCGCTGGTCGCGCTCCGCCTGGCCGGCGCGAGCTTCGCGCTGCGCGCCGAGAAGGGCATCAACCTGCCCGACACCGTGCTCGACGTCCCGGCGCTCGGCCCCGACGACGAGCGCGCGCTCGCGTTCGCGGTCGCCCACGCCGACGTGGTCGAGGCCTCGTTCGTCCGATCGCCGGACGACGTGCGCGCGCTCCACGCCCGGCTCGCGGAGCTCGGCGGCGACGCGCTCGGGATCGTGCTCAAGATCGAGACCGGCGAGGCCTTCGCGCAGCTCCCCGCGCTGCTGCTCGCCGCGATGGCGCGGCCGCCGGTGGGCGTGATGATCGCGCGCGGCGATCTCGCGGTCGAGATCGGCTTCGAGCGCCTCGCCGAGGTCCAGGAGGAGATCCTGTGGTTGTGCGAGGCCGCGCACGTGCCGGTCATCTGGGCGACCCAGGTGCTCGAGACGCTCGCGCGCACCGGCCAGCCCTCGCGCGCCGAGGTCACCGACGCCGCGATGGCGGGGCGCGCCGAGTGCGTGATGCTCAACAAGGGCCCGTTCGTCGCCGACGCGGTCGCCGTGCTCGACGACATCCTGCGCCGCATGGCCGCGCACCAGCACAAGAAGCGCAGCCTGTTCCGCCGGCTCTCGGTCGCGCACGCGCCGCACTGACCTCGGCACGGCCACGCGCGGTCAAGCCCTCGGGCACCGGACAATCATCGAGGCGATCTCTCACGCTCGTCGTTGCCGCCGTTCGCCGCGGTGTACCGTTGCGAAAATGTCCGATGAGAAGACCTCCCTGTTCGAAGTCCTGGTGACCGTCCTGCTCGGCCTCGCGGCCCTGGGAGGCGGATGGGCCGGATACCAGGCCAGCCAGTGGGGCTCGACCGCGACCGAGTACTACGGCAAGGCCGCGACGATCGCGACCCGCGCGTCGACGATGTACAACCACGGCGTCGCGATCGAGAGCCGCGACTCGGAGCTCGACCTCAAGGGCAAGGAGCTGATGATCGCCGCGGTCACCGCGCACGACGACGTCATCAAGACCCGCGACCTCGAGGTCGCGAAGTTCCTCTACACCCAGCACATGAGCAACGACGGCTACCTGGCGCTCGGCTACCCGGCCGAGTTCCACAGCCACAACAAGGAGAAGGCCGACTCGATGACCGACGAGGTGCTGCTCGCCGGCATGGACTCCGACCTCGACGAGAAGTACCTGGACAAGCAGCTCGCGCCAGCGATGGCGAAGTTCGCCGAGTCCGACAAGACCTTCGCCGACGGCCAGAAGGTCAGCGGCGACTCGACCCAGTTCGGCCTCGACGGCGTGTTCTTCACGCTCGCGCTGTTCCTCGCCGGCATCGCGCTGGTCGTGAAGAACAAGCTGCGGCTGGGCTTCCTGGTCGCCGGCTACGGCGTCGCGCTGTTCGCGGTGATCAAGCTGTTCAGCTTGCCGTGGTACCAGGCGTGACCGCGCGCGCGACTGCCGCGTCGATGTCGTCGGCCGAGACCGGCGCCGCCGGGCGGTGATCGCGGACGTGCTGCGGCACGCCCTGCACGTCCCAGACGACGTGCGCGACCTCGAGCAGCTTCAGGATGTAGAAGCTGATGTCGACCTCCCACCAGTAGAAGCCCTGGCGCGCCGAGCGCTGGTAGTAGTGGTGGTTGTTGTGCCAGCCCTCGCCGAGGGTGAGGATCGCCATCAGCGGGTTGTTCACGCTGTCGTCGGTGGTGTTGTAGCGGCGCCAGCCCCAGACGTGCGACAGCGAGTTGATCGTGAACGTGCCGTGCCACAGCACGACCGTCGACACGAAGTAGCCCCAGACCAGCGCGTGGGCGCCGCCGACGAGGTACAGCGCGACCGCGAACGCGACCGTGAACCAGATCTGGTGGCGGTCGACGAAGCGCAGCTCGGGGAACTTCGCCAGGTCCTTGACCCGATCGAGGTCGGTGCCGGCGTTGCGCTTCACGAGGATCCAGAACATGTGCGCCCACCAGAAGCCGCGCTGGCGGACGGAGTGCACGTCCTGGGGCTGGTCGGAGTACTTGTGATGGACGCGGTGGTGCGCGGCCCACCACAGCGGGCCCTTCTGGGTGGCGGTCAGGCCCATCACCGCGAGCACCAGCTGGAACGGGCGGCTGGTCTTGTAGGCGCGGTGCGAGAAGTAGCGGTGGTAGCCCGCGGTGATCGCGAACAACCGCACGCCGTACGAGATCGCGGCGATCGCGACGCCCGACCACGAGAAGCCGAGCCAGGCGATGCCGGCGATGGCGATCACGTGGACGCCCCAGAACGGCAGGTTGTCGACCCAGCGGATCTGATCGCGGTCGTCGACCGCAGCGGTGGCACTGCTCATGGGCCGACGGTGCCGCGACCGGGCCGGGCGAGGCACCTGGCTTTCGGCCAGGGTTCGATCAGGAACACGCGGGTGATCGCGGCCTCGTGACCGACCCGTGACCGACGCTGCGGCAGGCGGTCGCAGCGCGCGCGCGCGACCGCGCACGACGTTCGTTTCGCGCGCCCGCGGCGAAGGTCTTGCGCCGCGCGCGGGTGGTCGGGCCTATGCTGTTCGCCGATGCGCATGCCCTATCGCGACGCCGCCGCCCGCTTCGGCCACATCGACGGGCGGATCGTCGCCGCCGAGCTCGACCTCGTGCCGCGCGAGGGCCCGCCGCGGGCGCGGGTGACGCTGGCGTTCTACCCGTGGTGGGAGCACCCGGCGTACGTCGCCGCGCTGGCGACCGGCGCGCAGTGGAAGTTCGAGCACGGCGACGACGCCGATCGCGAGGTCGTGGTCGAGGCGATCGAGCCGCGCTGGTGCGAGGCCAGCACCGAGGCCTCGGCGATCGACCTGACGTTCAGCACCGACGACCCGCGGCTGTGGGCCTACGAGGACCAGGCGAGCCTGTTCGTCAACGCCGCGTTCGTGCCCGGCGACCTGCACGCGCGGTTGCGCGCGACCGGCCGGCCCGGCCTGAGCCGCGCGCTGGCGGGCTACCTGGCCGACACGCCGACGCCCCGCGCCCCCGGCGCCCTCGGCCCGCTGCCGACGACGGTGTTCGAGGTGGTGCGGACCGAGTTGGAGCGCGCGGGCGTCGCGCTCTTCTGCCCGCGCGAGCCGGAGCCGCGCGCGCCGCTCGTGCTGTTCGCCGTCGATCGCCTCGCGATCATCGCGCGCGACTTCACCGTCGACGTGCCGGCGTTCGAGCACCGGCCGGAGTGGTTCGTCGCGTAGCCGCGCAAGCGGCGCGTCAGCTCGCGAACTGCGCGTTGTACAGCGCGTGGTACGCGCCGCCCCTGGCCAGCAGCTCGTCGTGGCTGCCCTGCTCCACGATCGCGCCGCCATCCATGACCAGGATCAGATCGGCGTCGCGGATCGTCGACAGCCGGTGCGCGATCACGAAGCTCGTGCGCCCGGCGCGCAGGGCCGCCATCGCGTGCTGGACCAGGACCTCGGTGCGAGTGTCGACGGACGAGGTCGCCTCGTCGAGGATCAGGATCGCCGGATCCATCAGGAACGCCCGCGCGATCGTGATGAGCTGCTTCTCGCCGGCGCTCACGTTGGTGCCGTCGGCGTCGATCACCGTATCGTAGCCGTCGGGCAGGTGCTGCACGAAGCGATCGACGTAGGTCGCGGTCGCCGCGGCCACGACCTCCTCGGGCGAGGCCGCGAGGTTGCCGTAGGCGATGTTCGCGCGGATCGTCCCGCCGAACAGCCAGGTGTCCTGCAGCACCATGCCGATCTGGCCGCGGACCATCGCGCGCGGCAGCCGCGCGATGTCCTGGCCATCGATCGTGATGCGCCCGCCGTCGAGCTCGTAGAAGCGCATCAGCAGGTTCACGAGCGTGGTCTTGCCCGCGCCGGTGGGCCCGACGATCGCGATGGTCTGGCCGGGTGCGGCGCGCAGCGACAGATCCTCGATCAGCGGTTGATCGGGCTTGTAGCGGAACCGCACGTGCTCGAACACCACGTCGCCGCGCACCGGCGGCGGCAGCGCCAGCTCGGCGACCTCGGCCGGCTGATCCGGCGTGTCGAGCAGCTCGAAGACCCGCTCGCCCGAGGCGACGCCCGACTGCAGCACGTTGGCCATCGACGCGAGCTGGCCGAGCTGCTGGCTGAACTGCCGCGAGTACTGGATGAACGCCTGGACGCTGCCGAGCAGCATCGCGCCGGCCGCGACCCGCAGGCCGCCGACCACCGCGATCGCGACGTAGGTCAGGTTCGAGACGAACGTGATCGCCGGCATGATCGTGCTCGACATGAACTGCGCGCGGAAGCTGGCCTCGTACAGCGCGCCGTTGGTGGCGGCGAACCGGCGCTCGCTCGCGCGCTGCTGGCCGAACACCTTGACCAGCGCGTGGCCGGTGAACGCCTCCTCGATCTGGCCGTTGAGCGCGCCGACGTGCTTCCACTGCGCCACGAACCGGCCCTGGGCGCGGCGCGCGATCGTGGCGGTCAGGAACACCGACAGCGGCACGGTCACCAGCGAGATCAGCGCGAGCAGCGGCGACAGCCAGAACAGCATCACGAGCACGCCGACGACCGTGAGCAGGCCGGTCAGGATCTGCGACAGCGTCTGCTGCAGGCTCTGGGCGACGTTGTCGATATCGTTGGTGACGCGGCTCAGGAGCTCGCCGCGCGACTGGCCGTCGAAGTACGCCAGCGGCAGGCGGTTGAGCTTGGCCTGGACCTCGGTGCGCAGCCGCATGACGGTGCGCTGCACGATCGTGTTGAGCAGGAAGCCCTGCAGCCACGCGAACAGCGACGCGCCGACGTACAGGATCATCACGAGCGTGAGCACGTGCGCGAGCGCGGCGAAGTCGATGCCGTGACCCGGCACGACATCCATCGCCGCGAGCATGTCGGCGGCGCGGGTCTCGCCGGCGGCGCGCATCCCGGCGAGCGCCTGCTCCTTGGTCAGGTTCGCCGGCAGCCGCTGGCCGGCGAGGCCGCCGAAGATCAGGTCGGTGGCGCGACCCAGCAGGGTCGGCCCGGACAGGGTCAGGATCACGCTGGTGATCGCGAGGCCGATCACCGTCATGACGCCGGCGCGCTCGGGCGCGAGCCGGGCGATGAGCCGGCGCGACGACGACTTGAAGGCCTTGGCCTTCTGCGGCGGGGCGGCGCCGAAGCCCGCGCCGAACGGACCGCGGGGCGGCGGCGAGGCCGGCGCGGGGCGCGACGGCGCGGGCGATGCAGGCGAGCTCATGCGGCCTCCGCGGCGGTCATCTGCGAGGTGACGATCTCGCCGTAGGTCGGGCACGACGCCAGCAGCTCGGCGTGCGTGCCGCGCCCGACGATCGCGCCGCCGTCGAGCACGATGATCTGATCGGCGTCGCGGATCGACGAGACCCGCTGGGCCACGACGATCACGGTCGCGCGCGCGGTCCGGGGCTTGAGCGCGGCGCGCAGCCGCGCGTCGGTCGCGAGATCGAGCGCCGAGAACGAGTCGTCGAACAGATAGATGTCGGGGTCGCGGACGATCGCGCGCGCGATCGCGAGTCGCTGGCGCTGGCCGCCGGACACGTTGGTGCCGCCCTGCGCGATCGGCGCCTCGAGCTTCTGCGGCATGGCCTCCACGAAGTCCTGGGCCTGGGCGATCGCCAGCGCGGCCCACAACTCGGCGTCGGTGGCGTCGGGCTTGCCGAAGCGCAGGTTCGACGCGACCGTGCCGGTGAAGAGATAGGGCTGCTGCGGGACCAGGCCGATCCGCGCCCACAGCACCTCGGGGTCGAGCGCGCGGACGTCCGCGCCCGCGATCCGGATCGATCCCGCGGTCGTGTCGATGAGCCGCGCGAGCAGGCTCACCAGCGTGGACTTGCCGGCGCCGGTGCTGCCGACGATCGCGGTGACCTCACCGGGCTTCGCGGTGAACGTGATGTCGGAGAGGATCGCGGCGCGCGCGCCCGGGTAGCGGAACTCGGCGCCGACGACCTCGACGAGGCCGGCCGGGCCCGCGGGCGCGACCGGCGCGGCCGGCGGCACCACCGACGACGAGGTCGCGAGCACCTCGGTGATGCGCTCGGCGCAGACCGCGGCGCGCGGGATCATCACCGCGAGGAACGTCACCATCATGACCGACACCAGGATCTGCATCAGGTAGGCGAGGAACGCGGTCAGCGCGCCGATCTCGATGGCGCCGTCGGCGGCGCGGTGCGCGCCGAACCACAGCACCGCGACGGAGGACGCGTTGAACACCAGCATCACCGTCGGGAACATCAGCGCCTGCAGCCGCCCGACCCGCAGCGCGGTCCGGGTGAGGTCCTGGTTGGCCGCGGCGAAGCGCTCGGCCTCGGCGGGCTCGCGCACGAACGCGCGCACCACCCGGATGCCGGCGATCTGCTCGCGCACCACCCGGTTGAGCGTGTCGATCAGCGGCTGCATCGCGCGGAACTGCGGGACCATGCGCGAGATCAGGAATCCGATGCTGCCGGCCAGCACCGGCACGCTCACTAGCAAGAGGCGCGACAGCGAGAGATCATCGCGCAGCGCCATGACGATGCCGCCGACGCTCATGATCGGCGCGGCCAGCAGCATCGTGAAGCCGACCAGCACCAGCATCTGGAGCTGCTGGACGTCGTTGGTGTTGCGGGTGATCAGCGAGGGCGCGCCGAACCGCGCGACCTCGCGCGCCGAGAACCCGCTGACCTGGTGGAACACCGCCGCGCGCAGATCGAGGCCGTAGCGCATCGCCACCCGCGCGCCGACGTAGACCGCGGCCAGCGTGCAGACGATCTGCAGGCCGGTGATCGCGAGCATCAGCGCGCCGTTCGACAGGATCGCGCCGGTGTCACCGGTCGCGACGCCGTGATCGATGATGCGCGCGTTGAGGTTGGGCAGGTACAGGGTCGCGATCGTCGCGACGAGCTGCAGCGCGACCACCAGCGCGAGCTCGCGCCGGTAGGGCCGCAGGTAGGTCCGCAGGAGCCGGATCAGCATGGAGTGTCCCTTCGAGATCGATGTCGCTGCGGGTCCGGATGCCGTCGAGCACGACGGCGACGATCTCGGCCGCGGTGAGCGTGGGGCCATCGGCGATCCGCGGGTGCGAGCCCGCGAACGTCATCATGCGCAGCAGGCGCGCGGCGTGAGCCGGCTCGCAGCGCAGCGCCGCCTTGTGCGGCGCGATCAGCCCGGCGATGGCGTTGCCGAGCTCGACGTCGCCGGGCGGGCCGCCCTTCCCGCCGGCGCGCATCGGCGGCGGCTGCAAGCCGAGCATGGCCATCAGCTGCCAGACGCCCTCGATCCGGCGCTGGATCGCCTCGACCACCGCGATGAGGATCGCGCGCAGCGGCTGCGCGCGATCGATCTGCGCCAGGTCCCGCTGCAGCGGCGCGGTATCGAACGCGCTGGCGATCGCCGCCTGGACCAGCGAGTCCTTGTCGGGGAAGACCCGGAACAGCGTGCCCTCGGCGATGCCGGCGGCGAGCGCGATCTGCGCGGTCGTCACCGCCGCGCCGTGGATGCGGAGCAGCGGCACGGTCGCCGCGATGATGCTGGCGCGCCGCGCGTCGGGTGAGAGGGGAGCTGCGCGGGCCACGTGCACTGCTTAGCTGAGTGAGCGCTCACTCGCAAGCAGATTCCAGCGATCTCACGCTCGCGCGCGGCGAGCCGGTGGCGTCAGTCCGCGTCAGTCCGCGTCGATCGGCGCGCTGCGCACGGCCTCGATCGCCGCCCGCAGCGCCCGCGCGGTCACCGGCTTGTCGAGCACCGTGTTGGGCACGCGCCGGAGGAACTCCTCGGCGCGCGCGGTGAACACGCCGCCGGTGACGAAGACCATCCGCCGCGCCTGATCCGGGGCGCGCGCGACGAGGTGCTCGTGCACGTCCATGCCGGTCAGGTCCGGCATCATCAGATCGCAGACGATCGCGTCGAACGCGGTCCGCGCGCACGCGTCGAGCGCCGCCCGGCCGCTGTGCGCGAGCTCGGTCTCCATCGGCGCCAGCAGCCGGGCCAGCGTCCGCGCGATCAGCGGTTCGTCGTCGACCAGCAGCACCCGGCCCGCGCGCGGCGCCGCGCCGCCCTCCGGCGCGGCCAGCGGCGTCGCGGACGCGACCGGCGCGGCCTTCAGGAACACCGCGAACGTCGAGCCGCGGCCGGGCGCGCTCTGGACCTCGATGCGCCCGCCGAGCGCGGTCACGATGCCGAGGCTGACCGACAGGCCGAGGCCGGTGCCGCGGCCGACGTCCTTGGTCGTGTAGAACGGATCGAAGATGCGATCGCGGACCGCCGGCGTCATGCCCGAGCCGGTGTCGCGCACGCGCACGACGACCATGTCCTCGGCGCCGCGCGCGACCTCGATCCCGACCTCGTGCGCCGCGGCGTGGCCCTCGGGCAGCGCGTCCGCGGCGTTGACCAGCAGGTTCAGGAACACCTGGCCGAGCCGGACCTCGTTGCCGACCACCGGCGGCACGTCGTCGGCGTAGCGCCGCACGATCGTCGCCCGGTAGCGCAGCTGGTTGCCGACGATCGCGAGGCTGCCGTCGAGGATCTTGCGGACGTCGACCGCGGCGAGGTGGTCGGCGCGATCGCGGGCCAGCGCCATCAGATCGCGCACGATCGTCTGGATCCGCTCGGCGCCGCCGACGATGTCGGTGACCAGCTCGCGCGCGCCCTCGAGATCGATGACCGCCGCCCCGGGCGTGAGCTGCTCGATCAGGAGGTGGGCGTTGGTCAGCACGTAGCTCAGCGGGTTGTTGATCTCGTGCGCGGTGCCGGCGGCGAGCGTGCCCATCGCCGCCAGCCGATCGGCGCGCAGGAGCTGGCGCTGCAGCTCCTTCTGCCCCGACAGATCGCGCATCAGCAGCACCCGCCGCGCGCCGTCGACCGCGGGCGCGCGCACCTCGATCGAGACCGGCGCGCCGTCCGCGCGCGCCACCTGGATCTCGATCGGCCCCGCGGCGTCGCCCCGCACCAGCCCGGCCAGCGCGGCGCGATCGTCGTCGCCGAGCGCGGCGCCGAGCACCTCGTCGAGCGCGCGCCCGGTCGCCTCGCCCGTGGGCCGGCACACCTCCGTGAACGCGCGGTTGACGTCCACGATGATCGGCCCGTCGAGCACCACGACCGCCTCGGACGTCGAGCCCGCCAGCGTGCGGTAGCGCGCCTCGCCGCGCTGGACCTCGTCGAGCGCGATCTCGAGCGAGCGGCGGTGGGTCTCGAGCTCCGCGGTGCGCTCGCCGACCGCGCGCTCGAGATCGCGCTGCTGCTCGTCGATGCGCCGCTGCAGGAACGTGGTCGAGGCCACCGAGATGAACACGAACGCGTACTCGAACAGGTGGATGCTCGTCACGACGCCCGCGCTCATCAGCGTGTCGTTGAGGCCGGTGCCGAGGAGCAGCACCGCGCCGATCCGCACGTTGCGCCGCGCCGAGCGCGCCTCGGTCGGCAGCGCGCGCATCCGGCGGATGAGCGGCGCCGACGCGGCGACGTAGAACGCGCCGAGCACGAGCACGTTGGGCCGGCCGGCGGCGAAGAACTCGCCGCCGAGCACGTCGCGCCGCACGACCAGGTCGGCGCCGACGATCCACGGCGTGGCGAGCGTGATCAGCGCGAGCGGCAACGCGACCGCCGCCAGCACCCGCAGCGCGCGACTGGTGCGCGCGTAGCCGAGCAGGCCTTCGAGCGCGCCCGTGGCCAGCACCGCGATGCTGACCCCGACGACGAACTGCACGCGGATCGCGACGACCGCCACCGCCGGATCGGTGGTCGCGCGGTGGACCAGGCGCGCCGCGAGGAACACCGCCGACACCGCGACGATCCCGACCCACCACTGGCTCGCGCGGACGCGCAGGCCGCGATTGACGATCAGCGCCTGGGCGAGCTGGAACAGCACGCCGCCGAGGATCGCGATGAGCGGGACCTGCTCCGGCCGCAGCTCGAGCGAACTCCACATCGCGTCAGCGACCTGCAGCGCGCGCGCCGACGCGTACGCCATCGGCAGCTCGCGCGCGCATCGTCACGCTCATCGTCGTGAGGATCTCGCGCCCTCGACACGGGCGCAAGCGGCGCATTGAAGCAGGCCAGGTGCGAATTCCTCGCAGGGCGTGAGAACGCTCGCCCGCGCCGCGATGGCTACCAGACCGTTGCGGTCACCAGACCTGGCAGGTCGTCGCGGGCCGCAGCTTCGCGCCCGCCTTGCAGTGGAACGCCTCCGCGAACTCCGGGGTCGCGGAGAGCGCGCCGTTGACGCGCCACTCCGGCGGCGAGTGCACGTCGACGGTCGCGAGCAGCTTGGCGAGATCGGGGCGGACCTTGGCGCACCACGCCTGGCCGAAGCCGAGGAAGAACGTCTGGTCCTCGGTGAAGCCCTCGGCCTCGATCGGCGCCTGGCCGGCGCGCAGCGCGTGGTACGCGCGGTACGCCAGCTTGACGCCACCGATGTCGGCGATGTTCTCGCCCTGGGTGTTGGCGCCGTTGAGCTTCACGCCGGGCACCGCCTCGTAGGCGTTGTACTGGTCGACGACGCACTGGGTCTTGGCCTTGAACTTGGCCGCGGTCTCGCTCGCCCACCAGGTCTTGAGATTGCCGTCGCCGTCGTACTGCGCGCCCTGATCGTCGAAGCCGTGGGTCAGCTCGTGGCCGACGACCATGCCCATGCCGCCGAGGTTCACGGCCACCGACGCGTCCGGGTTGAAGAACGGCGGCTGCAGGATGCCGGCCGGGAACACCATGCCGTTCAGGCTCGGATCGTAGTAGGCGTTGACCGTCGACGCGGTCATCTGCCAGTCGTCCTTGTCGACGGGCTTGCCGATCTTGCCGAGCTGGCGCGCGTGCTCGGTCGCGACCGCGGCCAGCGCGTTCTTCGCGTAGGCGTGGGCGTCGATCGCGAACGCGTAGGTCTTCCACGCGTTCGGATAGCCGATCTGGTAGGTCATCTTCGCGAGCTTCGCGAACGCGCCGTCCTTGGTCTTCGCGTCCATCCACGGCAGCGCGGCGAGGTTGGCCTTCATCGCCGCCGAGATCGCCTGGGCCGAGCGCGCCGTCCTTGGCGCTGCCCGCGAAGCGCGCCTTCACGAACTGCGCGCCGAGCAGATCGCCGAGCGCGCCGTCGGTGGCGCGGACCCACCGCTTCCAGCGCGGGGGCTGCGCCGGCTGGCCGGTGAGCACGGAGGTGAACGCGAACGCCGCGTCGTCGAACTTCTTGTCGAGCAGCGGCGCCGCGCCGACGTAGAGGTGGAAGGTCAGGTACGCGCGCCACTGCGCCGGCTTGATCGTCGTGATGAGGCCGTCGAGCCCGGCGAGGAACTCCGGCGAGGTCACGGTGATCGCGTCGATCGCCGGCACGCCCTGGCCCTTCCAGTAGCCGGCCCAGTCGAAGTGCTTGGTGGCGGCGATGACGCCCTGGCGATCGAGGCGGTTGTAGGTCCCGACCGGATCGCGGCGCGCGACCTTGTCCTTCGAGATCTTCGCGATCGCGGTCTCGACCGCCATCACGTCGGCGGCGCCGGCCTTGGCCGCCGCCGGCGACATCCCCGACAGCCCGAGCGTCGTCCCGACGAAGCCCTGGTACATCCCGCGCAGCCCGACTGACTGCGCGTCGTCGTTCAGTAGTAGTCGCGATCGGGCACGCCGAGGCCGCCCTGATCGATGTTGCCGATGACCTGGGTCGCGTTCCGCGCGTCCTGGACCGGGCCGAACGTGAACAGCGCCTCGACGCTGGCGTTGTGCAGCGCGGTGGTCGCCGCCGCCAGGCTGGCCCCGTCCTTGACCTTCGCGATCGCCGCGATCAGCGGCGCGATCGGCTTGATGCCGGCCTTGGCGATCGCGGGCTCGTCCATGCACGCGCCGTAGAACGCGCCGAGCGCGGTGGTCGCGGCGTCGGCGCCCTTGGGCGCGGTGCGGGCCTGCTCGAGGACGTCGTGCAGGTACTCCTGGTTGCGATCGTCGATGTCGACGAAGCTGCGCATCGCCATCGGCTTGTCCGCGGCGATCTCGGTCTGCTTGATCCAGTTGCCGCAGGCGAACTGGTAGAAGTCGTCGCACGGGTCGACGCTGCGGTCGATCAGGCCGCCGTCGAGGCCGACCTCGGCGAGCTGCTTCTTGACCGCGGGCACCGTCGACGGCGGCGGCTCGGTTGGCGCCGCGCTGCCGCTGCCGGTGCCTGGCTCGGTCGCGACCGGCGTGGGCGCGGGGTGGTTCTTCGACCCGCACGCGGCGGCGAGCCCGAGAGCGGAGAGGCTGATGACCAGACGAGACCCGATGTGCATGAACTGACCTCCGAGCGGATGGCCTGCATCGCGTGACCGGCGCGGTCAACCGATCGATCCCGGTCTCGTCGTGCGACAGGCCCATGTCGCACGCGTCCCATGCCATCTTCGGGCGATGTCGTTGCCCGCGCTCCTCCGCGATCGTCTCGCGCTGCCGGTGATCGGCGCGCCGCTGTTCATCATCTCGCAACCCGACCTCGTGCTCGCGCAGTGCAAGGCCGGCATCGTCGGCTCGTTCCCCGCGCTCAACGCGCGGCCGCCCGAGCTGCTCGACACCTGGCTCGCGCGCATCACGACCGAGCTCGCCGCGCACGCGGCCGCGCACCCGGATCGCCCGACCGCGCCGTTCGCGGTCAACCAGATCGTCCACAAGTCCAACGATCGGCTCGAGCACGATCTCGCGCTGTGCGAGCGCTACCGGGTGCCGATCGTGATCACCTCGCTCGGCGCGCGCGAGGATCTCAACGCGCGGGTCCACGCCTGGGGCGGCATCGTGCTGCACGACGTGATCAACGTGGTCCACGCCAAGAAGGCGCTCGACAAGGGCGCCGACGGGCTGATCGCGGTGTGCGCCGGCGCCGGCGGCCACGCCGGCACGCTGTCGCCGTTCGCGCTGGTCGAGGAGATCCGCCGGTTCTTCGACGGACCGCTCGCGCTGGCGGGCGCGATCGCGACCGGCCGCGGCGTGCTCGCGGCGCAGGCGCTGGGCGCCGACGTCGCGTACCTCGGCTCGGCGTTCATCGCGACCCAGGAGGCCAACGCGGTCGCCGCGTACAAGCAGGCGATCGTCGACGGCAGCGCCAGCGACATCGTCTACACCAACCTGTTCACCGGCGTGCACGGCAACTACCTGAAGGCGTCGATCGTGGCGGCGGGTCTCGATCCCGACGCGCTGCCGACCAGCGACCCGTCGAAGATGAACTTCGGCGGCGGCGCGGCGGCCAAGGCCTGGAAGGACATCTGGGGCTGCGGTCAGGGCATCGGCTCGATCGCGAGCGTGCCGCCGGCGGCCGAGCTGGTCGCGCGCCTGGTCCGCGAGTACCAGGAGGCGAAGGCGCGCCTGGCCTGACGGATGCGGGGCTTCGGCTGGTACTACGCGCGGGCGTTCATCCGGCCGCGGCGCGCGCTCGATGCGCTGGCCGCGGAGCCGCGACGGCTGCGCTACGGCGCCTACGCCGTCGCGATCACCGCGACCGCGTACACGCTGGTCTACTTCTTCCTGTCGCACAACGGCGGCCGGCCGACGGTGTTCCGGCCGTGGCTCGCGATCGACGCCGAGGTCTACTACCACTACAACCTCTACTTCCACGTGCCGAGCCTGCTGCTGGCGTGGATCGCGGCCACCGGCGTCGCGCAGCTCGCGGCCCGCGCTGTCGGCGGGACCGGCGCGTTCGAGGACACGCTCGCGGGGCTCGGCGTCGGCCTGTCGGTCGCGTCGTGGTGGACGGCGCTGCACGACGTCGTCACGACCTTCCTCGGCTTCGTCGGCGTCATCGATCAGCGCGCGTACGAGGACGCGATGAACGGCGCGACCGCGGCTGGCGCGTTGATCTGGACGCTCATGACCGGCTACCTGGTGTGGTTCGTGCTGATGTTCACCAAGGCGATGGGCGCGAGCCAGCAGCTGCGGCCCGCGCCCGCCGCGGCGATCGGCGCGCTCGCGTTCGTCGTCTACCAGCTGATCTTCGTGCTCTTCAATCGCTGACGCAGGCGTCGAGCTGCGCCGCGCCGCGGGCCTCGGTCGCCTCGGCGAACGGCACCGCGTCGTCCTCGACGACGTGGCCGCGCTCGTCGGTGACGCGCAGCGCGTACGGCCCCGGGCCCAGCCCGCTCGCGTCGACGAAGTAGTTGTAGCTCTCGCGCGGGAGCGCGTGCCAGACGCCGGCGTCGTCGCGCGCCTCGAGCTGCGCGATCGGATAGCGGTGGTTGCGGATCTGGATCGCGGTCCAGTAGGGATTCGAGCCCTCCTTGAACCGGTAGGCGATCGGTCCGGTCACCGGACAGGCGACCTCGTGCCAGGTGATCGGGATGCGCCCGGCCGACAGCGGCGACAGCATCGCGAACGCGTCGGGGCTCAGATCGAGATCGCCATGCGCGCACTCGGGGCAGCGATCGACGACGGTGACCACGACGACGCCATCGGGCCCGGTGACCTCGAGGCACGCGCCGCACCAGGCCGCGTTGGCGTAGTCGGGGTTGTTCATCGCGGCGACCAGCAGCGGGCCGGCCGGTGGATCGAAGCTGCAGTTGCCGGTGCCGTCGGCCGCGTAGTACGTGCCGTCGCCGCTCTCGGCGGCGGGCACCGCGGTGCAGCTGCCGCCACGCGCGTCCGCGGTGTCGCTGCCGCCGCCGCAGGCGCCGAGCGCCACGAGCGCGACCGCGATCCGCATCCCTCGCACCGCGCGATCATGCGCGCACTGGCAAGGTGGGAGCAAGGGCGATATCGCCGCGGCGCCGCGCGGGTTGGCCCCCGACCGCTTGACCGCTGCCGGGCGGTCCGCGAGCATCGACGACGATGGCGCCAATCGTGCTCGTCACCGCTGCTCCTGGGGGGCGCCGCGGCGCCGCCCGTCTGTTCGTCGCGCGGTGGCGCGCGTGAGGTTCGCGCGGTTCGCGCCGACCACCCTCGTCATCTCCACGATCGCCGTGGTCAGCGCGATGGGCCTGGCCCTGCACGCGCTGGTCGGGGGCCTGATCAGCGACGTCGAGGACGGTCGCTACCAGCAGATGGACGCGATCGTCCAGGCGGGCCTGCGCGAGGCCGAGGACCACGCGCTCGCGCGCGCCGAGCTGATCGCGGACCTGCCGCGCATCCAGGCCCTGGTCGCGGCGCAGGATCGCGCGGGGCTGCTCGCCGAGACCCAGGCGATGTTCGCGGTCCAGCGCGACAAGTACGGCGTCGAGCAGGTCATCTTCCACGTGCCGCCGGGCATCGCGCTCCTGCGCCTGCACGCGCCCGACAAGTTCGGCGAGCAGAGCAAGCAGCCGCTGATCCTCGACGTCTACGCGTCGCACGTCGCGCGCCACAGCGTCGAGATCGCGCGGTCCGGCCCCGACCTGTTCGCGGCGGTGCCGGTCAACGGCGTCGACGGCAAGATGATCGGCAGCGTCGAGGTCGGCGTCAACCCGGGCACCGTGCTCGACGACATCAAGCGCGGCTACGGCCTCGAGCTCGGGCTCTACATCGAGGAGGAGCCGCTGCACCGGCTGGCGACCGGCATCGATCCCGCGGTGTTCGACCCGCAGCGCCGGATCGGCAAGCACATCCAGCTGCACGCCACCGATCGCGCGCTGCTCACGCAGCTGGTCGACTCGTCCCAGCTCGCGTCGGCGACCGTGCCGGTGCGCTACACCGCGATGGCCGCGGGCGTGCCGTACGGCGTCATGCTGACGCCGGTGCCCGACAGCACCGGCCAGATCATCGGCGTGCTCGCGGCCGCGCAGGACTTCAGCTCGTCGCGGGCCGCGGCGAGTCGCTCGAAGGTCTGGCAGGTGCTCGTCGCGCTGTTCGCGATCGTGCTCCTCTCCGGCTTGATCATCATCGTGCTGCGCGGCGGGCTGCTCGCGCCGCTGCGCGCGATCAGCGGACGGTTCGACGCGCTCGCGCGCGGCGACACCGCGCGGCCCGGCGATGATGGCCCGCTGTGCGACGAGCTGGCCGCGCTGGCCCGCCACCACGAGCGGCTGCGCGCCGAGGCCGAGGCCAGGTCGGCGCCGCGGGGCGACGCGTGATCCGGCGGATCGCGATCGCGCTGGTGATCGCGGTGGTGGCCGCGCGGACCGCGCGCGCCCAGCGCGCGGCGCCAGCCCCCGCGGCCCCCACGCCCGCCGCGGCGCCAGCGCCCGCTGCGCCCGCCGCGCCCCCGCCGGACGCCGAGCCGCCGGTCGTCCTCACCGATCTGCCGACGGGCCGCGGCCTGCCGCTGATCGTCCGCGTCAGCGCCGCGATCGTCGAGCTCCGCGCGATCGACGATCGCGCGGGCACGTTCACCGCGACCCTCGACCTGCGCGTGCGCTGGGCCGATCCGCGCCTCGCCGATCCGGACGCGAGCGGCCCGCCGGTGCTGCTCCGCGACGCCGACGCCGACGCCCGCCTCGCCACGATCTGGTCGCCCCAGCTCGGCTTCCGCAACCAGCTCGCCGATCCGAGCCGCAGCCGCGCGCTGCTGCGCATCACGGCGACCGGCGAGTGCGAGCTCCGCGCGCGCCTCACCGGGCAGTTCGCGACCCCGCTCGATCTCGGGCAGTTCCCGTTCGACCGCCAGGGCCTGCGGCTGCAGGTGGTCTCGAAGCGCGAGCGCACCACGCTGGTCGTGCTCGACGTCGACCAGGACGATCTCGGGTTCGCGCAGCAGTCCACGCGCGCGACCCTCGACGGCTGGGAGCCAGTGCGGATCGGGATCGCGCACACCACCGAGCCGGGCTGGTACGGCGAGGCCCAGGATGGCGTCGACGTCACGCTCGACGTCGCGCGCCGCCCGGGTGCCGGCGTGCTCGCGATCTTCATCCCGTTGTTCGCCGTGCTGATGATCCCGCTGCTCGCGCTCTGGCTCATGCGGATGGAGGACGGCGAGTTCAAGGTCGCGCCGCTCGACCTCACCAACATCCTGCTCGGCGGGCTGTTCGCGGTGATCGCGCTCAACTTCACGATCGGCTCGGCCTACCCGTCGCTCATGACCGGCGACAACACGATCACCCGGCTGTTCGGGCTCATCTACCTGACGCTCGGGACCACGCTCGCGCTGAACATCGCGCTGGTCCGCTTCAACCTGGTGCGGCGCTGGTTCGGCCGCCACGTGCAGGAGCAGCTCTACCGCGTGCTGGTCTGGGCGCTGCCGACGGTCACGCTCGCGACCGCGGTCGCGGTCGTCGCCGCCTCGATGGCCTGAGAGTTTGTCATCAAACTCGAAGTTCTCCGGTTCCGGAGGAGATCGGGACCGTCGTCCTCGACGGGGCCGATCGATCGAGAATGGGCCTGGAAGCGAAAGCTTCACAGGCTCTGATCAAGCATCGCGCGCGATCGCGAGGGCTATCGCCGCGCGCAACCGCGCGAGGTCGAGCGGCTTGACGTGCATGCGCGCGGCGTGGGTCCGCACGAACTCCTCGGTGGTCGGCGTGAACGCGCCGCCGGTCGTGAACAGGAAGCGATCGGCCAGGGCCGGCGCCACCTGACACACCCGCTGGTAGAGCTCCGCCCCGGTGAGCCCGGGCAGCATGAGGTCGCAGAGGATCAGATCCGGCCACGGCGGCTGCCCGAGGCGCGCGAGCGCGAGCGCCGCGGTCGCCACGATCTCGACGTCGTGATCGCCGAGCGCGCGGATCAGCGTGCGTCCGACCGCGGGTTCGTCATCGACGATCACGATCCGCGCCCGCCGGGCCGGGACCGGCGCCGCGGGCGCCGCGGGCGCCGCGGGCGCGGCGATCTCCGCGACCTCGGCGGTCGCCGGGCGCAGCGCGACGCGCAGGACCGTGCCGCGCCCGACCTGGCTGGTCGCGGTCAACGTGCCGCCGGCCTCGCGCACGATGCGATGCGAGATCGCGAGCCCGAGCCCGGTGCCCTCGCCGATCGGCTTGGTCGTGAAGAACGGATCGAAGATCCGCGGCAGCGCCGCCGGCGCGATGCCGACGCCGGTGTCGTGGACCTCGATCACCACCCAGCCGTCCTCGAACGCGGTGCGGATCCGGATCTCGTGCGCGTCGGGATCGCCCTCGGGCGTGGCCTGGACCGCGTTGACCAGCAGGTTGACCATCACCTGCGTGAGGCGGTCGGCGCCGGCCAGCGCCCGCGGCGGCCGGCCGGCCTCGCGCACCAGCCGCGCGCGCTGCACGATCTGCTGGGTGATCAGCACCAGCGCGCTGTCGACCACCGCCTCGACGTCGATCGGCGCGACGGTCGCCGCCACCGCCGCGGCGCGCCCCCCGGAGAACGCCTTCATCGAGGCCACGATCCGCATCACCCGACGCGCGCCCTCGGTGGCGTCGCGCACCATCGCCTGGACCTCGTCGACCTCGCCGAGCGCAAGGCCCGCCTCGATCGCCTCGGTGAGCAGCTCGAGGTTGCCGATCACCGCGGCCAGCGGGTTGTTGATCTCGTGGGCCACGCCGGCGGCGAGCGTGCCGACGGCGGCCATGCGCTCGGCGATCGCCAACTGGCGCTGCTCGTCGCGCCGCCGCGACACGTCGCGCACGAACACCAGCGCGTCGTGCTCGAGCGCGAGCGGCACCAGCCGGCCCTCGAGCGTGGCGCCGCTGTCGAGCAACCACTCGAACGTGTGCGGCTGGCCGAGGGCGAGCGCGGCCACGATCGCGGCGACGTCGGATGGCCGCCCGAGCGGCAGCGCGGTCAGCGACGCGCCCGGCGCGAGCTGCGCCCGCACCGCCGCCGGCAACTCGCGGCCGCCGAGCTCGTCGACGATGCGGCCGTCGCGCTGGACCCGCAGCAGCAGGTCGGGCATGACCTCGACCATCGCGCGGCGCATCTCCTCGCTGCGCGCCAGGCGCCCCTCGACCTCGACCCGCGCGGTCACGTCGTTGGCGCACAGCCCGCGCAGCGTCCGGCCGTAGAACCGCACGTGCTCGAGCACCACGCCCTCGAGGTGCGCGATTCCGCCGTCGCGGCGCACCATGCGGCACGTGATCGGCGCCGACGCCGCCGCGCCGTGCAGCGCGGCGAGATCGTCGGCGTGGACCAGCTTCGCCAGGCGCTCGCCCTCGACCTCGTGCGGCGCCAGGCCGAGCACCCGCGCGAGCGCCGGGTTGCCGTAGACGACCCGCGCGGCGTCGAACAGCGCGACCGCGGTCGGCAGCGTGTCGAGCAAGGAGGCGTACCCGCTCTCCGCGTCGCGCAGCGCCTCGAGCTGCACCGACACCTGGCGCTGCTGCTCGACCAGCGCCTCGGTCACGGTGTGCGGCGCACGGAACGCGTCGACGACGCGGCGCAGGCGATCGCGCGCGCGCGTCCGCGCCGGCAGCGTGATCCAGTAGTCGCCGCTGGTCGGCGTCACCGTCCAGCGGACCTGCGCCGGCGGCTGCCCGAAAAGCTCGGGCACCGACTCGAAGACGCCGACCATGCCCAGGAACCACGGCTCGCTGGGCCGGTACCGCGCGCGCAGCGCGATGGTGACGTGCACGGTGCCCGGGTCGGGCGCGGCGTAGGTGAACGCCATCGAGCGATACATCGACGGCCCGGTCCACTGCGTCCCGAGCCGATACACGTCCTGCGCGTTGGTGAACACGCCGACGATGCGCAGCAGGCCGCCGAGGAAGTCCTCGGTCAGCGCGAGCCGCCCCGACGCGATCACCTGGGCGCGCGTGAGCGGCGCCGCGAAGCGCGCCAGGAGCTCCGCCCAGTCGTCCCAGCGGATCCGCGCGCGGCGCTCCTCGAGCGCGCGCCGCTCGACCGGCGCGTCGCGCAGCAGCTCGTCGAGATCGACGAGGCCGTGCCGCTCGGCTTGCACGAAGAACGCCCACGCTCGGCCCGACACCTCGCTCATCGCGGGGCGAGAATATCCCCGAGCGCGATCCGGCGCGACTCCGAGCGCGTCAGTCGGTGGTCGCCGCCTCCGCGACGTGTTCGCTGACGTCGTCGCGGACCGGGCGCAGCGCGACCAGCCCGGCCGTCAGCCCGATCGCGATCGCCGCGCCCGAGCCGGCGAGGATGGCGAGCTTGGCGGTCGCGAGCAGCGGGCCGGCCGGGAACGCCAGCTGCGCGATGAACAGCGACATCGTGAAGCCGATCCCCGCGACCGCGCCGACCAGCGCGAGCCCGAGGTCGGTCACCCGCCGCGGTCGCGGCGACAGCGCGGTCGCGATCGCGCCGCGGGTCGCGACGAACACGCCGATGGGCTTGCCGACCGCGAGCCCGACGGCGACGCCGAGGAACACCCAGGCCGCGTCGCCGGTAAAGGTCGCGCCGGCGACCGAGACGCCGGCGTTGGCGAGCGCGAACAGCGGCATGATCGCGAACGCGACCCACGGGTGCAGCAGGTGCTGCAGCCGCTCGACCGGCGCGACCGCCTCGCGCCGCGCGCGATCGATCGCGGCGAGATGATCGTGGACCGCGTGATCGTCGACGCCGGCGGCCAGGGCGCGCCCGTGGGTCCGCGCGACCTCACCGGCGTGCTGCGCGCCGTACCACGGCGCCGCCGGCGTCAGGAGGCCGAGCACCACGCCGGCCAGGGTCGGATGGATGCCCGCGACGTGGAACCCGACCCACAGCGCGACGCCGGCGGGCACGAACGCCACCGGCGCGCGCACGCCCGCGCGCGACAGCACCATGACGCCCGCGATCGCGGCGGCCGCGATCGCGTAGCCGACCGGCTCGATGTCGCCCGAGTACGCGATCGCGATCACCAGGATCGCGCCGATGTCGTCGATGACCGCGAGCGCGAGCAGGAGCACGCGCAGCGCCGAGGGCACGCGCCGGCCGAGCAGGGTCAGCACGCCGACCGCGAACGCGATGTCGGTGGCCATCGGGATCGCCCAGCCGACCTCGCCGGTCCGGCCGTGGTTGAACGCCAGGTAGATGAGCGCCGGCACGAGCATGCCGCCCAGCGCCGCGGCCACCGGCAGCGCCGCGCGCCGGAGCGACGACAGCTCGCCGCCGGCCATCTCGCGCCGGATCTCGAGGCCGACGACGAAGAAGAACACCGTCATCAGGCCGTCGTTCACCCAGAAGTGCAGCGGCCGGGTGAACGCCCAGTCGCCGACCGCGAGGCCGATCGGCGTGTGCCAGACATGATCGTAGGCGTCGGCCCACGGCGAGTTCGCGAGCGCGAGCGCGACCGCGGTCGCGGCGATCAGGACCAGCCCGCTCGCCGCCTCGATCGCGAGGAACCGCTGGATCGGCGACCACAGCCGCCGCACCGCGCGGTGTGCGAACAGCCACACCCCGGGCGGTGGGCCCACGCTCGAATCGGGATCATCGGAGGACATGCGGCACCGCGCTCGCTCGTTCGCGAACGTCCTTGCCACGGGCGGCCCGACCCGCGGCGATGCCTGCAGCGCCGTCGCTGCACCCGCGAGCAGCGTAGCAGGTCACGCGCCGCGAACCTGGCGCCACCGTGCGGATCCCACGCCGGGCGCCAAATGCCGCTCGCCGCGCTCGACACCGCCGGGGGGGCTGCGCACACTCCGCGGCCGTGTCCCCGACCGCCCGCCGCGCCCGCGCGCTCGCGCCCTACGTCATCGCGGTCGGCGCGCTGGTCTGGGTCGCGGCGACCACGCCGATCGCCGCGGTCGGCGACGCGCTCGAGCACGTGTCGTGGTGGCGGCTGTGCGCGATCGCGGTGCCCTACATCCTGGCGCTGCTCATCGCGGACTCGATCGCCCTCTGGGTCTCGCTGCGGGTGTCGCTGAAGGTGTCGCTGCGCTTCAAGGATGTGGTGCTCGTGCGCGGCGCCAGCTACCTGCTCGCGCTGGTCAACTACGGCGCCGGCCAGGGCGGCATCGTCTGGTTCCTGCACCGTCGCCACGACGTGCCCCTCGCGCGCGCGACCGGCGCGGTGCTGCTCACGACCGGCGCGTTCCTGCTCGCCGTCGTCGGCGCGGTCGCCGGCGGCCTGGCCCTCGAGGCCGTGCCCGAGGCCAACCTGACCTGGCTCCTGTGGCTGGTCGCGTTCGGCCTGCCGGCGTACCTGGCGCTGGTCTGGATCCGCCCGCAGTTCCTGGCGCGCCACGCCCTGCTCGCGCCGCTGTTCGACGCCGGCGTGTTCGGCACGCTCGCGGCGACCGCCGCCCGCAGCCTGCACCTCGGCATCTTGATCGCCGCCCACGCCCTCGCCTACCGGCTGTTCGGCATCGAGGTCCCGATCCGCGCCGCGCTGGTGCTGTTCCCCATCATCTTCCTGGTCCAGGCACTCCCGATCGCCCCGGTCGGGCTTGGTCCGACCCAGGCGACCGCCAAGACCCTGCTGGCCCGGTTCGTCGCCGTGCCCGGCGCCGACGGCATCGTCGTCGCCGCGTCGCTCGGGTTCCAGGCCATCTCGACGCTGCTCATGGTGCTGGTCGGACTGGTGTGCCTGCGGTGGGAGGAAGCCCACCCCGCGACCGAAGCGGATCCCTCCGACACCACAGGGTGAACCCGTCCTCACGGGCGCTAGACTTGGCCGCCGCGCCGGCTTACCATCGTTCGAGTCGGGGTCTCTCCCGTCTTAGACCGACGCCTGATGGCCAAGCTCATCGTCATCTCCGGGGACGAGCGGCAAGAATTCGAGCTCGCCGCTTTCAACTCGATCGGTCGGCACCCCGACAACACGATCCAGATCCTCGATCGGATCATCTCGAAGGAGCACGCGCAGATCCAGCGCGGGCCCGACGGCCGGTTCTTGCTGCGCGACCTGCGCTCCTTGAACGGCACGTTCCTGCGCGGCGAGCGCATCGGCGACCACATGCTCTCCGATGGAGACGAGGTCACGATGGGCTCGACCCGGCTGGTCTTCCAGGACAAGCCCGCGGTCGAGGAGCCGATGCACCGGGTGACGATCGCGCCCGGCCTGACCGAGAGCCACATCCGCCAGCGGATCCAGGCCTCGACCGGCGACTTCGCCCGCGAGAACCAGATCACCGACGTCAACCAGCTGCGCCGCGACTACGAGCGCCTGCGCATCGGCCACGAGCTGGCGCGCGCGGTCGGCAGCGAGCTCGATCTCGAGAAGCTGCTGCCCAAGATCCTCGACAAGGCGTTCGAGCTGGTCGGCGCCGACCGCGGCGCGATCCTGCTCAAGGACGACAAGGGCGAGATGGTCGCCCGCTACGTCAAGACCCGCACCGGCCGCGGCGACATGAACATCGTGCTGTCGCGCACCGTGCTGGCCGAGGTCACGACCAACCGCGCCGCGGTGCTGTCGTCCGATGCCACGATGGACTCGCGGTTCTCGGGCGCCCACTCGATCATCATGCAGGGCATCCGGTCGACGATGACCGTGCCGCTCCTGCACTCGAACGAGCTGCTCGGCATCATGCACCTCGACTCGCTGTTCACCTCGAACGCGTTCACCGAGAAGGACCTGCAGATCTGCACCGGCATGGCCGCGCAGGCCGCGGTCGCGATCCAGAACGCGCGCCTGGCCAGCCGCATCGAGAAGGAAGCGCAGACCCGCGCCCAGATCTCGCGCCTCATCCCGCAGTCGGTCGTCGAGCAGGTCGTCAAGGGCGAGCTCGTCATCGAGAAGGGCGGACGCGTCAACGAGATCACGATGCTGTTCTCGGACATCCGCGGCTTCACGACGATGTCCGACGGCCGGCCGCCGGTCGAGGTCGTCAACACCTTGAACGAGTACTTCGAGGTGATGGTCGACATCCTCTTCCAGTACACCGGCACGCTCGACAAGTTCGTCGGCGACGAGATCATCGGCCTGTTCGGCGCGCCGATCGCCCTCGACGACGCGCCGTTCAAGGCGGTGTCGTGCGCGCTCGCGATGCTGTCGGCGCTCGAGGAGTTCAACCGGACCCGCGCCGCCGAGAAGCAGTCGCCGATCCGCATCGGCATCGGCATCAACACCGGCAACGTGATTACCGGCGCGATCGGCTCGACCCGCGCGCTGCAGTACACGGCGATCGGCGACGCGATGAACGTCGCCTCGCGCCTGGTCAACCTCGCCTCCGCGGGCGAGGTCATCATCTCCGAGCACACCCACCGCTACGTCGCCGATCGCGTGATCGCCGAGGCGCTGCCGCCGGTGAAGGTGAAGGGCAAGGCCGAGGAGCTGCGGGTCTTCCGCGTCACCGGCCTCAAGCACAGCGCCCGCCTGCCGAACCCGTCCGACTGGACCGGGCCGACGAACGCCTGACGCCCGGGACGGGTGGCAAGCCTCGGCAGCGTGCGCCGGATCGCGTCACCGATCCGCGTCACGCCTCACAGTCGGCGCATGCACCGTCCCGTCATCGCGCTGCTCGCCCTCACGATCGCGTCCGCCGCCGAGGGCCGCGCCACCGCCGGCCCGCTCGCCGGGTTCCTCGACGGTAGCGTCGGGCTCTCGGCGCCCGTCGCCGACGACCGCTACGACGCGCTGGTCGAAGCCGGGCCCCAGGTCGGCGTGCGCGCCGGCGCGCTCGTGCAGGTGCACCCCGCTGGCGCGGAATCCGACCCGCGGGTCGTCGTCGGCCTCGACCTCGGGTTCGATCACACCTGGATGAACCTGTCCGACGAGAGCGACGACACGACCCTCACCCGGTGGCGCTTCACCGCGGGCCCGCGCGTCGCGCTCCAGTTCCCGCACGTCGAGCTGTTCGCGCGCGCCGGCGCCGGCGTCGAGCGCATCCACATGGACACGACCGCGATCCTCGAGATGCTGTGCGGCGACCCGACGATCCAGAGCGCGGCCTTCGAGGGCGCCCTCGGCGTGGGCGTCACCACCGGCCACCTCATCGTCGGCGCGCAGCTCGGCGCCGGCGTCAGCGACCACGGCGGCGACCGCCCCACGTGCAAGCCCGTCGGCGGTCAGCCGGTCTACGTCGACGTCCTCGACACGCGCAACGTCGATCTGAACGCGCAGCTGTTCGTCGGCGTACGGCTGTAGCATCGCGCGATGACCCCGGGCATCTCGACGAGCGCGTACAGGTACGTCGGGCCCGAGGCGATCCGCGCCGCGGCCGCCGACGCGGCGCCGGGGACCGCGATCGGCAGGGCGACCGACCTTTCGGACTGGCTCGCCGCCCACGTCGCCGATCGCGAGGACGGCGCGACGCCCGCGACCTTCGTCGTCACGGTCGACGGCATCCTGCGCATCGCGAGCCGCCGCTCCGAGCACGTCGCGTGCGCCGGCGGCCAGCCCGTGCTCGCCGCTGGTGAGATCTTCTTCGCGCGCGGCGCCTGCGTCGCCGTCTCGAACCTCTCTACCGGATACTGCCCGCGCCCCGACTCGTACGCCGCCGTCGCCGCCGCGCTCGCGCGGGCCGGCATCGCGCATCCGCCCGCGTACACCGCCGCCTTCGAGTTCCGGCGCTGCCCCGCCTGCGGCGAGCGCAACCTCGTGAAGGACGACCACTTCGCGTGCGCGCTCTGCGATGCGGAGCTGCCGGAGATGTGGAACTTCTAGCGGGGTTGCGGCCCGGAGGGTTCCGTGACCTTACGGCTCGTCGAGCGCGTCGGCGTCGGTGTCGGTTGGCAGGACGGGCATGGCCACGTACGGCCCGAGCCAGGCGGCGATTGGATGCGGCGCGCCGGCGGCGTCGAGGATCTGCCAGCCGCGCCGGAGGACGTCGAACACGGTGAAGCCGAGGAAGCGCAGCGCCAGGTGGAGCGCGAACAGCGGCGTCTCGTTGATGATCGGGGATGCACGGGACCAGCCATCGAACACCACGGCGACCTGCCAGGCTTCGTGCCAGGGCGCCGGCCGACCGAGCGCGATGCGACCGGCGACGCGCGCGCCGGCGGGCGAGACCAGCACGATCGGCTCCTCGGCGAGCGACTCCGATGCCGTGCCGATGGCGTCATGCGGCGCCGCTGGATCGCCTGCGGGCACCGCCGCCCTGACCAGCGCCTCGAGCTCCGGCGCCGGCGCGAGCCAGTCACGGACCGTGGTGTCGAAGGGCGCGTCGTCGAGGACGAGCACGTCGCCGCCGGTCGCGAGGTGCGCGTGCAGGCGCGCGCCAACGAGGCGGACGGCCGCGATCAGCGCGTGGAGCGGCGCAGCCCCGACGACATCGAACGCGCCATCAGCGATGCCGTCGAGCCAGACCTCGCAGCGGGCGCGATCCTCGCCGTCGCGCACGGGTGCGCCGATCGCGATGCGGCCCGTCGAGCGATGACCCGCGCGATCGACGAGCACCATCGGCTCCTCGATCAGGACCACACCCGCGTCGCCTACAGCGAACACAGCCGCTTGACCGACTTGATGACCATCGTCGCGTCGACGTTCGGGTCGTTGGTCTGATCGCCGATCGCGATCGTGCCGTTGGTCGTGAAGGCGGCGCGGCTCAGCGCGGCGACGGTGTCGACCTTGACCGTGGCCGCTCCGGCCGCATCGACGGCGAGCTCGATGGTGTGGACGTTTCCATCGGCGAGCGCGACCGCGAACGCCTGCGAGTTGTCGGTCCAGCCGATGGCGTTGGCGTCGAGGTAGATCATCTGGCCGCGCTCGGCAGTCATGCCCGCCGGGGCCGTGAACGAGCCCATGATCGCGGCCCCGCTGTCGAACTGGTTGTGCGCGTTGACCGCGGTCAGCGTCAGCTCGACCTGCAGCGTGTACGCGGTGCCCGGCTGCACTGCGTTCGCCAGGGTCAGGAGCAGCTGCCCGCCCGTGCTGCCGCCCGTGGAGGTGGTCAGCTGGGTCCCGCCGGCGACGTACGAGATCGTCGCGGCGCCTTGCTGCGTGACGCCCCAGCCCTGGGTCGCGACGTCGGTGCCGCCCGCGAGGATGACCGGGTTGCACGGCACCGCGTCGACGCTGGCGTCGGGCGCGCCGTCGGGCGCGCTCGCGTCGAGCACGGCCGCATCCAGGTGGGCGGCATCCGGGAAGGTCGGATCCGGCGAGCCGCAGGCAGCGAGAACGACGAGCGTGAGAAGACCGCAGCGCAGCATCAGTCGCTGAGTATAGCGTCCCGATCGAGACCGCCGATGGTGCGATCGCTCGCCCGCGGATCCGGAGACGCGTTCGCGGTGATCACCGCGGCGGTCGACGCCGCGTCCCGCCCGACCGCGGTCCCCGGCGGATCTTGACCGGCACCGGGGTCAGCACCCACGACAGCGCCACCAACCGATCGGCGCCAGGCTTGCGCTCCGGGCGCACGAGCACGCCGAGCCGGGCGATCAGCCGGTTGATCTCGCTGAGGTCAGCGGCGCTCACCCAGCCCTTCACCCGCGCCGCCCACAGCGCGCGCTGCGGGCCCGCGGCGACCGTGCGCGGATCGCGCAGCGCCGCGGCGAAGTCGCGGCCAGAGACCCGCAGCATGCTCGCGATCGCCTTGCCGACCGCGCGCGCGTTGGAGGTCTTGCCGGGGTGGTAGCGCAGCCGCATCGCTGGCGGCACGCGGTAGCGCCGGCCGCTGCCGGCGCCGGCCAGCTCCTCGATCACCCCGCCGCGCGCGAGGAGGCGCAGGTGATAGTAGAGCCCGGCGACGGGCCGGCCGAGCTGGGCCGAGAGCTCGAGCACGGTGGCCTCGCGGCCGAGGGCGTCGAGCGTGTCGACGAGCTCGAGCCGGGTCGGCGAGGCGAGCAGCTCGATCCGCGCGGGCTGGTCGATGACGGAGCGTGGGCGTCGGGGCATCGTCAGTTGATCTTTCAAATTTTTAGCATATTTTGAATCGGCGCGGTGCCGTCCCTGCGCGCAACTGGAGCCTCTCGATGCGCCCATCCTGGAACCTCGTCGCGACGCGCGCGGCCCTCGTCGCACTCGTCGCCGCCACCGCCTGCGCCCCCCGCGCGCCGGGCCGATCCGCCGCCCCCGCGGCGCCACCCCGGCTGTCCGCCGACGACGTCCGCGCCGATCTCGCGCAGCTCTACACCACGCTGCAGCAGGCGCACTACGACCTCTACGCGCGCACGCCGCGCGACGCCTACGACGCGCGCTACGCCGCGACCCGCGCCGCGATCACCGGGCCCGAGACGCCGCTCGAGGTCGCCCTCCGGTTCCAGCGCTTCGTCGCCTTCGGTCGGATCGCCCACGCCCGCGTCGATGCGATCTACGCGGCGTTCGCGCGCTACCTGGCCGACGGCGGGGTGGCGTTCCCGCTGCTGGTCCGGGTCGTCGGCGATCGCGTGTACGTGACCGACAACCGCAGCGGCCTCGCCGCGATCGCGCGCGGAGACGAGCTGCTCGCGCTGGATGGCCAGCCGATCGCGGCCTGGCTCGCGCGCGCCTACGGCGACCTCTCCGCCGACACGCCGTACCTCGCCGGTGGGCTCCTCGAGGACGACCTCCCGATGGTGCTCTGGCTCGAGCTCGGCAGCCCGACCAGCTTCGCGGTGACGCTGCGACGCGGCGACGCGGCCCCGGTCGACCTCACGCTGCCCGCGCGCACCGACGCCGCGATGAAGGCCGCCGCACAGGCCGAGCCGCCGGTGCTCGCGCTCGACTACAAGACCCGCACCGCGCGCATGGTCGACGGCACCCTCGCCTACCTCCGCCCCGGGCCGTTCTACAACGCCGCGCCCGACGCCACCGACGAGTACGACAACACGCAGTTCCGGACCTTCATCGACGATGCGTTCCGCGACTTCATCGCCGCCGGCGCCACGGCGATCGTGATCGATCTCCGGAACAACCCCGGCGGCGACAGCTCGTTCAGCGACATCATGGTCGGCTGGTTCGCGACCCGCCCGTTCGCGTTCGAGTCGTCGTTCCGGATCAAGGTCAGCGCGCCGGCCATCGCCGCCAACCAGCGGCGCCTCGATCTCGAGGCCCGCGCAACGTCGAGCCCGACGCCGCGCCCACCCAGCGCCTCGCGCCGCTTCGCCGACGCCTACGCGCGCGCCCGGATCGGCGACACCATCGCGTTCGAGGTCCCGCCGTCGCAGCCGCGCCCCGCGCCGCGGTTCACCGGCAAGGTCTACGTGCTGATCAACCGGCACACGTACTCCAACGCGGTCGCGGTCGCGGCGACGATCCAGGACGCCCACCTCGGCGTGATCTTCGGCGAGGAGACCTCGGATCTCGCGACCACGTACGGCGCGATGGAGACCTTCACGCTCGACCACAGCGGCCTCGTCGTCGGGTTTCCGAAGGCGTACATCGTCAGGCCCAGCGGCGACCTCGAGGCGCGCGGCGTCGTTCCGGACCGCGCGATCGAGACGCCGATCGTCGAGACGGCGGATGACCCGGTCTTGCAGCGCGCGTTCGCGATCGCGCGTGGCGCGGACTGACCGAGCGGCAGCATCCTCTCGAGCGCTCGTTCGCGGGCGCTCGGTCCTCTCGTGGTGGGGTTCTCATGCCCAGGGCGCTCGGCCCGCGCCGAGGGCATACGCCGCCACCGCGGTCTCGATCATCCCTGCCCTCGCCCTCGTCACGCGCCGTGCGCCTGACCGGGCATGAACCCCACCACGAACGGACCTCGCTTTCGCGCCCATGACCTCGCCCTCGAGGCGCTCACGTTGCTGCGCCCGCTGCTCGCGCCGATCCGCGCCGTCGATCGCAGCCTCGCGGACCAGCTCCAGCGCGCGGCCACCAGCGTCGCGCTCAACATCGCCGAGGGCTCGCACCGCCGCGGCCGCGATCGCGCCCACTTCTATCGCGTCGCCGCCGGCAGCGCCGCCGAGTCCCGCACCTGCCTCGAGGCCGCCACCGCCCTCGGCCACGTCGACGCCGCCGCCTCCGCCGTCGCCTGGCACACCCTCGACCAGGTCATCGCCATCCTCTGGCGCGTGACCCACTGATCGCCGTCACCGGGCGGCGCTCCGCCGCCCGGGATCCTCCTCTGTCCCTGTCCGTGTCCGTGTCCCTGTCCGTGTCCCTGTCCCGGTCTCTGCCGCTGCTCGTGGTTCTCGCCAACGCGCGCAGCGCGGCACACGCCCTCGGCCCGGGCGAGTTCCGCAGCGTCTCCGCTCGAGGGCACACGTGCGCACGATCGCGATCGCTGGTTCGAGCGCCGACGCCCGCGCTCTCGTCACGCGAGGACTGTTTGAGCCCGGGCCGAGTGGCGTGTGTCGCGCGAGAGCGCGTGCTCGCGCCAACGACAAACGCGCGGCCGCACGCACTCACTCGAGTGTCCGGCGTCCGGACATCGACGACAGGGACAGGCACAGGGACAGGGACAAGGACAGGGACAGGGACAGGGACAGGGACAGGGACAGGGACAGGGACAGGGACAGGGACAGGGATTCGCCGAAAATGGAAACGCCCCGCAGGCGTTGACCTGCGAGGCGTGCCGTCGCGGGGCGACGTCGGCCGTCAGCCGATCGTCAGGCCCATCTGGGCGCGCACCGCGAAGTAGTCCTCGGAGATGCTGTAGAGCACCAGCTCCTTGATCTTGTCCTTCACCTGCGGGCCGCCCATCGCGACCGGCTCCGCCGACACCATCCGCGCCGCGACCTCGAGATCACCCGACACCACGAAGCCCGCGCGATACGACGTCGCATCCACCGCGTGGCCCCACTTGCCCAGGTCCACGCCCGGCGCCTTCTGCAGGAACTGGTTCACGACCACCGCGAGGTGCTCGTACATCTGCGGCTGCATCCGCTTCTGCACCTCGGGGATGTACTGCGCCACCAGCGGCGCCACGTCGGGCGGCACCTGGAACTGCCGGTTGATCATCGCGATCGCCGACATCAGCGCGACCTTCAGCTCCGTGTTCGTCGGCAGGAGCATCTTCAGGAAGTACTCCGGCCGCATGAACGTCAGCCGGCGCGCCGAGAGGAACGCTATCTCGCGCTCGGTCTTGCCCTGCAGCAGGTGCGGTCGCACCACGAACGCCGGGCACAGCTCGGTCTTGTCGACGAAGTTCGCGAGCTGGATGTCGGCCGGCTTGTTGTCCTCGACCAGGAACACCTCGGGCAGGGGCACGTTGAGCACCTGACCGACGTAGTAGAACAGCTTCGAGAACATCAGCGGATCGGTGCCGAGCGCGCGCTTGTCCTTGCGCTTGATGCCCAGGTCCTTGTGGGCGTAGGCCTTCATCGCCGCGATGCCCTGCCAGACCGCGGCGAAGATCGCCCCGATGTAGCGGTTCTCGTCGGGGTGCACGAGCTTGCCCCACGACTCGTTGGACATCATCGACTTGGCCTTCACCAGGCCGCGCGGCTTGTACTGCTCGTAGAACTGCAGCTCGTCCTGGTCCGCCTTCTTGAGGAACGCCAGGGTGTTACAGAGGCACCAGGTCTTGTCGTACTGGTGCGTGTCCATGTAGATGCGCCGCAGCGCCTTGTAGCTGTCGTACTTGAACGGCTCGACCCGCAGCATCTTCATGTGCTGCTCGATCGCCTTCTCGGCGTAATCGGGGCCTGCCACCAGGTACAGCTCGGCCATGATCTCGGCGCGGCCCTGGTTCTCGGGATCCAGGTTGGTCGCCAGCTCGAAGGCGCCGATCGCCTCCTTGTAGCTCTTCAGGCGCGACCGATAGATCTCGCCCAGCGCGTCGAGCAGGCTGATGCGCAGCTTGTCGATCTGCTCGCCGTGCTCGCCCGGCTTGCCGAGCCGCTTGATCATGTGGCGGTAGTTGCGCTCCTGGGTCTTCCAGTCGCGCTTCGTCGTCGTGATCTTGTCGATGTTCTCGAACGCCTTCAGCGCGCGGGTGAACATCGCCGCCGGCAGCTTCCCGGGGTTCGCGAAGAAGTTGTCGAGCGAGGCGTTGTAGTAGTCCATCGCCTCGTCGAGCGCCTTGAGCTCGTCGCGGGCGATCGTGCCGGCCGCCATGTAGTAGGCGCCCTTGCGCACCGAGTCCGCCTCGAGCGCGATGAAGCGCTCGATCGTCTCGACGACCTTCTTCCACTGCTTGGTCTCGGTGTAGAGGTCGAGCACCTTCTGCAGCAGCTGGTGATCGTCGGGATCGATCTCGCCGGCCTCGAGGAAGGCCGCGATCGCCTTGCCCGGGTTCGCGAGCTGCGTCTGGTAGATGCCGCCGATCTCGTCGAGGAGCTGGACCCGCTCCTTGTCGGGCGCGGTCGCCATGAGGCCGCGCTTGGCGTGGACCACGGCCTCCCAGTCGCCCTGCTGCTGCTGCAGCGCGATGACCGCCTGCAGGGTGTCGCGATGCGTCGGATCGATCTCCAGCGCCTTCTCGAACATGTTGAGCGCCTTCTTGCGCTCCGCCAGGTTCTGCCGAACCATGCCCAGCCGGTAGTAGATGCGGACGACGTCCGCCTCGGCCTGGCTGTCGCGATGCTGGACCAGGATGGTCTGGTAGATCTTCCCGGCGCCGTCCCAGTCGCTCATCTTGAAGAGCAGGTCGGCGCGGCCGATCAAGGTCGGTAGGTACGTCGAGTCGAGGTCGTAGGCCGACTTGTAGTAGCCGAGGGCCTTGTCGTTGAAGCCCAGCTCGTCGGACGTGCGGGCCGCCCGGTAGAAGAGCTCGTTGAGCTCCTTCGGATCGGGGTGGGTCTGCGCGACCTTGCGGACGAGCATGTCGATCACCGGCGACAGCGGCTCCCACTCCTTGGCCTGGAAGTACAGGTCGGCGAGCGGGCGGCCGGCGTCGACGTGCTCGGGATCGAGCGCGATGACCGACGCGTAGAGCTGCTTGGCCGCATCCGGCTGGCGCAGCTTCTCCTGGTAGATCCGCGCCGCGTCGTACAGCAGGCGGACCTTGTCGAGGACCACCGGCGTGTACGCCTCGGCCCGGATCATCATCTGCGCGGCCTTCAGCCAGTCGCCGCGATCCGAGTACAGCTTGACCAGGACCTCCATCGTCGGGACGTGGCCCGGGTCGATGGCGAGGCCGCGGAGCAGGTTCGCCTCCGCCGCCTCGGCGTCGTGCAGCTGGCCGTAGTGGATGCGGCCGATCCGCGAGAACAGCTCGACCTGCTTGCGCGGCTCCTCGGTGAGCCGCACCAGGGCGGTCATCGAGTCGATCGCGCGATCCCACTCGGAGATCTTCTCGTACAGGCGACCGAGCGCGTCGAGCGCGCGCGGCTCGTCCGCGTCGAACGACAGCACGTCGGTGTAGGCCTCGATCGCGCGGTCCATGTCCTGGAGCTGCGCCTCGTAGACCGCGCCCATCGCGCAGTACAGGTCCACGCGCGTGGCGACATCCGAGGTCGCCATGACGTGGTTGCGATAGGTCTCGACCAGCGACTCCCACTTGCCGGCCTGGTAGTAGAGCCGGGCCAGCTCGCGGTAGGCGCCGAAGTTGCGCGGGTCGACCGCGACGATCTTCTCGAGCGACTCGGCGGCGCGGTCGAGCTTGCCGAAGCGCTCCTCCCAGGCCGCGGCCATGCGCTCGTAGAGCGAGACCCGCTCCGCATCGCTGGGCGATGCGTCGAGCTGCGCCTCGAGGACCTCGAGGTACTTCTCGGGCTGGTTGGTCTTGTCGTAGAGCGACTCGAGCGCCCGCAGCGCGGTCAGGTTGGTGGCATCGACCTCGAGCACGCTCGAGTACGCGCCGATCGCCTGGCCGGCGTCGAACAGGCGGAGGTCCCAGATCTGACCGACCTCGAGCCGCAGCTTGACGACGTCGCGCTCGTCGGTCTCCAGCGCGGCGCGCCGCGACAGGACATCGATGAGGGCTTCCCACTGCTCGGTGCGGCGGTACAGCCGCTCCAGCGCCTGCAGCGCCGGCTTGGCCTCGGGCGTGGCCGCGACCGCCTGCTGGTAGGCCGCGATCGCCTGGGCCGGATCCTGGATCTGGTTCTCGTACAGCTCGGCCAGCGCGAAGTAGAGCTCCGTCCGCTTCTCGGACGAGGGCTCGACCGCCGCGTGCTTCGACAGCGTCTCGATCAGCTCGCCCCACGAGCCGCGGCGGCGCTGCAGCTCGGCCAGCGCCGCGAGCGCGCCGGTGTGGCTCGGATCGATGCGCAGGGCCTGCTCGACCGAGTGGATCGCGAACTCGATGTGCGAGAGGTGCTCGCCGTACCAGCGACCCACCTTGACCCAGAGGTCCGCGGCGGCCGCGCGATCGGTCTGCTCCAGCTCGGCGACCTGGTGGGTGTACTCCTCGAGCAGCTCCTGCCAGCGGTTGGTCGCCGTGGCCAGGCGCTCGAGCTCGATCGCGGTCTCCTCGTGAGCGTAGTCGCGCTTGAACGCGGCCTGCAGCACGTAGAACGCGCCCTCCTGATCACCCAGCTCGGTCTCGTAGATCTTCGCGACCGCGTTGAGCAGCTGGATCTGCTCGGGGACATCCGTGCGCTGCTCGACGCGCTCGAGGAGCACCTCGGTCAGCTCGGTCCACTTGTACTGCGCGCGGTAGATCGCCTCGAGGCGCTCCGACGCGATCACGTTGCCGACGTCCGCCGCGCGGACGCGCTCGTAGACCTGGGCGGCGGCGGTGAGGTTCTCGACCTTCTCCTCCCAGGTCGCGGCGGCCTGGAGCAGCGTGTCGATGCGAGCGCGCTCGTCGTCGAGCACGAGCGCGCGCTTCTCCATGACCTCGATGCCCTCTTCCCAGCGGGCCTCGCGCGAGAACAGCCCTTCCAGGGCCGCGAGCGCGCGGAAGTCCGACGGGTCGAGCAAGAGCACCTTGCGCCACGCATCGACCGCGTGGTCGACGCGGCCGAGGATGTCGCCCTCGAGCTGACCGAGCTGCGCGAACAGCTCGATCGTCTCGTTCTCGTCGATCTGGCCGGTGTCGCCACCGACCTGGACGATGCGGTTCAGGGTCTGGGACAGCTCGTCCCACGACTGCGTGCTCTGGTACAGCGCGGCCAGGGACCGCAGCGTCTCGAGGTCGTTCGGATCGATGCGATCCGCGCACAGCCAGGCGTCGAGCGCCGAGCGCTCGTGGCCGAGCTTGTCGCTCCACACCCGGCCGAGCCGCTTGTAGAGCGCGATCTGCTCGGCGTCCGACGGCGCGACCGCCACCTGACGCTCGATGATCTCGACGAGGTCGTCCCACTTCGACCGGCGGGTATAGAGCTCGGCCAGCGCGGCGAGCGCCTGCGGCTCCTCGCCCCGGATGTCCAGGACGCGGCCCCACAGATCGATCGACCGCTCCTCGTGATCGAGCGCCTCCGACGACAGCCGCGCCATGCGCGCGTAGACGTCGGCGAGCTCGTTGTCGCCATCGGCGCAGTCGACCAGCTTCTCGTAGGTGTCGAAGAGCTTGGCCCACTCCTCGCGGCGGAAGTAGATGCCTTCCTCGCACTCGAGGGCGCGCCGGTTCCGGCTCTCCTGCTCGAGCACCGCGTGGTAGCACGCGAGCGCCGCGTCGAGGTCGCCCAGCGAATCGGCGAAGATCGCGCCGCGCCGGAACTGCAGCTCGATCTGCTCGTCCGGATCGGTCGAGATCTCGATGCGACGGCGCAGGATCTCGACCAGCTCGTCGTGCATCGCCGCGCCGCCGTACAGGCGATCGAGCGCGGCCAGCGCCTCCGGCTCCTTCGCGTCGAGCTCGAGGACCCGCAGGTGGGTCTCGACCGCGCGATGAGCATCGCGCAGCTCGAACTCGAACACGCGCGCGAGGCGCAGCAGGGTCTTCTTGTGGGTCTCGGCCGCCGCGCTCGCCGTGTGGCGCTCGAGCGCGCGGGTGTAGATGATCACCAGCTCGTCCCACGCGCCGGTGTCCTTGGCCAGGCGCTCGACCTCTTCGAGCGGCTGCTCGGCGGTCGGGTCCTCGACGACGGCCTCGCCCCACCACGCGAACGCGCGGCCGCCATCGTAGAGCCGGGTCTCGGCCAGCTCGGCCAGGCGCTGGTACATCGCCTGCCGATCGGCGGCGACGGTCAGCTTGCCGAGGTGCACCTCGTAGATCCGGTGCAGCTTCTCGAACTCGCCCGAGGTCTCGTAGAGCGGCTCGAGGATCGCCGCGATCTCGCTCTGGTGATGGCCATCGAGGAACAGCAGCTCGAGCGCACCGAGGGTGGGCGCGTGCTGCGGGTGCGTGGTCAGGATCTCGCGATAGACCTCGACCGCGGCCTTCGAGTCGTGGAGCGACTGCTCGAGGGTCTGGCCCAGCCGGAACTGCAGCGCGACGATCTCCTCGTCGCTCTCGGCCAGCTGGATCTCGCGGCGCAGGGTCTCGGTCAGCTCCGCCCAGGCCGAGGTCTGGGTGTACAGCCGGTCGAGCGCGAGCACCGCCGGCTTGTTGTCGAACTCGACCTCCTGGATGCGCCGGTAGGTCGCGATCGCCTTGCCGACATCCGCGAGCTCTTCCTCGTGGACGCGCGCGAGGCGCGACAGCAGGTCGACCTGGCGAGGGACGTCGATCGACTTGTCCGCCTCGCCCTGGTAGAGCGCGGCGAGGTCCTTCCACGCCTTCGTGATGTCGGCGAGCCGCTCGAGGTGGCCGAGGGTCAGCTCGTTGCCGCTGTCGTCCTTGAGCGCGCGGCCGAGCGACGTGAACGCCGCGGCGGGCGCGTCGAGGCGCTGCTCGTGCAGCGCGGTCAACCGGTGGAGCAGCTCGACGCGGGCGAGCGGATCCTCGTTGTGCGTGACCATGACCTCGAGGACGTCGACGAGCTTGGCGTGCTCGCTCGAGGCCTCGTAGATCGGCTCGAGGACGCGAGCCGCCATGACCGGCTCGACCTTGCCGCGGAGGAGGCCATCGAGGGCCGCCAGCGTCTCGGCGTGACCGGGATCGATCTCGAGCGCCTCGCGGTAGCTCTCGATCGCGCGGGCGACATCGCCCAGGCGGGTCTGCCACAGGTGACCGACGCGGTACTTGAGCGCGACGGTCTCGCCCGAGGACTCGGCGAGCTCGACCTGGCGCTCGAGGTTGCCGAGCAGGTCGTACCAGCGCTCGGCCTGGCCGTAGAGCCGGTCGAGGGCCTGGATCGCGGGCAGCTCGTCGGCGTCGAGATCCAGGATGGCCTGGTAGGTCTCGATCGACTTGGTGACGTCGCCCAGCTCCCGGTCGTAGACCTGGCCGAGGACGTAGAGCATCTGCTTCTTCTCGGCCGGGTCGTCGGCGAGCTCGGCCTTCTTGGCGTAGATGTCCTTCAGCGGCTCCCACCGCTCGAGGCGGATGTAGAGGCGCTCGAGGGCGTCCATCGCCGGGCCGTCGATCTCGTCGATCTCGAGCACGTTGCGGAACGTCGCGATCGCGGCATCCGCGTCGGTGAGGACCTCTTCCTCGATCTGCGCGGCGCGGTACAGGAGCGCCTTGCGCTCCGGCACGTCGAGCAGGATCTCGGCCTTCTTCTTGAGGGCGCCGACCAGCGCCGGCCAGTCGCCGTTGCGCTCGTGGATGCCCTGGATCGCGGAAGCGGCCTCGACCGAGCCAGGCGCGACCGCGAGCACGCGCTCGTAGGTCTTGACCGCGGCCTTGTCGTCGCCGAGCTCGTGCTCGTGCACCTGGGCCAGCTTGAACAGCAGCTGGACCTTGAGGTCGTCGTCGGACAGCTCGCCGATGACGCCGTCGTACAGCCCGACGACGTCCTTCCAGCGCTCGAGCACGCGCGCCAGCCGATCGAGCTGGCCCTGCGTGGTCTCGTTGCGCGGATCCTCGCGCAGCGCGCGGGCGTGGGTCGCGAACGCGGCATCGGCCGCGTCGCCACCGACCTCGTGGAGCTCGGCGATCTGGTGGAGGAGATCGATCTTGCGCGCCGGATCGAAGGCGTGCCGGACCATGATCTCGTACACGCCGATCTGCTTGGCCCAGTCGCCCGTGGCCTTGTAGATCGGCTCGAGGATGCCGGCGATCACCAGCTCCTGATCGGGCAGCGCGATGAGGCGCTCGAGCGCCTTGGTGGCGTCGGCGTTCGCCGGATCGAGGTCCAGCACCTGGCGATAGGTCTCGACCGAAGCCGCGACCTCGCCGAGGTGGGTCTCGCGCAGCTGCGCGAGCCGGACCAGGAGCGTGACCTGCTCGGCGTCGTCCTCGACCAGCGTCAGCTGGCGCGTGAGGTTGTCGCCGAGATCGCGCCACTGCTTACCCTGACCGTAGAGCCGATCGAGGGCGCGCAGCGCCGCGAGGTTGTCGGAGTCCTGGGCGAGGACCTCGTTGTAGGCGGCGATCGCCTCGTCGGGCGCGTCGAGCATCTCCTCGTGGATCGAGGCGATCCGGAAGAGGATGCCGAGGCGCTCGTCGGGCTCGCCCGCGATGTCGACCTTGCGGCGATAGACCTCGAGCAGCTCGGGGTACTTCTCGTCGCGGTGGAAGATCGCCTCGAGCGCGCCAAGGGCGACGGTGTCGTCCGGCTCGAGCGCGAGCGCGCGGCGATAGAACTCGACCGACTTCTCGCTGTTGCCGAGGCGCTGCTCGTAGGCGTGCGCGACCTTGGTGGCGAGCTCGTGCGCGAGCCGCGGCTCGAGGTCGGGCTTGGACAGCGCGCCCTCGAACAGCGCGACCAGGCGCGGCCAACCATCGTCGGTGAGCGCGGCGAGCTGCTCGAGCTCGGACTTGGCGCCTTCCGACGCCGGGTCCTCCTTGAAGCAGCGCGCGTACGCGTCGAACGCCTTGTCGGCGTTCGCCAGCTTGGTGCGCCACAGCTCGCCGATGCGCATGAGCAGCGCGCCGCGACGGAGCCCATCGCGCTCGGCGGCGAGCTGGATCTCGTGGACCTCGACCAGCCGGCCCCACTCGCCGAGCTGCTCGTAGATCGGCTCGAGGATGCCGGCGGCGGCCAGCTTGTGCTGGTTGTCGCCGAGCCGGGCCTCGAGCGCGGTCCGCGCCCCCGCATGGCCGGGGTCGAGATCGAGGATGTCGCGGTACGCGTCGATCGCGCCCGGGACGTCGTTCAGGTGCTGCTCGCGCGCCTGGCCGAGCCGGTACTTCAGCTCGAGGTGGCGGGCGCGATCGTCGTCGGGGCCGACGATCGTGAGCTGGCGGCCGAGGACGTCGGCCAGCTCCTTCCACGTGCCGTTGCGCACGTAGATGCGATCGAGCGCGGCCAGCGCGATCGGCTCGTCGCCAGCGGCGTCGAGGATCGCCTGGTAGGCGCCGATCGCCTTCTGGTCGTCCTTGATCTCGTCCTCGTAGAGCTGACCGATCTTGGACTGGATCTGGATCCGGACGTCACCGTCGGCGGTGAGGTCGAGCTTCTTGGCGTAGACGTCGAGCAGGTCCTGGTAGCGACCCTTGCCCAGGTACAGCCGCTCGAGCGCGTCGAGCGCCTGCTCGTTCGCGCCGTCGATCTCGAGGATCGCGCGGTTGAGCTCGAGCGCGCGATCGATCTCCGCGAGCTCCTGCTCGTGGACGCGCGCCATCACCAGCATCAGCGGCAGCGCGTCGGCGCGGACGTCGAACTTCGGCAGCGACTTCGCGTACGCGTCGACCAGCTCCTGCCACGCGCCGGTGTCCTGCGCGAGCCGCTCGAGCTCGGCGCGGATCCACTCGGCCTCGTGATCCTCGGCGTGGGCCTCGAGCCACCACTTGAAGGCGGCGGCCTTGTCCTTGAGCTTGTCTTCGTTGTACTCGGCCAGCTTCTTCAGCCGGTCCTGGCGGACGAGCTTCTCCTCGGCGGGCGTCGCCTTGAGCTGGATCTCGAGGACGCCGACCAGCTTGCGCGGATCGCGGCCGGTCTCGTACAGCGGGATCAGCGCCTCGGCGGCGGCGAGGTTCTCGGCGTCGAGCGAGAGCACCTTCTCGAACGCGCGCATCGCGCGGTCGGGCTTCTGCAGCTCGTCGCGGTAGAGCACCGCGATCTTGCCGGCGAGCACCAGGCGGTGCTGCTCGGGGCCAGCCTCGACCTCGCGCTCGAGCACGCGCACGTACTCTTCGGTCTTGTTGCGCGACCGGTAGAACTCCTCGAGCTCGTCCCAGCGCGCCTCGGTGACGTAGAGCTTCTTGAGCGCGTCCTGCGCGCGGCGGTTGTTCTCGTCGACCGCGATCAGGCGCTGCCACGCGTCGATCGCCTTGGCCGAGTCCTCGACCTTCTCGGTGTAGAGGAGACCGAGGCGCTGGAGCGCGTCGATCTTGGCCTTGTCGTCAGCGGCGACCTCGGCCTGGCGCGAGCAGACGTCGGCGAGCTTGCCCCACTCCTTGTTGCGCTCGTAGAGCTTGTACAGCTCGGCGAGGGCCTCTTCGTGGTGCGGCTCGTACTCGAGGACCTTCTCCCACCAGACGGTGCAGAGCTCGGGCTTCTTGACCTTGGTCGCGGCCATCTGCGCGACTGCGATCGTGCGGGCGCCGCGCTCGGCGGCCGGGGCCCGCTCGATCTCGGCTTCCTTGAGCTTGATCAGCTTCTCCCAGTCGCGGCGCTTCTCGTAGACCGCGAGCAGGTGGTCGACGGCCTGGGCGTTGTTCGCGTCGAGCTCGAGGACGCGCTCGAACGCCTTGATCGCCTCGGCCTGGTTCGAGAACCGCTCGAGGTAGAGGTTCGCGATCTGGAGGTAGATGGCGACCTTCGCGTCGCCGTCGGCGCGATCGGCCTTCTCGCCGAGCACCTTGACCAGATCGGGCCAGCGCTTCTTGTTCTCGTAGATCGCGGCGAGCTGGTCGTAGACGCCGGGCTGATCGGCATCCTGCGCCAGCGACGCGGTCAGCGCGGAGATGACCTGGTTCTCGTTGTTCAGCTTGCCGTACGCCTCGGCGAGGTCACGGAAGGCGTGCGCCTTCTCGGCCGGCGTCTGCGCGGCCTTGGCCTCGGTGTCCTTGAGCGCATCGACGAGCTGCGCCCACGCGCCGGCCGATCGCAAGACGCGCGCGAGCTCGTGGCGCGGCGCGAGCTTGGTCGGGTGCTTGGCGACGACGTCCTTCCAGACGGCGGCGGCCTTGGCCGGATCGCCCTCGGAGGCGCGCGCGGCGGCCATCGCGCCCTCGAGATCCGCGGGGATCTCCTCGACCCGCGCGGGAGGCGCAGGGGGCGCGTGGACCACGGGCGCGGCGACCGGCGCAGGCGCCGCAGCGACGGGCGGCGGGGTCGGCGGCGGCGGGGCCGCGGCGGGCGCGGTCACGGTCTCGACCACCGGCGCGGGCGCGGCCTCGACGACGGCCACGGGCGCCGGCGTCGGCGCGACGGCGACCGGCGCGGGCGGCGGATAGCCGGGCGAGGTCACCTGATCGACGACGGGCTGGGGCGCGGCGGCCGCGAGGCCGACCTGCGCCGCGAAGTCGACGACGTCGGGGTTGGTGGGCTCGATCGCCGCGGCGATCGCGAAGTAGCGGCGTGCGCGGGCCGCGTCGTCGAGCTGCTTCCAGTCGATCAGGCCGGCCTGGATCGCGACGAACAGCTGATCGGCGCCGACCAGGCGGTCGACGACCGCGTCGGCGAGTTCGAGGATCGGCGCCCAGTCGGAGCGCTCGGCGTGGTACTGGCGGACCAGCGCGAACGCGGCGACGCCGGAGCGCAGCGGCGCGGCGCCGTTGGACGCGATCGTGTGGAACGCGCGGGCGAAGAACGCCGCGCCGCGGCCCTTGTCCTTGAACCGCTGCACCCACTCGAGGGCGAACGCGCGGCACTGCTCCGCCTTCGAGGCGGTGTCCGGACGCGCCGCGATCCGGCGCTCCTGGTGCTGCTCGAGGTCATCCCAGCGCGACGCGCTCGCGAGCAGCGACTCGTACAGGAAGTTCGCCGAGGGCTCGTCGAGATCGCGATCGAAGATCTTGCCCAGCACGACCTCGAGGCGCGGGTCGTCCGAGGCCTCGAGCCGCAGGATGCGCGCCGCGCGCAGCAGCATGCGCACGCCGAGCGCGCCGTCGGCCTTCGCCGCCTGCTCGGTCAAGCGCTCGACCTCGTCGGTCCAGAACTCGGGGTCGTAGTTGAGCGCGGCCAGCGCCTCCTTGACCCGCCAGGAGTCAGGGGTGCGCTCGATGGCTCGCTCGAGCACCGCCAGCGCCTTTTCCTTCTGGCCGCTGTCGAGGAGCGCCTCGCCGACGATTCCGGACAGCTCGGCGTGGGCGGCGGGGCTCTTCAGCTCCATCTCGCCCAGCTTCGCGACCATCTCGAAGCGGCCGATCTCGCCGTAGACCTCGCGGGCCCGCGACAGCGCCTTCAGGTTGTCGGGGTGGAGCTTCCAGGCTCGCTGGTACAGCGCGAGCGCGCGTTCGCGCTCGGGCACCACGTCCTCGGTCAGACTCGCGAGCGCGAACAGCCGTTCCGACTGTTCGGGCTTCGAGCCCAACTGCTCCGCCTCTTTCTCGAGCTCGTCGATCGCTGCAGACCAGTCACGCGACCGGCGCAGACGCTCCATCAGCGTGCGCGTTTCCATTAGCGGTCTATCCTCCCGCATTTGCAGGGAAAAGTGGCCACCTTCCCCGGAGCGTCGTTTGTATCACGGTTGCTCCCGCAAAGGCACCACGGCATGGCGACAAACGACGCGGATTCCGCATGGATGCGCGATCGGCACGAACCCTGCCGGGTCCCCGCAATCGCGCGTCCGTGCGGGACGCGTCGTCGAAACAAGAGGGCGCTGGCTGGAGCGCCGGGCGCTGCGAGCGCCGCTGGCGCGCGACCGCCGCGAGCCGTGAACGGCTCCTCGTGGCAGGTCGCTTCGCCTACTCGATGCACGACATCAGCATCTCTGGGCCCTGCCCGCGCGCGGTGCGGAGGGACACCGGGCAGCCGGCCACAGCCAGGCGCCCAATGGGAGCGGTCAAATCTGCTTCGCAGCGATGTCCAGCAGGACCTTGTTGGCCATGGACTTGTTGAACTGCTCGGACTCGCCGGCGGTCTTCGAGTACTCCTCGAGGTCCTTCTTGGCTTCCTTGGACTTGCCGAGGACGAACAGCGCCAGGCCGCGCTGGAACAGCGCCTTGTGGTTCTGGCGGCCGCTGTCCTCGATCGCCTTGCCGAAGGCGTCGACCGCGTCGTCGAGCTTCTTCTTGTCGAAGTAGGCCATGCCGAGGACGTAGTTGACCTCGCTGCGCGCGTTCCCCAGCACGTTGGCCGAGCCCTGGGCCGCGACCTGGATCGCCTGGTCCGTGTAGTCCCACTTGCGGTACAGCTCGGCCAGCGCGACGTAGGGCGCCTGCTCGCGCGGGTCGCCCTGGATCGCGGCGGTGAACTCCTGCGCGGCGAGCTGGGGCTTGTCCTGGATGCGGTAGATGCGGCCCAGGTAGTAGTGGCTACCCCAGAGGGTGCCGTCGAGCTTGATCGCCTGCTGCAGGTACTTCGAGGCCTCGTCGAAGTTGATCGCGCGGAGGTCGACGTCCGACTCCGCGATCTGATCGATCTTCTTGCCCTGCTTCTTGGCCTCGCCGTCGCGCGCCTGGAACACCGCCTGCTTGTAGAGCGCGATGCCGTAGAACATGTTGTAGACGACGTTCTCCGGCAGCTCCTGCACGGCCTTGCCGTAGTGGAGCGCGGCCTCGTTGGGCGAGTTCCGCTTGTCGAACGCCGTGCCGAGCTGGTACTCGGCGAGGTGGTTCTTGGGGTAGAGCCGGACCGCCTCGGTGAGCTCGACGATCGCGGTCTCGATCGACTGCGCCGAGAGCGCGGCGCGGCCCTTGTTCATGTGCTCGATCGATTCGTTGCGCTCGGTATTGGGGCAGCCCGCAAGCATCCCCACCAGAGCGAACGACAGCGCGACGGAGGCAGTCCTGATCATGGTTCCCTCGAGGCGGACCGTAAAACGAACGCGCCGGCCTTCTCAAGCCGGCGCGCGCTGTTCTGTGCTGTCATTTCGAACCGATCGCCCGGCACAGAGGCTGGGAACCGGAGCACTTCGAGTTCGATGACAAACGCTCAGCCGCCGCCCGAAAACGCGAACGCGCGCTCCTAGGAGGAGCGCGCGCCCGTGTCGAGAGCGGTGGCTGCGATCAGCCGCCGGTCGGGTGGAACGTGAACGGGTAGTTCACCTGCACGCCGCCGCCGCCCTTCGGCTTCGGGAACTCGATGCTCTTCAGCACGTCGGCGACGCACGAGGAGACCGCGCCGTTGACGCCCGAGGCGTTGGCCGTGGTCACGGTGCCGTTCGGCGAGATGAAGAACTGCGTGTTGACCGTGCCCTCGAGGGCCGGAGCCGCGAGCAGCTCCTTCTCGTAGCAGTACGAGATCTTGTTGATGTTGCGCTTGATGTACCGACGGATGATGGCCTTGTCGAGGTCGCCGACCGCAGACGGCTGACCGATGCGGACCTGCGGGACCGCCGACTGGCGACCGTGCATGTTGCCGCGACCACCGCCGATGCCGTAGCCCGAGCCGGTGCCCGAGCCGTGACCGATGGTGCCGTACCGGCCGGTGCCGATCGTGCCCCAGCCGGTGCCGCCGCCGCCCGGGCCGAAGCCCGACCGACCGAAGCCGAAGCCACCGTTCATCTCGCCGGCCTCGTCACCGAGCAGACCACCCGCGATGTTGACGTCGTCGAATCCTGAGGAGATGTCGCCCGTGCCGGTCAGCGAGGCGAACGCCCCGCCCTGCGCCAGCGCGGTCGACCCGAGGATACCGGCGTTGCGCGCGGCGTCGATCGCCTGCGAGCGCGCCAGCTGCTCCTGCTCCTGGGTCTTCTGCATCTTGTACTGACCCTCGGCGCGGTTCGAGTCCTTCTTGCCCATCTTGCCCTCGTCGAGGGCCATGGCCGTGCCGGTACCGCCCGACTCCTCCGAGCCGTCGTCCTGGGTCTCCTCGGGCGGCGGCGGCGGCGGATCCTCCTGCGAGGTCGAGTTCGAGCGAGTCTCGCCCTCTTCCGACGCGGACATGTCAGCCGGGACGTTCTCGGGATCGGGCGGGATGGTGCGGAGCAGCGCCCAGAGGCCGATGTGCACCGCCGCGGAGCTGGCGAAGTACGCCATCACGCGGCCCTCCATCGAGGCGAACAGCGGCGCCATCTGCTTGCGGGGCTGCGCGACCGACGAGACCATGAAGGTTGCCTGGCCAGCGCGGACGCGGATGCGGGCCTTCGCCGGGATCGCGACCTCGGTGGCGCCGGGCTGGGTGCTCGACGGACGGGCGCGGCCGCTGGCGGCGAGGTCCGAGAGCGGCGTCGACTTGCCGTCGACGATCATCTCGCCTTCCATGCCGGGGCCGTAGTTGAAGACGAAGTCGTCGCCGAGCGGGGCGACGAGCGCGAAGCTCGAGGACGGCGCCACCGCGGTGGTGAACTCGACGTCCGGGTCCTGGCCGATGCGGAAGAACGGCGACTGCTTCTCCTGGCGGTAGCGCAGGAGCGCCCAGGTCATGCCGATGAGGCCGAACGCCAGGCCGCCGAACGCGAGCCAGTCGTAGCCCTGGCTCAGCATGTCGGGGCGGAACGAGTACGACGGCTTCTTGAGGACGTCGACCCACTCGTCGTACTTCGCGTGGTTGTGCGCGGCGTTCGACACCGCGATGGCGAACGACGCGGCCGCCATCAGCAGCATCGCGGCGCCAGCGGCGAACAGGCCGTAGGTCATCGTCGCGACCTTGCCGCTCTTCGGGTCCATGCAGTGCTTCACCTGCACGACCGAGTCGCCGAGCATGGCCGCGACCTCGACGGCGCGCGCGGCGCCGAGATCATCGACGGCCTCGGCGGCGGCGCCGAACACCGGCGCGACCGGCACCGACGACGGCGAGGCGTACGGCGCGGGCAGGCCCGGCGGCGGACGCAGGCCCGGCGGCGGCGCGATGGCCGGCGACGGGGGCGGAACGTAGGCGGCGGGCTGCGGCGCGACGGCGGTCGCCACCTACGGGGCGACCGGCGCGGCCAGCGGCAGCGCG
>JAIOQA010000097.1 GCA_021413675.1 Deltaproteobacteria bacterium | reverse complement strand
TGGCCGAGCGCGACCTGGCGCACCGACGCGAGGTCCGCGGCCTCGAGCTGGTTCGCGTCGAGCTCGAGCGCGCGCAAGGCCGCGCCCAGCGCGCGATCGCCGTCGCCGCCCTCGGCGTAGGCGCGCGCCGCGGACACGTAGCGCGCGACCCGGCCCGCGGTGTCGCCGCCGAACGAGGCCATCAGCTCGGCCGCGCGCGCGGCGCCGAGGTGATCGCCGGCGAGATCGCAGCGCTCGAGCAGCTTCTCGAGCAGCGGCAGGTGGCGGGCCTCGAGCGGCTGCGCCGCGTTGACCGCGGCGTCGTAGTAGGTCCGCGCGCGGGCCTCGTCGTGCAGCATCATGACGGCCATGTCGCCGAGCGCCTCGAACAGGCGCATGCGCTCGGCCGGATCGTCGGTGGCCGTGGCCTGGCGCGTGAGCAGCTCGGCGGCGCGCGCGGCGTCGCCCTGCTCCATCGCGATCTCGGCGAGCGCGTGCAAGGCCGGCGTGTAGTTGGGCTTGAGCGCGAGCGCGCGCTCGTACAGCGGCGCGGCCTTGTCGGGGCGGAGCGACCGGATCTCGGCGAGCGCCGCGTGATAGAGCGCCTGCGCGACCTCGGCCGGGTGGCGCTCGGCCTCGTCGTGGGTGGCGAGCGCCGACAGGTGCAGCGCGGCCTCGCGCCAGCGCCGCACGCGGTAGCGGTTCTCGCCGAGCGCGAGCTTGATGAGCAGGTGGCCGCGGTAGAGGCGATCGGCCGCGAGCAGGGTCTGGTACGCGTCCTCGTCGCGGCCGAGCTTCTCGTAGGCGTGCGCCAGGCGGCGCTGCAGCTCGGCCGACGCGGCGGCGGGCGCCGCAGCGAGATCCGCACCCGCGAGGACGTCCTTGAGGAACGCCTCGAGATCGGCCCAGCGCTCGGCGTCGCTGTAGAGATCGGCGAGCGCGACCACCGCCGGCAGGTGCGTCGACGAGGCGGCGAGCGCCTCCTCGAGCCGGCGCTCGGCGACCAGCTCGACGCCGGCGACCCGCGCGAGCGCGGCGAGCTGGGTCAGCACGCGGGCTTTCTCGGGCTCGGGCAGCGCCTGATCCTCGAGGCGGGTCTCGAGCAGCCGCGCCGCGGCCTCGGGATCGCCGCCCTGCTCGATGAGGCCGGCCAGCGCCCAGGTCGCGTCGGCGTGGTACGGCCGGCGCGCGAGCACCTGCTCGAACGCGCCGCGCGCGGCCTGCGGATCGCGACAGCCATCGCGCAGCGCCGCGCCCGCGGCCATGAGCGCCTCGATGCGGGCGTCGTCGTCGACGGCGACCGAGGCCTCGCGCAGCTTGGCCTCGGCGAACGCCCGCGGATCATCCTCGGGCGACGCGAGCTGGACCAGCGCGGCGAGCGCGGTCGGATGATCGGGGACCAGGCGCAGCGCCTGATCGAGCGCGGCGCGCGCGCCGTCGGGATCGGCGAGGTGCTCGGCGCGCAGCTGCGCCAGGCGGATGAGCAGCGCCGCGCGATCGCCGACCGCCATCACCGCCGGCGCCGCGCCGGTGTCGTCGACCGTGTCGTGGCGCTTCGCGCCCTCGAGCCGGCCCTCGAGCACCGCGGCCGCCTCGCGCGCGCGGTCGGCCTTGACCAGCGCGTGGACCAGACGATCGGCGAGCTCGGGATCCTCGGGCGTGATCGTGCGCGCGTGGCGCAGCGCGGCCGCGGCCTCCTCGGGCGAGGCCAGCCAGTCGAGCAGCACCGCGGCGCGGCGCGCGAGCAGCTGCGCGCGGGCCTCGGGCTCGCGCTCGAGCGCGGC
>JAIOQA010000096.1 GCA_021413675.1 Deltaproteobacteria bacterium | reverse complement strand
CGGCGAGGGCGAGGCCACGTTCGTCGAGCTGGTCCTTGCGGTCGGCGCCGGGCGATCGCCGCGGATCCGCGGCACGATGTGGCTCGCGGACGGCGCGCTCGCCAGCGGCGGCGCCGGGGAGCGCCGGCCCCTCGACGATTTTCCCGCGACCAACCTGCGCCACGGTCGGTGGAACGCGCTCGAGATCACGCGCGGCTGCGTCTACGCGTGCGCGTTCTGCCAGACGCCGTTCATGTTCAAGGCGCGGTTCCGCCACCGCAGCGTCGACGACGTGCGCCGCCACGTGCGCGCGATGGCGGCGGGCGGCCTGCGCTACGTCCGCTTCGTCACGCCGACCGCGCTGTCGTACGGCGCGGAGGGCGCGGCGCCGGAGCTCGCGGCGGTCGAGGCCTTGCTCGCCGGCGTGCGCGCCGAGCTCGGCGCCGCCGGCAAGATCTACTTCGGCACGTTCCCGTCGGAGGTCCGGCCCGAGCACGTCACGCCCGAGGCGCTGGCGGTGATCGCGCGCTGGGCCGACAACCGCACGCTCGTGATCGGCGGACAGTCGGGCTCCGAGCGCGTGCTCGCGGCCACGCACCGCGGCCACGGCGTCGACGAGATCGTGCGCGCGGTCGAGATCGCGCTCGCCGCCGGCTTCCGTCCCGATGTGGACTTCCTGCTCGGGCTGCCGGGCGAGACCGCGGAGGATCGCCAGGCCTCGATGCGGCTCGCGACCGCGCTCGCCGATCGCGGCGCGCGCATCCACAGCCACGCGTTCATGCCGCTACCCGGCACGCCGCTCGCCGGTGCGCAGCCGACCGCGATCGAGCCCGCGATCGGGCTGGCCATGGAGCGGCTCGAGGCGCGCGGCGCGGCGTATGGCCAGTGGCGGCAGCAGCAGCTGGTGGCGGCCGAGCTGGTGCGGCGCCGCGCAGGGCGAACTCGGCTGCCGCGGCTGTGACGCAAACACGCGCGGTCGCCGCGCCCTGCGCGGCACGGAACGTGAAAGGCTCGGTCGGATGCTGCGCCGCGGGGTGATCGGGATCGTGCTGGCCTTCGCCAGCGCGACCGCACGCGCCGATGATCCGCCCGGCACCGGCGCGCCGGTGACCGACGCGCCCGCGCCCGCGCCGGCGGCGCCCGTATCCGCGCCCGCGCCCGCGCCCGCGCGACCGCACCATCGCCGCTTCGAGCTCGGCTTCGTGCCGTTCATCGGCGGCAACAGCGACGTCGGCCTCGGCGTCGGTCAGCTGTCGAGCCTGACGCGCGTCGGCGATGCCCCGGGGCCCAACAGCTACCGCTGGCGCCTCGACACCGGCACCTCGATCGCGTTCAAGCACCGCGCGAGCGGCCTGGTCGTCCCGATCCAGGACTACTACCTCAAGCTCACGATCCCGCGGCTGCGCGCGTATCCCCGCCTCCGGCTCGAGTTCCGCGTCGCGTACACCGACGAGTCCGCGGTGCACTTCCGCGGCTTCGGCAACGCCTCGCCCGAGCCCGATCACAGCCGCCCGCGCGAGGACTACGAGTTCCGCCGCCAGCACCCCAACGCGATCGCCGAGGCGCGCTATCGCGTGCGCGGCCCGTGGTACCTCGCGCTCGGCGACGTGCTCGCGCTCAACCGCCTCGACGTCCGCCCCACGACGGTGCTGTCCGATCGCCGGACGAACGGCTCGCCGATCGAGCGCGCGCTCCTGGCCGAGGGCTTCGGCACGCACCTGGTCGAGCTGGTCGACCTGTCGGCGCAGTACGACACCCGCGATCGCGAGATCTCGACCCGCACCGGCCAGTGGCACAGCGCCAAGGTCCGGCTGAGCCCGCACCTCGGGCGCGCGCTGCCCTACGGCTACGGTCGCCTGACGCTCATCGCGCGCGGCTACCTCAATCCCACGCCGCGCCTGTCGCTGTCGGCGCGGCTGGTCGGCGACGCGCTGTTCGGATCGCCGCCGTTCTACGAGCTGGCGCGCGTCGAGGAGTACGCGGCGATCGGCGGCGGCAACGCGATCCGCGGCGTGCCGGCCCAGCACTTCTACGGCAAGGCCAAGCTGTTCGGCAACGTCGAGGCGCGCACCGAGGTGCTGCGGTTCTGCATCCACGGCAAGCCGATGGCGCTCGCGGTCGCGCTGTTCGTCGACGCGGGTCGCACCTGGACCGAGCTGACCACCGCGCACCCCGAGCTCGACGGCACCGGCCTCGGGCTGCACTACGGCCTCGGCGGCGGCCTGCGCTGGCGCCAGGGCTCGAGCTTCGTGGTGCGCGCCGACGTGGCCTGGTCGCCCGACGCGCACCCGATCGGCGCGTACTTCACGGCGGGCGAGATCTTCTAGGTCCTCGCCGCGGCAGCGGTGGTGGGCCTTCGTCACCTCCGCGATCGCGCTGTGCGCTCGGGCTCGGTGAGCGCCTGGGCGTCGGCGCCACCGCGCAACTCCAGTGGATCCGCGTGGCCCCACCGGCGCGGACGTTGCAGCTGGCCTGCGCCATGACGAACCTATTCAACTCGCTTATCGCGGCGCTCGTCGGCGCGGTCCTCATCAGCGGCTGCGGCGGCGCGAAGCCGGCCAGCCAGACCACGGTGCACACCGAGAGCACGACCGAGGACAGCACCGGGGAGACCAAGAAGTCGGATCTCACGGTGACCACGACCGAGGGGGCCGACGGGTCGCAGACCGTGAAGCGCACCGAGGCCACCGAGCACACCGTGCCGGCGGGCAGTCCGACGCCAACGCCGGCGCCCACCAAGTAGCTCCTCGATCGTTCAGGGTCCGCCGTGGTCGCGGACCCACGCCTCGATCTCGGCGAGGTCGGCGGGATCGCCGGCGCCGCGCGCGACATCGGCGCGCAGGATCGCCGCGGCCTTCTGGCCGGCGGTGATCGCGCGGGCGCGCTCGGTCGCGGGCCGCGCGCGCGCCAGCGCGAACCAGGCCACCGCGGGCGCCTGATCGCCGTACAGCCGCAGCGCGCGCTCGATCGCGGCGACGGCCGCGGTCGGTGGCCCCACGCGCATCCGATCCCAGCCCTCGCCGAGGAACGCGACCGCGCAGACCCGCGCGTCGGGGCCCGCGAACTTCGTGCAGGTCGCCTCGGCCGCGAGATCCTCGACCAGGGCCGCGGCGTAGTCGCCCGACAGCCGCAGCGCGCTGGCGTAGCGGTGGCGCAGGAACGAGTCGTCGCCGCCGGGATCCGCGGCGTCCTGGATCGCGCGCATCCGCGGGAACAGCGCCAGCGCCTCGGGCACGCGATCGAGCGCGAGCAGCGTGCTGGCGATGTTGCCGAGCAAGTCGAGCGCGGTCGGGCTGTCGGGGCCGTGGAGGGCGGCGTCGAGCGCCAGGCTCCGCTGGAAGTGCGCGAGCGCGTCGGCGGGGCGGCCGGCATCGACCAGCGCGCTGCCGACCATGCCCTCGATCGCGGCGTGGCGCGGCGAGCTCGGGCCGCCGAGGCGCGTGGCGATCGGCTCGAGCAGCGCGAAGCGCGCGAGCGCGTCGTCGTACTTGCCCTCGGCGTCGAGGCGCAGACCCTCGTTGGCGTAGAGCCCGTAGGCGGCCTCGTCGTTGCCGCCGGTGCGGTCGAGCGCGGCGTGGGCGTAGCGGTTCCAGATCGCCGCGTCGCCGAACTTGCCGAGGCGATAGCCGAGCTCGAACTCGAGCCGGCTCCAGATCCGCACCAGCGTCGGATCGTCGCGGCCGCGCTCGGCGGCGGCGGCGGCGTGCAGATCCGCGATCGCGGCGGCCACGTCCTCGCTGCAGTACGCGCGCAGGAACAGGAGGCGCGCGAGCTGTGGCGGGTAGTCCGCCGCGCGCGCGGCCGGCAGCGCGGCCTCGGCGCTGGCGTGACAGGCGGCGTAGCGCGCGGCGTCGCTCTGGGCCTTCGCCGTGGCGACCTGCGCGTCGACCTCGGCGATCGCGGCGCGCTGCCGGGGATCGCTGGGCAGCGGCGCGCGCTCGGTGATCGCGCGCCCGTCGCAGTCGTCGATCGAGGACAGCTTGCCGATCGCGTCGATCGCGCGCGCGCGCACCGCGTGATCGCCGCCGTTCAGGAGCGCGATCAGCGCGGCCGCATCCGTGCGGCGCTCGCCGAGGCAGGCCATGCGCTGATCGAGGACCTGATCCGATTCCTCGCCGCGCTGGTGGGCGAGGCAGACCGTGCGGTGCATCGCCTGCCAGCGCTCGCCGTAGCGCGCGAGCGCCGCGTCGACGACGGCGAACGCGGGCGCGTGATCGGCGGTGAACGCGCGCGCCAGCTGATCGCGGGCCGCGCCGCCCCACAGGCCGCCCCAGGCCGCGGCCGCGCCGAAATCCACTTCGCCCACGACGCTCCCGCCACCCCGCATCGCGGTGTGGTTCCAGGGCCC
>JAIOQA010000095.1 GCA_021413675.1 Deltaproteobacteria bacterium | reverse complement strand
AGCCCGCCAGCCCCTCGGGCTTGCGCAGCCCGCCCAGGCGCGGATCGAGCCAGGCCTTGGCGCCCGCGGTGTCGACGTGGCCGCGGCCGACCAGGCACCGCGCGGTCACCGGATGGACGCGCAGGCCCGCGGTCAGACGGGCGACGAGCCCCGGATCGACCTCGCGGATGACGAACGTCACGGGCGCAACCTAGCCCGCCCCTCTGACAGTTGTCGACGGAGCCGGGCCGATCCCGCTGTCCGGTTCCCGGACATCCGTCACGCGCGATCCCCGGCGATCGCTCCCGAAAACGGCGAGAGGCGCCACGTTTCCGTGACGCCTCCCTTGCCAACGAAACGGGCCGCGGCCTGTGGGCTACGGCTCGGCCGCGACCGCCGCGCCGCGCGCACCGCGCGTCGCGGTCGGGCTGGCGTAGTACTTCTTCGACATCCACATGAAGACCGGCGCGGCGAGGAAGATCGACGAGTAGGTCCCGACGATCACGACGACGTTCATCGCGAAGGCGAAGTTCCGGATCAGGCCGTCGCCGAGGATGTTCATCGCGAGCGTCACGACGAACACCGTCATCGAGGTCAGCACGGTCCGGACCAGCATCTCGTTGATCGAGATGTCGATGATCTTCTCGAGCTTCTTGTCCTTGAGCTTGGCCTGGTTCTCACGGATCCGGTCGAAGACGATGACCGTGTCGTTCACCGAGTAGCCGATGACCGTGAGGATCGCGGCCACCGAGGTCAGCGACACCTCGGTCCAGGTCACCGCGAACACGCCGATGACCATGACCGCGTCGTGGATCGTCGCGAACGCCGCGCCCGGCGCGTACCGGATATCGAACCGGAACGCCAGGTAGAGCATGATCAGGAAGACGGCGTAGATGAGCGACTTGGCCGCGTCGTTGCGCAGCTTGTCGCCGGCCTTGGCGCCGACGCCGTACGATTGCTCGACCTCGACGGTGTACTGCGGCATGGCCGTCTCGATCGTCTTGGCGAACTGGCGGTCGAGGCCCCAGACCGCCAGCGTCGCGACGTACTGGCCGGAGTTCGGATCGGGCGCGCCGAACAGCTTGCCCTCCTCGCCCCACGGCTTCATGTCGAGGTTCGCGGTCGCGAGCGCGGCCTTGGCGGCGGCCTCGTCGATCGCCTTGCGCGACTTGACGATCACGTGGTCACCGGACCAGCTCACCTTGTCGAGCTCCCGGTCGGCGAACGCGGTCTCGAGCGCCTTGACCGACTTCTCCTGGTCCGCGGCCGGCACCGCGCCGTAGCGCAGCGTCCGCACGATCATGCCGTTGACCTTGGTGTTGGCGTCCTTGTCCCACGCCATCTCGGAGACCTCGAAGTCCCCGTCCTTCGCGAGCGCCTCGCGCACCGCGTGGATGTCGGCCTGGGCGTAGTGCCCGTCCGCCTTGTTCTTGAACGTGTAGACGATCTCGGTACCGCCCTTGAAGTCGATGGTCCAGTTCATGTAGCCGCCACGCACGGCCTTGTTCACGAACAAGGAGCCGATGCTGGCAGCCATCAGGACGATCGACAGGATGATCCACATCCGGAACTTGGCGACGAACTGGAAGTTCGAGCCAGGCTGGATGAGGTGTCGGAACTTGTGCTCGGTGTCGGCCATTGGGATTCGCCCCTCGAACTCAGCCTGGAATCAGATGGACAGGGTCGTGGCGTTGGCACCCTTGTGCCGCGACGAGACCCAGTCGAAGAAGATGCGGGTGACGACGGTGCTGCAGATGAGCGTGCAGAAGATGCCGACGAGCAGCATCACCGCGAAGCCCTTGATCGGGCCCGAACCGTACTGCAAGAGCACCCAGCCACCCGCGGCGGTCGTGACGTGGCCGTCGAGGATCGCGGTGAAGGCGCGGGAGAAGCCGACATCGACCGCGCCGCGCACCGACTTGCCGAGCGTGAGCTCGTCGCGGATGCGCTCGTAGATGAGGATGTTGCCGTCGACACCCATGCCGACGGTGAGCACCAGCGCGGCGATGCCGGGCAAGGTCAGGGTCGCCCCGAACCAGGTCATCGCGGTCAGCATCATCATCACGTTGATCGTGACCGCGCCGATCGCGACCCAGCCCGACCAGCGGTAGATGCCGAGCATGATGATGATGACCAGCAGGATGCCGACGGCGAACGAGATCTTCGCCTTGTCGATCGCGTCGGCGCCGAGGGTCGGGCCGACGGCGCGCACCGACTCCTCGCGGAGCGGCGCGGGCAAGGACCCGGTCTTCAGCACCGAGACCAGGTCATCGGCCTCGCTCTGCATGTGCGCGGCGTCCGAACCGCCCATCGTGATCTGGCAGTGGCCGCCGCGGATCGGGCCGTTGATCGTCGGCGCCGAGTTGACCTTGTCGTCGAGGATGATCGCCATGCGCTTGCCGACGTTCTGCGAGGTCAGGTCGCCGAAGACGCGGCCGCCGTAGCGGTTGAAGTCGACCTGGACGATCGGCTTGTTGGTGTTCTGGTCCCAGCTGGTCTGGGCCTGGGTGACCGCCGAGCCCGACAGACGGACGGCGCGGTCGAGGTACCAGGTGCGCCAGTACGGGCGCTTGTCCTTGGCGCTCGGGTCCGGGTTCACCAGCTCGAACGCGATCTGGCGGCCATCGGGCAGCTTGAGCTTGGGCTCGGTGTTGAGCACGCCCTTGATGTCGGCCAGCGGCGAGCCGAACAGGTAGCGCTCGATGATCGTCTTGCCAGTGAGCTGGCACCAGACCTTGCCCTCGGTGACCTCGAGATCCTTGGTCCAGCAGCCGATCTTCTTGGCCTCGGCCACCGGGATCGAGCGCTTCTGGTCGCGCGCGAACAGGTACCAGTCGTTGTGCCGGACCGGGCTGTCCTCGACCGTCCACGAGTCGGGGTCGGCCGAGATCTCCTCGGCGGCCGCGTTCGGGTCGCTCTTCGCGAAGGTGAAGAGGTTCTTCATGTACGCCGAGCCGTCGTCGGCGATCTTGAACTCGAGCTTGGCGGTGCGGGCGATGAGCGCGCGGACGCGGTTCACCGACTCCGAGGCCTCGGGGTCGTCCTTGTCGTCGACGACGCCGGGCAACTCGACGATGATGTCCTCGCCCTTCTCCTGCACCGACGGCTCGGCGATGCCGCGCTCGTCGATGCGTTCGCGGATCGTGAGGACCGCGTTCTTGAGCGCGTTGACGCGGATGCCCTCGGCGTAGCTCGACGAGACCTGGATGCAGATCGCGGTCGGCCCATCATCGGGGCGGCACTCGCGCTTCGCGGCGACGTCCTTGTAGTCGGCCATCACCAGGTTCTCGACCTCGCCCTTCTTGGCGACGTCGGTGACCTTGATCGTGACCGCGCCGACCGGCGAGGACGGCGTCACGACGGTGATCTTGTCCTTCCACTCGCCCTCGCCGAACTTGGCGTCGAGATCGCGCTTGATCTCCGAGGCCTTGTCGTCGACGGCGCGATCGAGGTCGATGCCGTAGATGATGTGGAGCCCGCCCCGAAGGTCGAGCCCCATGTTGATCTTCTTCTTGTGGAACCAGCTCGGCAGGCGATCCGAGCCGACGAAGGTCGGCAAGAGCGTCGCGATGCAGGTGATGATCAGCGCGATCAGGCCGATTGATCGCCAGCGGAGATTGCGGTCCATGGATACCTCGTTGCACACCGCGGCGCGGATCGCCGTGGCGCGAGCCCGGGACGTGGGCTCGGAAGGCGGAATCTAGCGCAGGGAGACGTAGGAGAAAGGGGCGCGGGCGACTATCACGCGGCGTCGCGCGCGGGAACCGACTCGCCCTTGGCGTTCTGCTCGCCGGTCCAGCGACCCTCGATGTACGAGCGCGGCACGCGGATGCGGACCTTCTCCTGGATCTCGAGGACGAGGACGTTGCCGTTGATGCCGGTGATCTTGCCGATCACGCCGCCGCGGGTGATGACCTCTTCACCCTTGTCGAGCTTCTTCAGCATCTCCTCGTGCTCGCGCTGCTTCTTCACCTGCGGGCGGATGAGGATGAAGTAGAAGACGCCGAACATCAGCAGCATCATCAGGATGGGGGAAGCGGCTTGCATCGAACGTCTCCTGGTCTCGGGTCTGGCGCGGATTCCCGAAGGAATCCGAAAAGTCGCGTTGAGGTAGCATCGGGCGCGGAGGGGGTCAAGCCGGAACCCGGGTCCCCTCGGTCATGATGCGGTCGCGGAGCCGCGCCATGTGGCGGGCATAGAACGTGAGGTTGTGCAGGGTTGCGTAGCGGTTGTAGAGGATCTCCCCGGCGATGTGCAGGTGCCGGAGGTAGGCGCGCGACGCGGTGGCGCAGGTGTGGCACGGGCAGTCGGGATCCAGGGGCCCGGTGTCCAGCCGATGCTTGGCGTTGGAGATGACCACGCGCCCGACGGAAGTAAAGAGGGTGCCGTTCCGGGCGTTGCGGGTCGGCATCACGCAATCGAACATGTCGATGCCGGCCAGGACACCATGCTCCAGGTCGGCCGGCGTGCCAACTCCCATCAGGTAGCGCGGCCGGTCCACCGGGAGCGTGTGGGCGAATCCGTCGAGAATCCGGTACATGTCCGCGATCGCCTCGCCCACGGACAGGCCGCCGATCGCGATGCCATCGAACGGCAGCGGCGCCAGCTCGGCGAGGTGGGCGTGGCGCCGGTCGAGGTCGATGGCGCCCTGGACGATGCCGAACAATGCCTGGCCCGGGGCCCGCGGCGCGGCCAGGCAGCGGTGGGCCCAGGCGGTCGTGCGGCGCATCGCGGCGTCGATCACCTCGGGCGCGCCATCGGCCGGCGGGCACTGATCGAAGGCCATCGCGATGTCGGAGCCGAGGGTCGCCTGGATCTGCATCGAGATCTCGGGCGTGAGGCGGTGCTTGGAGCCGTCGATGTGGCTGCGGAACGTGACGCCGTCGTCGTCGATGTCGCGCAGCTTGGCCAGCGAGAACACCTGGAAGCCGCCCGAGTCGGTCAGGATCGCGCGATCCCAGCCGGCCATCGCGTGGAGGCCGCCACAGGCGCGCACGACCTCCATGCCGGGCCGCAGGTACAGGTGGTAGGTGTTGCCGAGGATGATGCGGGCGTCGAGCGGCGGGGCGCGCAGCTCGTCGGGCGTCATCGCCTTGACCGTGCCCTGGGTGCCGACCGGCATGAACACCGGGGTCGGGATCGGGCCGTGCGGCGTGTGCAGGATGCCGGCGCGGGCGTTGCCGAGCGTGGCCAGGAGCTCGAACGCGAAGCCGGGCGTGGGCAGCGGATGGATCATGGGGCCTCGCGGCGCACGAACATCGCGTCGCCGTAGCTGAAAAAGCGGTAGCCCGCGGCGACCGCGTGGCGATAGGCCGCGAAGATCCGCTCGGTGCCCGCGAACGCGCAGACCAGCATGAGCAGCGTCGACTCGGGCAGGTGGAAGTTGGTGACCAGGTGGTCGACGACCTGGAAGCGGTGGCCCGAGTGCGGGTGGACGAACAGCCGGGTCGCGCCCGGGCCGGTCGCGACCCGGTGATCGCCCAGCGCGGCGGACTCGAGGGCGCGGACCACGGTCGTGCCGATCGCGACGATCGGCCGGCCGCTCGCGACCAGCGCCGCGGTCTCGGCCGGGATGTCGAAGCGCTCCTCGTGCATGACGTGATCGGCGATCCGATCGGCGCGCATCGGCGCGAACGTGCCGAGGCCGACGTGCAGGGTCACGCTCGCGATCGTGCCGCCGCGGGCGCGGATCGCGTCGAGCAGCGCCGGCGTGAGGTGGAGGCCGGCGGTCGGCGCGGCGACCGCGCCGGGCACGCGCGCGTAGACCGTCTGGTAGCGCTCGCGATCCGCGATCGTCGTGGCGGGATCGGTCGCCGCGTCGCGATTGATGTACGGCGGTAGCGGCAGCTCGCCGATCTGATCGAGGAACGCGAAGACGTCGCCGGGGACCCGGACGTCGATCGTGCCGGTGACCGGCTCGCGATCGCTGGCCAGCTCGAGATCGCCGGCGGCGGTGCGCAGGATCTGGCCCTTGCGCAGCGGCCGGCGGGCCCGGGCCAGGCAGCGCCAGACCGACGGATCCGCGGTCGGCTCGACGAACAGCAACTCGACGCGCCCGCCGCTGTCCTTGTGGGACATGACCCGGGCCGGGATGACGCGCGCGTCGTTGACGATCACCACCGGATCGGGCGGCAGCGCCTCGAGCAAGTCGGGGAACTGCCGGTCGGCGAGCGTGTCGCCGACGATCAGCAGCCGGGACGCGTCGCGCCGATCCGCCGGCACCTGCGCGATCTGCGCGGGCGGGAGGTCGAAGTGATAGTCACGGCGCTGGTCCACGGGGCGGTGATCGGTAGCCGAAATCGCCGCGCGACGCCACCTCGCGACGCGGCTTGCTCAGATCGCCGGCGAGGGACGTATGCTGCGCGCATGCGTCGCCCTGCCCTTGCCCTGTCGTTCGCCGCGCTGGTCGCCGGGCCCGCGCGTGCGGGCGCGCCTGTGCCTGCGCCCGCGCCCGCGCCCGCGCCCGCGATCGATCTCGACGGCGACGGCGCGATCGACCGGATCGCGATCACCGGCGAGGCGCTGACGATCACGACCGCGCACGGCACCAGCCGGGTCGCGCTCGGCGGGACGATCGCGTCGATCGCCGGCGCGGGCCGCGCGGTGGTCGCCGACGTGCTGGTCGCCGGCGGGCGCGAGGCCGTGATCGTGAGCTGGCGCGGCGCGGCGCCGGGGGTCGCGTGGCGCGGGCCGATCGGGCCGGTCGGCGCCGACGGCGACTACGCGATCGCGGTCGAGGCCACGCCGGCCGGCGTGGTGCGCTCGCAGCGGCGCGCCGGCATCGAGCGCTGCGATGGCGCGCCGGCGCGGCTGTTCGCCGAGGGCTGGGACGGCGCGGGATTTCGCGCGATCCTGCCGGCGATCGCCGTCGACGAGCGCGCGCCGGTGGTCACCGCGACGACGACCGCGCCCGGCGACGGTCCCGCGCGCTCGGCGGTGTGGCACGCGACCGCGGCGTCGAGCATGACGGGCACGACCGACGCCAGCGAGCTGACGGCGCCGCGCGCGCTCGACGACGGCGACCCGGCCACGGCGTGGCGCGAGGATCGCGGCGGCGATGGCCGCGGCGAGTTCTTCACGTTCCGCGCGGCGCTGGACGCGCCGGCGGTGGCGCTGCGGATCGCGCCGGGCAGCGCGACCGATCCGAAGACCCGCGGCAAGAACCGCATCGCGCGGCTCGCGGTGGTCGCGGGCAAGGATGCGGTGTGGATCGACGTGCCCGAGGTCCGCGGCGATCAGCCGCTGTGGGCCGCGCTGCCGCCGATGCACGGCGGGTGCGTGACGGTGATCATCGCGGGCGTGCACCGCGGCGTCGGCGCCCCGGCGGGTGGCGGCGAGACGATGATCGGTGACCTCGCGGTGCTCGGCGCGATCGACGTGACGAAGGGCGGCGCGGCGGCGGCGCTCGCCGCGGCGGTCGCGAAGGGCGGCGCCGAGGGCGCGACCGCGGCGCACGAGCTGGCGCGCCGGCCCGACGGCACGGCGGCGCTATTGACGGTGCTCGGCGCGACCAGCGAGGTCGCGGCGCGGCGGCGGGTGCTCG
>JAIOQA010000094.1 GCA_021413675.1 Deltaproteobacteria bacterium | reverse complement strand
ACCGTCGTCGCCAGCGCGACGCACAGCCCGATGGCGCAGAGCGTTCTCACGGGATGAACAACCGATACACCAACTTGACCTCGGGATCCGAGATGTCCTCCTCGGCCGCGTCATCGAAGCTCTTGTTGAGCCAGCCGCCCTGGAGGATCAGCTTCACCGGGGTCTTGTACTCGCCGCGCACGTAGATCGTGCGGCCGCGGATGGTCTGCTCGATGTCGCCGAACAGGGTCAGGTTGTCGAGCAGCTTCTTCTCGGCGTGGAACCCGATCGAGCCGGTGCCGATCTCGAGGCGGGCGACGTCGAGCTTGGAGACGTCCTTGAGCGAGTCCTCGACCAGGAGCGAGATGAAGTCCGCGGCGACGTCCTTGATGATCTGGTCGGCGTAGCTGTCGTTGGGGTTGGTCGTCGGATCGATGTGGCTGGGATCGCCCGCGACGGTGTCGTTGCCGAGCTGGCGGCGGAACTGCTCGGGCGTGCGGCCCGAGAAGATGAGCGTGATGGTCTGGCCCTTGTTGAGCCCGCTCGAGGTCGAAAGGTTCCAGTTGAGCTGCGAGAGCGGGCCCTCGATCGTCAGCGTGATCAGGTGGTCCTGGCCGCTGGGATCGCGATAGCGCGCCTCGCTCGTGATCGCGAGGCTCGGCACCGACGCCGGCGATTGCTTCGAGAACGCCACCGAGCCGGTGGTGTCGGTGAACTGCGCGCGGCTGCCGGGCAGGCGGAAGTTGCCGCGGCCGACCTGGATCACGCCCTCGAGGCGCGGATCGCGCGGCGTGCCCGAGATCGTCAGCTGCCCGGCCATGTCGACGGTGGCGAGGTTGTTGTCGACCGCGAACCGGCGCACGTCGAGGCTGAGGTCGAGCGCGGTCGCGCCGATCGCGGGGTACTCCTCCCAGAACGGCTTCGACGGCGCGCTCTTGGCCTGGGTCGGGCGGATGACCAGCTCGCCGAGATCGAGGCCCTGGGTGTAGCTGCCGCTCACGACCTCGACCGCGCCGGTCAAGGTCCACGTGCCGGTGAGCTCGTCGGAGGCGAGGTGCAGCGGCTGGTCGGGCGAGTCGGCGTTGACCACGAGATCGAGCACGTGCGGGATGCGGAACGGCAGCGCCTCGGCGCGCAGCGTGACGTCGCCGCCGGTGAGCGCGCCGTCGGCGATCTCGAGCGTGCCGCGGATGCCGCGCAGCCGGCCCTCGTCGTCGATCGAGCCGCCGACGTCGCAGAGATCGACGCGGTAGCGCCGGCGGCTCCCGACCTGGGTCGACTCGTCGCCGGCCGGCGGGTCGCACGGATCGCCGCTGATGTCACCGTCGAGGTGATCGACGAGGTTCACCGAGCCGGTGTTGAAGATGAGCTCGCGGTGCACGCCGCGCGGCACCAGCGTGAACGGCCGGTGATCGTCGAACGTGAGCGAGCCGTCGATCGGCGGCGACGAGCCCGCGCCGCGCAGCGCCAGCCCGATGGTCGCGACGCCGGAGGCCTGCGAGAACGACTCGGGCGCCAGCGCGACCAGCAGCTTCGCCGGCAGCTCGCCGTCGAGCTGGAGGCCCCAGGTGACGGGCTTGAAGTCGGCGAGCTTGATCGTGCCGCGCAGCTCGAGCGTCGAGACCTCGCCCGAGTACGTATCGGTGACCTGCAGGGTCGTGCCGGTGAAGCCGAGGTCGTTGTTGGCCTTGAGGCCGATCTTGCCGCCCGGCATCCGCACGATCGTGTCCTGGCGCGGCGGCCGGAACCAGACGTCGTTGAGCGCGAGGGTCGCGTCGACGATCGGCTTGCGCGGCGTGCCGCCGATCGTGACGTCGAGGTCGGCGGTGCCGCCCGACTCCTCGACGTACGCCGACAGGAGCGGGCGGAGGAGCGACATGTCCAGCGTGCCCTTGGCCCGGAACGCGAGCCGATCGGGGCTCGCGCTGCCGGTGACGGTGATCGCGCCGGCAGGGGTCGCGAGCGTGGCAGCGCACGGCGTGACGTGGGCGGCCGCGCCGGGCTGCGAGTCGACGCACGCCAGCTCGACGCCGCCGTCGTGGTAGCGCAGGCGCACCGGCGAGGTCGCGGTCACGGTCAGCGGCGACGGCCGGCCATCGGGATCGGTGCCCTCGAGGGTGATCGCGAGCTCCGACAGCGCGACGACGGCGTCGAGCGGCGGTGGCCCGCTGGTCGGCCCGAGCTGGGTGGTGACGGTGATCTGGCCCGAGGCCCACGCCCGCACCGGCTGCGCGAGCCCGGCGAGCTTCGCGATGTCGACGAACGGATCGAGATCGACCCGGCGCAGGTCGATCGTGAAGGTCGCGGGGTAGGGCGGCGCGGTGCCGACGGTCGCGCGCAGGTTGACGCGGCCCTGCAGCACCGAGCCGCTGAACGCGACCTCGCCCGGCCCGGCGGGGACCGCGGTGATGTCGGCGTCGCCGAGGAACGCCGACAGCACCCACGTGCGCGCCAGGTGGACCGCGCCCTCGACGGTCGGCAGCCGGGTCGTGCCGCCGAGGAACAGGTGCGAGGTCGCCTGGCCGCCGGCCTGCGAGCGATCGCGCAGGAACGCGGCGAACGGCAGGTCGGTCACGTCGATCGCGCCGCGCAGCGCGTCGCCGCCGCCGATGACGGTCGTCAGATCGATCGCGCCGCCGGCGGCGCGATCGGCGTGCCCGGTCACGCACAGGCCGCCGCGGCTCTGGGTCGCGGCGCAGGCCTGCGCGACCTCGCGGCGCTGGGCGCCGTAGGGATCGTCGGCGGGCGGGGCCGAGGGCTGAGCCCGGCGACACACGTCGCGGTGGGTGCGCTGATCGTCGTTGATGCACATCGCGACGTGGCCCCAGGGCTCGCCCGCGATCGACAGGCCGTCGGCGTCGATCGAGCCAGTCAGCCGGATCCGCGAGGCCTCGAGCGGGCCCGAGGCGCGCAGCTCGATCGCGTTGATCGATCCACTGACCAGCCCGCCGGTCCCGAGTCGCGCGGCGTCGAGGTGCGCGCCCGACAGCCGGAAGCCGTCGAGGCGCGGCGTGCCGTCGAGCAGCACCTTGCCGCTGCCCTGCAGCGCGCCGAGCGTGTGCGAGCTCATCGAGGCGATCGCGATCGCGTCGCCGGTGAGCGCGAGATCGGCGGCGAGGTCGTCGATGACGGGCACGCCGCGGGCGTGGACCCGCCCGGCGACGACCGGCGCCTTGCCGTCGCTCTTGATCGTGATCGAGCCGCCGCCCGAGCGCGCCACCGCCGGCACGCCGAGCCGGGTCAGCCAGTGCGCGAGGTCGGGGCTGTCGGCGGTCACGCGCAGATCGAGCGCGGTGCCGTCGATCTCCTTCGAGGTGTTGACCAGACCGTCGACGGTGGCGGTGGTCGCGTCGGCGTCGACCCGCACGCCGGCGAAGTTGATCTTGTCGAAGTAGTGCTCGGCGGTGATCGCGCCGCGGGTGAAGCGCGCGCGGCCCAGCGCGAGCTGCAGATCCTTGAACTGCAGCACCTCGGCGATGTCGCCGGTGACGTAGACCCGCCCCGAGAGCCGATCGCCGATCGTCTGGCGGACGGTGTCGGGCAGGTACGGCCCGAGATCGAGCGGCTTGGTCACGACCATGCTGCCCTGCAGCTGCAGCGGGCTCAGCTGCATCGTGCCCGCCATCTCGACCTCGCCGCCGGCGCCGCGCGCGACGGTCTTCTCGATCGTCATCTGCTCGTTGACGTTGTCCATCACGCCCTCGATGCTGTCGATCGCGAGCGGGAGGGGCTTCACGCCGATCGGCAGGTCGACCTTGAGGTTCTTGAGCGCGAAGCTGATCTTGGGCAGCGCGAGGTACGGGCCGCGCAGCTCGAAGTGGCCAGTGACGTCGGCGGCGTCCTCGCGGAACACCAGCGAGAAGTCGTTGTGCAGCGTGCGGCCGAGGTTCTTCGCGTCGGCGGCGAGCGCCCAGGTGCCGTCGAACGGCCGATCCCAGTAGTCCTGGATGTCGCCGCGCAGGCTGATGTCGGCGCCCTCGGGGGTGTGCGCGGTCGCGGCGATCTCGAGCGAGTTGGCCAGGCTGTCGCGCGGCCACTTGCGCGGCAGCTGGGCCAGGCGGTCGAGCTGGAAGCGGTCGAGCGGGATGATGTACGAGGGATCGTAGTCGCCGTCGAAGATCCGGAGCGTCGCGCTGGACGCGATCAGGCCCGGGCGCGGCTTGCCGCCCGGCGCCTTCGCCCGCAGCCGGGCCCACGGCGTGGCCAGCGGATCGCTGAGCGCGAAGTAGAACTTGGGCACCAGCGAGTCCGAGGCGTCCATGTAGAGGAAGCCGCGGGCGGTCACCCGCTGGAGGTCAGCGCGAAACGTGTACGCGTACGGATCGGGCTTGCCGTCGTGGTCGACGTCGCGCGGCGTGGGCGCCGGGTAGTTGCCCATCAGCATCGTCACGTCGACGTCGCGGATCTCGAAGTCGCGGATGTCGAAGATCGACGACTCCGACACGGTGATGCCGTTGCCGAACGCCGGCTTGCGGATCGGGTAGAACGCGGCCAGCAGGCTCACGACGCTCTTGTCGTAGGCGTGGAGCGGGTAGGGCTCGTCGACCTGCTGGAGCAGCAGCTCGCCGCCGTTCACGACCACGTGGCGGAACGCGAAGGTCGACCGGAAGAACAGCGCGTGCGCGTCGATCTCGCCGGTGATGACGTTGGCGTGCAGCAGGTGGCGCGCGTCGGGCGCCTTGCTGTCCCAGATGTCCACACCTCGCATCGTCACCGGCACCCACCCACCTGTAGCCAGCGTCGGGATCTCGCTGGCGGGCCACTCGATCGATCCGATCGCGATGCGGCCCCGGATCTTCGCGTTCAGCGAGTCCGCGACCCACGTGCCAAAGCCTTCACCCTCGAAGAAATGGCGCGCCAGAAACACGGCGGTGCCAGCGATCAAGGCCAGCACGAGCCCGATCACGGCCAGCCAGCGCAGGAGTTTTCGCCACCAGGTCACCGCTTCGCGTGCACCGTACCACGCGGTCTGCACCGCGACTGCGGACAGTGCTTGCAGCGGGGAATGGACCTGCCCATATACTTGGTTACGGCTCCCAGAAGCGAGGTATTCAATGTCCGTCGAGAGCGAGCGTGACGAGCACGAATCCGGGACGACGGTGGCCATGACGACGTCCCCGCCCACCGCGCTGCGGCGCGAGGCGATCCTCCCGAGCGACGATCGTCGTCGGCTGGGCACGATGGTCGCGATGTGTTCACTGGCCGGCGTCGCGGTGGGCTTCGGCCTGTCGACGGCGGCGATGCAGGCGGCGAGCGAGGCCTCGCGCACGGTCGTGCTCGAGCAGCGCTCGGTCGAGCTGGTGCCGGCGGGCGCCGATGTGCCCTGGCTCGGCGTGCGCTTCCGCGACGCCCGCGGGCAGCTCGACGGGCTCACCCAGGGCGCCGCGATCGATCGGGTGATCTGCAACACGCCCGCGGCGCGCGCTGGCTTCGAGGTCGGCGACGTGGTCGTGCGCTACGACGGGCGCCCGGTGCTGTCGATGAGCGACTTCTACACGGATGTGCGCTCGTCGGAGGTCGGTGACCAGCCGACGATCGACGTGGTCCGCGACGGCCACGCGGTCGAGCTGCATCCGACGCTCGGCGCGCGCTACCACCGCTAGCCACACGATCGCGCCGCGGCCGTCCGCGGCGCGCGCAACTCGAGTTCGCGCGCGAGCGCGGCTACGCGGTCACGGGCAGAAGCTCGAGGGCGTGCCCTCGCGGATCAGCACGCACAGCGAGGCGGCCTGGTCGCCGAGCTGGAACGTGATGTCCACCTGGTCGCCGGCGCTGGCCGCGAACGGCGGGGTCGGGCCGACGCTGCCGTCGTTGCGGGCGGTGTCGATCACGCCCTTGCCCGTCGCGCGATCGAAGACGTAGACCGTCGCGCCGCCGAAGTTGGCGGACGCGGTGTACGAGAACGTCACGTCACCCGTTCCGACGTCGAACAGGAACGTCATCTTGTCCGGGTCGGGCGGAGGGATCGGGATCGATGGCGTGACACACCCGGTGACGAGCGCGAACGCGAGCGCGATGCCGAGACCTCTGACCACGCTCGAGGCTACAGCAAGACCCGATCCCGATCGGCGCGTGTGATGTCGAAGGGATAGCATCGTGCCTCCGCCAACCATGTTGGCACATCCGTGAAGCCTGCCAACGTTGTCGCGGTTCCGGAACCGATCGTTTGATGGGCGCTCGGCGCCGAAAACGCCAACGCCCCGGCCGGAGCCGAGGCGTTGCGGGCCCCGAGCGGCCCGTCTCGCAGCGAGGGCTAGCGGGTGCGCTTGGCCTTCGCGGGCAGCATGATCGACACGCCGAACCCGACGAACAGGTGGCTCAGGAAGCGGCTGTCTTCCTTCTTCACCGCCAGGTCCGCGTTGAAGTCCGCGCCCGAGGGGTTGTCGGAGAACGCGTAGTCGCGGACGCCGAGATCCAGGGCGATGAAGTCCTTCAGGAAGACGTGGATGCCGCCGGCCAGGTAGAGGCCGACGCGGGCGCCGTTGTTGAGCGGCGCGTCGTTGTTCGGGTTGTCATCGGGCGGAACCGGGTCGCCCGCGGCGTTGGTGGTGGTCTCGCCGGGGTGCTGGTCCGAGCAGATGCTCGCGTCGCAGCTCGACTTCAGCTGGGCGAACGAGACGCCGGCCTGGAAGTAGAAGTCGAAGTTGACGAACGCCTTCGAGAACGCGGCGAGCTTGCCGTACCACGGCGTGAGGCTCACGTAGGCCGCGCCGTGGATCGGCATGCTGTTGAGGTGCTGCGTGAACTCGGTCCGCGTCGGCTCGCGCGGCTTCGTCGGATCGTGATCCATCGGCAGCGTCGGGACGATCTTCTTGACCAGCCCGGTGTCGATCGACGTGCTGAACACGCCGACCACGCCGACCGAGAACATGTCGGAGAAGTGGTACTCGAGCTTCGCGCCGCCGCCCACGATGTGGCGGAAGTCGGCGTTGATCGTCGACTCGAACAGCGGGGTCAGCTCGGCGCGACCCTTGACGAGCAGCAGGCGGTTGCGGACGGCGGGCTGGCCATCCAGCTTGTTGGGCTTGCGCGCCGGCGCCGCCGCTGGCGGCTCGGCGTTGTCGTCGGCGAAGGCGGGCGTCGCGGATACCGCGAACTGCAGCGCCAGACCGACCGAGAGCGTCGTGATGAGGTGCTTGTTCATGGGGGGCTCCGGTCGGCTCAGCGGAAGGTGTGGTACTCGAACGTCGTCGGTAGCCAAAGGCTGACAGACAGCTGGAACATGACGTTGTTGATGAGCGACGTGTCGGCGTGGGCCTTGGCCTCGTCCGCCGTCGGGTACATCGACTCGCTCCGGTTCACCGGCTCGAACTTGTCGACGAAGATGTAGTCGCGGATGCCCGCGTTGATCGTCAGCGACTTGAAGAGGAAGAACCGCATGTCAGCGCCGACGTTCGGGCTGATGAGGATGCTCTTGAAGGCGCCGAACCGCTTGTCGCGCGGCACGACCTCCGACTGGAGCGCGCCGATGCCGGCGGTGAACGCGACCTCCCAGGTCACGATCTTCTTATCGAGGACCGCGAACTTGCCGTAGACCGGCACGTAGTGGAAGTTGAGCGCTCCCGAGAAGTTGTACTGGTTCACCGTCGGCAGGCGGCGGGCCTGCCGGGCGACCAGGTCGAACGGCTCGCGGAACTGGTGCTGGTAGTACTGCCCCTCGAGTCCGATCGCGAGGACGTCGGTGAGGTAGTACGAGAGCTCGCCGCCGAACGCGTAGTGGCGGACGATGTTGTCGTTCATGGTCGTGCCGGCCATCGCCCTCAGCTCGGTGCGCTTGAGCTTGAGGAACGGCTTGCGGATGACCGTGACGATGTCGCGCCAGGACAGCTGGTAGTCACCGAGCTTCGGTGCCGGGGCGTCGCCCTTGACCGGCTTGTCGGTGCCATCGCCGCCGTCGGCCGCGAGGTCGGCGTTCAGGTCGCCTTCCTTCGGCGTGTCCTCGGCGCCCATGTCGATCTCGCCCTCGCCAGAGGCCGAGCCGGAGCCCGATCCCGAGCCGGCGTCGTCGCCCATCTCGATCTCGCCGCCGTCGTCACCGGGCGCGGGGGCGGGAGCCGCACTTCCGCTGCCTGGCTTCGCGCCACCGGCCCCGGCCTTCGGCTTGGCCATCGCGGTGCCTGCGCCAACGGCGCAGGCGAGACCGATCAACGAGATTTTCCAAAGGGTGCGTGGCATGCGGAGGGCCTCTCCCTGTGAGTGCCGTGACCAGAACCTTTTTGCGGGAAATTTCGGGAGTCCTGAAATCCTCTTCGATTTCGCGGGCTTATCCCCTGTTCCCCAAGGTTGGCGCACTATAACACGCGGATTTTTCAATCATCAAGGGCAGGGGGCGCTGTTGAGAGCGGATGAAAGGAGCCCGCGCCGCCCGGAGCGATCGGACAGAATCGGTCAGCTGGTCGCCTCGCCGGCGTCCTCGTACAGCGCGTCCACGAAGGCGCGCGCATCGAACGGGCGCAGATCGTCGATCTGCTCGCCGACGCCGATGTAGCGCACCGGCACCTTCAGCTCGTCGCAGATCCCGAGGATGACACCGCCCTTGGCCGAGCCGTCGAGCTTGGTCAGGACGATGCCGGTGATCTCCATGTCCGACTTGAAGATCTTCGCCTGCGAGATCGCGTTCTGGCCGGTGGTCGAGTCCAGGACCATCCACGTCTCGTGGGGCGATCCCGGGCAGGCCTTGTCCATGACGCGGCGGATCTTCTTGAGCTCGTCCATCAGGCCGGCGTTGGTCTGCAGGCGGCCGGCGGTGTCGCAGATGATGACGTCGGCGCCTTCGTCCACGCCGCGCTTGATCGCATCGAAGATGACCGAGGACGGATCGCCGCCGGCCTTCCCCTTCACGACCGGCACGCTGGCGCGCTTGCCCCACTCCTCGAGCTGCTCGGTCGCCGCGGCGCGGAACGTATCGCCGGCGGCGAGGATGACCTTCTTGCCATCGCGGGCGAGCAGCGCGGCGAGCTTGCCGATCGTCGTGGTCTTGCCGACGCCGTTGACGCCGAGCACGAGCATGACGAGCGGCTTCTTGCGGGCCCAGTCGAACGGCTTGGCGTCGACGCTGAGGATCTCGGCGGAGGTGTCGCGGATCTTGCGCCAGACCGCCTTCGGGTCCTCGAGCTGGTCCTTGGTGAGGCCGCCCTTGACCGCGTGGAAGATGCGGTCGGCGGCGCGTGGCCCGATGTCGGCGGTGAACAGGACCTCCTCGAGCTCGCCGAGGAGATCGGAGTCGATCTTCTTCTTGCCGAAGATCTTGCCGAGCTTGGCGACGAACCCGCCGCGGGTCTTGGCGAGGCCGGTCTTGAACGCGGCGCGGGCGCCGGCGTCGCTGGTCAGCTCGTCGTCGTCGTCGGCCGCGGCCGCGATGTCGCTGTCCTCGTCCTCTTCTTCGTCGTCGTCCTCGGCAGCCTCGCGGCGACGGCGGGCGAGGGCGGCGGCCGCGGACTCGCGACCCTCGCGGCCCTCCACCTTCACCGGCCGCGCGGGCTTGCGATCGGGGCGGGGGCGGCGCGGCCGCCCGACGGGCTCTTCCTCGACGAGGCCGAGGCGGGCCTGCGCCGACGCGTTGGCCCGGCTCTTGGCCGAGGCGCGCCGCAAGAGAAGGATGACGAGCGCGACGCCGACGACCGCGACGCCGAGCTTGAGGAGCTGCATCTCCATGGCCGGGCGTTATACCGCGGAGCGGGTCGCTGCACGCCAGCGCGCGAACGCATGAACGCGCGGCAACTGGCGATCGGCAGGCGGGAACGGCTAGTTCGGGCGCTGTTCGCGGACCGCGGCGGCGACCCGGGCCTCGGCGTCGACCAGGATCGCCTCCTCGGGCGCGCGCGCCGAGAAGTAGGCCTCCTCGACGAAATCGGTCAGCTCGGCCAGGGCCTGGTGCGGGCGCCGGCGGCGCACGTGGTCGACGACCTGGCGCGGCGACCAGATGCCCCACAGGCCCGGGGTCGGGAGCAGCGGGAGCGCCGCCCGGCGGTAGAGCGCGAACACCTGCTCGCGCACCGGCACGAGGTCGACGCGGGCGTCGCGCAGCTCGCCGCGGTGCGGGATCGTCGTCGCGAAGCGCTCGCTGATGTGGCCGGGCGCGGTCACCGTGACCCGCCACTCGCCGGCGCCGAGGTCCTCGAACGCGAAGCCGCCCGCGCCATCGGCGATCGCGGTGCGCACCTCGGTGCCGAGCGCGAGCTCGATGATCGCGCCGGCGATCGGCCGGGCCCGGACCGAGTCGCGGACCGCGCCCGAGAAGCCGTGATCGTGGGGCCGGCGCAGCGTCGAGACCAGGCTCGGGCGCGACAGCACCAGGCCGCTGGTCGGCGGGGCGTCGGCGTGCGGGCTGGGGGCCGCGCCCGGCGCAGCGGGCCGCGGCTTGCGGCGGAGCAGCGCGGCGATCCACGCCGGGTTGCGGCCGAGCCAGAACCCGAGCGCGACGAACGCGGTCGCGACGAACGCGATCAGCGTGTACGCGACCGGCGCGGGCGCCGGCGCGGGCACATTGATGAGGACCGGCGCGGAGCGGCTCGGCTTGAGCCAGCCGGTCGCGGTCTCGACCACCGCCTCGAGGCCCCAGCGCCCGACGCCGAGCACCTCGGCCTCGAACCGCACCTGGAAGCGGCCGGCGACGTCGGTCTGGGCGGTGCCGACCCGGCGATCGCCGGCGCGGATCCCGACCGTGGCCAGCGCCACGCCGTGGCCGTCCTCGTCGACGACCGAGCCGGAGAGGTAGACGTCGTCCTCGTAGGCGGGGGTATCGTCGTCGGCGGCGAGGGTCGTCGTGGTCGCGGTCGCCAGCTCGATCGTCGCGTCGGCGACCGCGGGGCCATACACGTCATCGCCGGCGAACGCGGCGTGGATCCGGCGGCGACCCGCGCCGCCGGCCTGGGCGCGGGTGATGACCACGGCCGGCCCGCCGGTCGTGGCCGTGCCGACCGCCGCGAGCGTCGTCGGATCGGCGTCCGCGGCGCCGGCGGTCAGCGCGATCCGGACGCTGGGCGTGGTCGCGCCGGACGCCGCGGTGAGCGTGACCTGGACGCCGCCCTTGACGTCGGCGATCGCCAGCTTGAGCTCGATCGGCTGCTTGTCGACGTCGATGTCGGGCTGGGCGAGCTGGCTGGCGTCGAGCGCCGACGAGCCGCGGAACTCGACGTGCAGATCCTGGCGGCCGCCGTCGGCCGCGACCGGCACCGCGAACCCGCCATCGGCGGCGGTCACCGCGCTGGCCCGACCGCCGCCCAGCGTGATGAACACGCGCTGGCCGGCCAGCCCGGCGCCGGTCAGCCGATCGACCAGCTGACCGGCCACGACGTAGCGGCCGTCGTAGTCGCGGTGGATCGGGCGCGGCCGGATGTCGGTGTGCGCGTGGATCTCGACCTGGGGCGCGGCCGCGGCCGGACCGGCGGTCGCGAGCGCGACCACCACGAGCAGGCGCGCGGCCCCGGTTGCCATGCCCGATGGTGATAGCACGGCCGTCCAGGGGCTACTGCACATCACCGCGGATCCGCTGCCAATCGCGCGTCTGAAGCGGTTCTCGCGTGATCCGCAAGCCGCGAGCACTCCGGATTGTCAGAGGGGGGATCGACCCTGCCACGCGATCCCGGGGATCTCACCGGGCGGAGCCATCGAGAACTCATGCGTATCAAGCGGGTCGAAATCATCGGGTTCAAGTCGTTCTGCGATCGCGCGGTCGTGAATCTCGACTCCGAGATCACCGGCGTCGTGGGCCCCAATGGCTGCGGTAAGTCGAACATCGTCGACGCCATCCGGTGGTGCATGGGCGAGCAGAGCGCCAAGCACCTCCGCGGCAAGGCGATGGAAGACGTCATCTTCGCGGGCTCGGAGACCCGCGGCCCGGCCCCCATGGCCGAGGTGTCGCTGACCTTCGACGACGTCGGGTTCTCGCACGAGACCCTGGAGATGGCGATGGCCTCCGACGAGGCCGCCGCCGAGCGCGCGCTCGACGTGATCGACGCGGCGCCGACCGGGGAGGGCCTCGAGACCGCCACCGCCTCGGACATCGTCGGCCCGCTCGACGAGCTCGGGACGATCGGCGCGGTCGTCGAGCCGCCGATCGAGCCGTCGATCGAGCCGCTGGGCGCGGCGCCGCCGGCCCTGCAGCCGACGATCGGCCCCGACGGCGAGATCATCCCGACCGCCTCCGAGGACGTCGCCGAGTTCCTCGCCGACGCCGAGCGCGGCCCGAAGGTCGACTTCGCCCGGTACACCGAGGTCACGATCACCCGCCGCCTCTACCGCGACGGCAGCTCGCACTACCTCATCAACAAGGTCCCGTGCCGCCTGCGCGACGTGACCGACTTCTTCCTCGGCACCGGCGTCGGCACCAAGGCCTACGCGATCATTGAGCAGGGCCGCATCGGCCAGATCGTCAGCGCCCGCCCCGGTGATCGCCGCTCGATCATCGAGGAGGCCGCCGGCATCACCAAGTTCAAGAGCAAGAAGAAGGCGGCCGAGCGCAAGCTCGAGCAGACCAAGCAGAACCTGCTGCGCGTCTCGGACATCGTCGCCGAGCTCGACAAGCGCATGGGCACGCTGCGCCGCCAGGCCCAGAAGGCCGAGCGCTACCGGACCTACAAGGCCGAGCTGCGCGACATCGAGCTGTGGAAGGCGTCGCATCGCCTGCTCGAGCTCGCCAACGAGGATCGCATCGCCGGCGGCCGCGTCGGCGTGGCGCGGGAGGAGCGCGACGACCTGCGCCTGCAGCACGAGGCCAAGGACGCGCTCGCGGTCGCCGAGCGCGCCGAGCTCGCCGTCGAGGAGCGCCGCCTGGCCGCGCTGTCCGAGGCGATCTACGAGCTCGACAACCGGATCCGGCTGTCCGAGAGCAAGATCAGCTTCCAGGAGCGCGAGGCCATCGAGCTCGACGAGCGCGTCGCGCGGTCGGCGGCCGAGGTGGTCGAGCTGACCGCCGAGCGCGAGGCCGCGCAGGGCCGGCTGGTCACCGAGGAGGCCGAGCTGGCCGGCCTCGAGGACGAGGTCGCGCGCGAGGCCGGCGAGGTCGCGACCCGCGAGGCCGCGGTCGGCGAGGCCCGCCAGATGCTCAAGAACGCGCAGAGCCGGCTCGACGAGGCCCGCGCGCAGCTCGCGACCGCGCGCACCGAGGTCGTGAAGGCCGACGCCCAGCGCGAGTCGCTGGTTCGCCGCCGCGAGGAGTCGGAGCGCCGGCTCGGCCGGATCATCGACGAGATCGCCCAGGTCGCGGAGCGCACCAAGGAGGTCGAGCGCGAGGCCAAGCGCGCCGACCAGCAGGTCGCCGAGCTGCGCCAGACCCGCCTCGATCTCGGCAGCGAGACCGAGGGCTTCGAGGCCCGGCGCGAGCTCCTGAGCGAGCAGGTCACCGATCTCGAGGCGCGCGTCGAGACGCTCCGCACCGAGACCCACCGCCGGCGGTCGCGCCTGCAGTCGCTGACCGAGATCCAGGAGCGCTACGAGGGCTTCGCCCGCGGCACCCGCGCGGTGATGCAGCAGTCGGCCGAGCTCGCGGCGCGCGGGCGCGGCGAGATCCGCGGCCTGGTCGCCGATGTCGTGCGCGCGCCCGAGACCCTCGAGGTCGCGGTCGAGGCGGCGCTCGGCGATCGCCTGGGCGGCGTGCTGGTCGACGACGCCGGCGTGGGCGTCGAGGCGATCGGCTACCTCAAGCAGAGCAAGTCCGGCCGCAGCGCGTTCGTGCCGTGCCGCACGCCCAGCCATGGCGCGAGCGACGGCGATGTCGTCGGCGCGGCCAGCTGGAGCGCCGACGCGGGCGGCGGCGGCATGGTGGTCGAGGATCGCACCCAGCTGACCGCGGCCCACGCCGCGATCGGCGGCGAGGGCGTGCTCGGCCGCATGACCGATCTCGTCGAGTTCGCCGACGGCTACCAGCAAGTCGGCCAGCACCTGCTCGCCGACTTCGTGGTGGTCGACAACATCGCGCGCGCGGTCGCGCTGCACGGCGCGGGCGCCGGCGCGCACCAGACGATGGTCACGCTCGACGGCGACATCGTCGATCACACCGGCGTGGTGTCGGGCGGTTCGCGCGAGGCGCAGGGCGCCGGCGTGCTCGCCCAGAAGCGCGAGATCCGCGAGCTCGAGGAGATCGTCGGCTCGCTCGAGCACGATCTCGCCGAGGCCAGCGCGCAGCTCCACACCGCGCGCACCGAGTACAAGCAGGTTGAGAAGGCGATCGCCGGGCTGCGCACGCAGGCCCACGAGAGCGACCTCGCGCTGATGGGCCACCAGAAGGACGCGACCCGGCTGCACGCGGACTTCCAGCGCCTGAAAGAGCGCCTCGATCTCCTGAGCCGCGACCGGCTCGAGCTCGAGGAGCGGCTCGCGGTGGTCACCACCGAGGACACCGAGATCCTGGCGCGCAAGCTCGCCGCCGAGGACACGATCGCGCGGCTCGAGAAGGACCAGCTGGGCTTCATCGAGGACGTCAACGGCGGCCGCGACGCGCTCGACGAGCTGGCCCAGCAGCTGACCGACGCGCGCGTCAAGGCGGCGCAGGTCGGCGAGAAGCGCGCCTCGCTCGAGGCCAGCGCGCTGCGCCTCATGCAGACCGAGGCCGATCTCGGCAAGCGCATCGAGCGCCTGGTCGCCGAGGGCGCCTCGGGCAGCGAGCGCGCCGCCAGGCTGCGCGCCGAGTCGAGCGCGCTGACCGAGGAGCTGGCGGCGGTCCGCACCGAGCGCCACGAGAAGGGCGTCGATCTCGACGGCGGCCGGACCGGCTACGAGCACCGCGTCGCCGCGCTGACCGCGGTCGAGCTGGCGGTCCGCGATCTGCGCGGCCGCGCCGAGCGCCTCGCGACCGAGGTCTCGCAGCTCGAGATCAAGCTCGACCACGTCGCGACCCAGCGCGCGGTCGTGACCGAGACCATCCTCGAGCGCTACCAGGTCGAGCTCGCCAAGGTCGTCTACGACTTCCACCTGCGGTCGCCGGCCGGCGCGACCGAGGACGAGCGCGCGCAGGAGCTGCGCAACCTGATCGAGCGCATGGGCTCGGACATCAACCTGACCGCGATCGACGAGTTCCGCGAGGTGTCGCAGCGCTTCGAGTTCCTGTCGGCGCAGAAGGCCGACCTCGAGCACGCCGTGGATCAGCTCGACAAGGCGATCGACAAGATCAACAAGACCTCGCGCAAGCTGTTCAAGGACACGTTCCACGCGGTCAACGCGAAGTTCAAGGAAGTGTTCCCGCGGCTGTTCCGCGGCGGCCAGGCGTTCCTGTCGCTGGCGACGGCGCCGGGCGGCGGCGAGATCGATGTCCTCGAGGCCGGCGTCGAGATCATGGCGCAGCCGCCGGGCAAGAAGAACTCGACGGTCGATCAGCTGTCGGGCGGCGAGAAGGCGCTCACCGCCGTCGCGCTGGTCTTCGCGATCTTCCTCATCAAGCCGTCGCCGTTCTGCATCCTCGACGAGGTCGACGCCCCGCTCGACGAGGCCAACGTCGATCGCTACAACGAGATGGTGCGCGAGATGACCGACCGCTCGCAGTTCGTGATCATCACGCACAACAAGCGGACGATGGAGACGGCCGACAACCTGTACGGCGTGACCATGCAGGAGCCCGGCGTATCCAAGCTGGTCACCGTGAACCTGCGCAAGCTCGGCGCGGCCTGACGGGGCGCGCCTGAACGGCGCCGCGCCATGAAAAGAGCGACGACGCTCCCACGTCGTCGCTCTTCGTGCGTCCGGACCGTTGCCGGGTCAGTACGTCGCGCCGACCGCGAGCGTGCCGGACGGGTACGAGTCCACCGCGCCGCCATTCGCGAGCGCGCCGGCGGACGGCCACGCCCAGGAGAACCGCTGATAGTCGAACGCGACACGGACGAACACGTGATCGTGCGGCTGCACCTCGATCGCGCCCCACGCCTCGACGCCCAGGCGGCGCGCGGTGCCGTACTGCATCGCCGTCGCCTGCGCGCCCTTGACGACCGGCTCGAACGCCGCGCCCGCCGACAGGGACAGCCACGGCTTGATCGCCGCCGCCGTCGACAGGCCCGCGATCACGTAGCCGTAGTGATCGTCCGGGCTCCGGGCGGGATCCGCCGACTCGATCTCGAAGCTGCGCCGGCCGAGGCCGAGCACCGGCGCGACCACCACGCGACCGCGGCGGAGATCGTAGGCCGCGGTGGCCGACCAGCGCGACACCACGGTCGTCGCGGCGTCGGCGCCCATCGTCGTCTGCATGCCGATCGTGCGCTCGGTCGACACCGCCAGCGCGGTGCGCGGCGTCGGCTGCACCTCGGCCGTGAAGCCGACCGCGCCGACCCCGGACGCCGAGTACGACGGCACCGCCGGCGACGCCGTGAACGTCCGGCCGACGACGCCCACGCTCAGCGACGCGCGCATGTGGAGCGTCGGCTCTTCCTCGTCGGCATCCGCGCTCAGCGAGGCGTCGTCCGTCGCCGAGGCGCTGTCGGTGTCTCCGCCGTCGGTCGCCGAGCCATCGCTCGCGCCGTCGGTCGCCGACTCGCTCGCGTCCTCGCTCGTGGGCGCGTCGCTCGCGTCCTCGCTCACCGCGGCGGGCGCATCGTCGTCGGCCTGCGGCGGCGCGGCCGCGGGCGGCGCCGAGGGCTTGCCGCGGCGCGCGGGCGGCTTCGCCGGGGCGGGGGCGGGCGCGTCATCATCACCCGAGCCGCCGGCCTCGACCAGCGCCTCGAGATCCGGCACGAGCTGCGTGCGCAGCATCGCGAGATCGTTCTTGCCGAGCTGCGCGCTGTCGAGCGGCAGCTCGAGCAGGTCGACCAGGCCGCCGTCGCGATCGTACGCGGCGACGCGCAGCACCACGCTGCGGCCCTTGGTGACCAGCTCGCCGGCGACCACGCCATCGGCGTGCAGGCGGCGCGCGATCGCGCGCGACTCGCCGGTGTGACGTGCGAGCGCGCGGCGGTCGGCCGCGCTGACCTTGACCTGCTCGGCGCCGGTGTCGCGATGGAGGAGCGCGCCGACCTGACGGTCGATGCGCGCGGCATCATCGCCACCGATCCCGACGAACACCACCGCGAGACCGGCGAGGATCACAGCGCCAACCTCTGCGTCGCGGCGACCGTGGTGACCGTGTCGACGCCGACGTTGCCGTTGGCGAGGACGCACAGCGCGTAGTGCGCCAGCGCGCGCGACACCGGCCCGCTGATGATCGAGCCGTCGAAGTTGAAGTTCGCGCTGTGGCGTGGGCAGTGGAAGTGACCCGAGGTCACGTTGTTCTGCGCGCCCTCGTGCGTGCACTTCGAGGACACCGCGAACAGCCCGCCCGCATCGCGCACGATGTAGACGTTCGTGCCCGAGATCCGCTTGGGGGTTCCGATCGCGATCGCGGAGGCGGCGCCGCAGTCGACCTGTCCGCCCGTGCACGCCGGTCCCGCGCTGCCGGCATCGGGCGCGCCGATGCGCGCGTCGACCGACGGGCGCGCGTCTGGGTCGCCCGGCTGCACCGGCGTCGCATCCGGCTCGTCGCCGAGCGGACCGGTCGTGATCACGCCGGTGCTATCGGTACAACTCGCAATGAAGGCCGCGAGGCCCGCGCAACTCATCGCGCAGAAGCTGCGGCGCGAGAGCCCTTGCTCGTCGACGCCAGAAGGAGTTTCCGACGAGCCTTCGGGGCCCTGGGAGATCGACGCCAAGCGCGGAGAACGCCTCATCGCGCGGCATCATCTACCCATCGATCGCAGCGCGCATCTCAGCGGTGCTGACACCGGCTGCTGCGATCGCGACGCACGGACGACACGCGATTGCGCAAGCTTGGTACACGCGCAACGGCCAGGAGTCGTTAGGGATTTGGGAACGCATCGGCGCTCGTGCGTGGCATAGCGTGCACACCCCCGATGCCCCCGCGCCTGATCGCTGCGGTGGCCCTGGCTGCGCTCGGAGCGTGCGCCACGGTCGCCAACGAAGATGCCCCCGATGCCGTCGCGACGCTCAGCGAGCCGGTCTTCCGCTGCAAGGTCGAGCCGATCCTCGTCCGCGACTGCAGCTACACCGGATGCCACGGCATCCGCAGCGCCGCGCTCCGCGTGTTCTCGCCGGGCAAGCTGCGGCGCGATCCGGCGCCGACCCTCGACGACCGGATCAAGACGATGACCGACGCCGAGCACCACGATAACTATCTCTCGGCCGCGGGCTTCACGTTCGGCGGCGTCGCGCCCGACGACAACTGGCTCGTGCGCAAGCCGCTGCCGGTCAACGCCGGTGGCTACGGCCACAAGGGCGGGGCGATCTTCAGCGGCACCGACGACCCGCGGGTCGTCGCGATCAAGGGCTGGCTCGCCGGCACCGGGAGCTGCCCATGAGCGCCTTCACCCGCGTCGCGATCATCGCGCTGCTCGCGCTGCCGGCGACCGCGCACGCGTTCCCCACCGGCGAGCAGTTCGATCTCGATCCGATGATCGAGGATGGCGCCGGAGGCGTCGCGTTCACGGGCGCGCCGCGCTGGACCGGGCACACGTGCGCGGTCTGCCACACCGGCGGGTCGCACACCGTCGGGCTGCGCCTCGAGGCCGAGCCCACGTCGCTGTTCTCCGACGGCTGGAAGGCGAACACGACCTATCACCTGCGCGTCGTGCTGCGCGACGCGAAGGCCGCGGGCGCGGCGACCGCGCTCGGCGACGACTGCGGCTTCGCGGTCGATCCGTACGTGCGCTGCGACGTCAACGGCTACGCGCTCGAGGTCGACGACAACCTCGGTCGGCCGCTCGGCAAGCTGGCGGCGCTCGGCGCCAACGGCAGCTGCGGCAGCGCGGCGGGGATGGATCCCGACTCGCGCGTCCTCAAGGATGGCACCGCGATCACGATGGTGGGCACGCACCACGGCCAGACCTCGTGGGACCTGTGCTGGACCGCGCCCGACGCGGGCTACGGGCCGATGGTCGCGTACATCGCCGCGGTCGACGGCAACGGCGGCGACGGCACCGAGGACTACCCGACCGACGTCAACGACGACGACGTCGCCGCGGGAGCGGTGCCGATCGTCGAGGCCGGCGCGAACCCGCCGGTCGCGCAGGTCGGCGGCTGCGGCGCGAGCGACGCCGACGGCGGCGCGCTCGTGCTGATCCTCGTCGCGCTCGCCGCGTGGCGCATGCGCCGCCGCGGCCTCGCGCTGGTGACCGCGGCGCTGCTCGCCCAGGGATGCGTCCACGTGCGGCCGCGCCAGCGCGAGACGCTCGCGCAGCGCAAGATGACGTTCGCGCCCGATCCCGGCGAGGACGAGCTCGATCTCCACATGCAGGAGTCGCGCGAAGGCGCGAGCGGCGGCTACGGCAGCGCCGGCGGAGGCTGCGGATGCAACTGATCGATCACCGCCTCGGGCACCGCCTGGCGCCGGCGCTCTTCGCGCTCGGCGTCCTCGTCACCACCGCGGCCGCGCACGCCGACACCGGCTTCGTGTCCAAGCTGCAGGTCTACTCCGACAGCGATCGCACCACGGTGGTCTCGCCGATGGTCTCGGCGACCGCCGACCTCGATCCCAACACCGGCGCGTCGATCGGCTACGTCGCCGACGTCGTGTCGTCGGCCTCGATCGACATCGTCTCGCAGGCCTCGCCGACGACGATCCACGACACCCGCCACCAGCTCTCGCTCGGCGGCAACCACACCAGCGGCGACTGGACCGGCCGCGTCGGCTACTCGTTCTCGACCGAGAACGACTACCGCTCGAACACCGGCTCGCTCGGGATCGAGAAGACCTTCGACGACAAGAACACGACGATCGGCGCGGGCTACAACCTCTCGCTCAACCGCGTCGGGCGCGCCGACGACATGAACTTCTCGCGCGACCTGACGGTCCAGTCGCTGACCTTCAGCTGGACCCAGGTCATCTCGCCGCGCACCGCGACCCAGGTGACCTACGAGCTCGGCGACGCGAGCGGCTTCCAGGCCAGCCCGTACCGGTTCGTGCCGGTGCGCGCTGCGGTCACCGACGCGCCGATGTACACGGTCGCCGAGACCGATCCGGACCAGCGCTATCGCCACGCGATCGTCGGCGCGATCAACCACGCCGTCGGCAAGCACGGCTCGGTGCAGGCCGACTACCGCCTGTACCACGACACCTGGGGCATCACGAGCAACACGCTCGGGCTGCGCTACTTCGTCGATCTGTCGTCGCGCGTCGAGCTGCGGCTGCGCAGCCGCCTGTACCAGCAGAACGGCACGAGCTTCTACCAGAGCAACTACGCCACGACGCTCAAGTACATGACGATCGATCGCGAGCTGTCGCCGCTGTGGTCCGAGACCGTCGGCGGCAAGCTGATGCTCAAGTTCGGCGCGCGCGCCGAGGCCGAGCTCAAGATGGACCTGTTCTACTACCACTACGCGGATTTCCCGGCGCTGCAGAGCCGGACCGGCGCGAACATCGGCCTCGGCGTGTCGATCGACTACTGAGCGGCGCGGTCAGGTCGGCGCGCAGGCGCCGAGCATCGGCATGCCCGGGCTGCCATCGCCGCCGACGCCAGGGTCGGTCGTGCAGGTCTCGCTGCTCGCGCAGGTCGAGGTCGCCGCGGCCGGATCGCAGAACGCGCGGCAGATCGCGGCGGCGCCGTCGCCGACGCAGACCGCGCCGAGGACGCAGTTGTCGTAGCCGGTCTCGGGCCCGAGCGCGCCGTGCACGCAGGACGCGCCGATCGGCCGATCGCCCTCGGGGACACAGCCGATCGCGCCGGCGAACGAAGGGCTCGCCGCGATCTGGATCCAGCTGCACATCTCGCCAGCGTGGCATCGCTGGTTACCACGCGCGGCGAGCGGATCGCAGTAGCTGGTCGGCCCAGCGGGCGCATCCGAGGGAGCGGGCTGGCCAGAATCGAGCCGCGCCACGCGTTCGCCACATGCGGCGACAGCAGCCACCGCCGCGCCGACGACGACGCACCCGATCCTTGATCTCACCCGACGAGCGTACGCGCACCGGGTGTCCGCCGCGAGCACCGTCACCACGCAGGCGCGAGCACGCCCCACGCCGCGCGCCGGATCATCGCCCGCACGCTGCGATCGTACCGCGCGCCGCGGGTCGGCGGAGCGAACATCGCGCGTGTCGCGCCAGCGCGCGCCGCCGGTCAGTTCGGCGCGCAGGCGCCGAGCATCGGCATGCCGGGGCTGCCGTCGCCGCCGACGCCAGGGTCGGTCGTGCAGGTCTCGCTGCTCGCGCAGGTCGTGGTCGCTGCGGCCGGGTCGCAGAACGCGCGGCAGATCGCGGCGGCGCCGTCGCCGACGCAGACCGCGCCGAGGACGCAGTTGTCGTAGCCGGTCACCGTGCCCGTGTCACCGCGCGCGCAGGCCGCGCCGATCGCCTTGGTGCCGCCGGGGACGCACCCGATCTGCCCGACGATCGTCGGCGTGTCCTGGACGCGGATCCAGCCGCACATCTCGCCGGTGTCGCATCCCTGCTGCCCGGCGGCCGCGAGCGGATCGCAGTACATGACGGCATCGGGCGGCCGCGCGTCGTAGAAGAAGTCGGGCGACGCGTCGAGGGTGGTCTTCGCGTCCCCGCACCCGGCCACCACTGCGAAGATCGCGCCGTACAGCGCGTGCTGGATCGTCATGCGAGCGACCCTACCGTCGCGCGCGGTCGGGGCGCAGCGGAAAACGATGGCGAACGACACGGGCGATGCGGCGCACGTCACGGCCGCGCGTCGTGTGCGCGCAGCGCAACCGCAACGATCGCGCGGGTCAGGAGTTGATGACAGATTCTCAGCGCGCCGCGGCGCGCTTCGTGGCCGCGCGTCGCGTGCGCGCGAGATCGCGCCCGAGCAGCGGCCGCAGGAACTGGCCGGTGTAGCTGCGCGGGTTCTCGCTGACCGCCTCGGGTGTGCCCGCCGCGATCACCTCGCCGCCGGCGGCGCCGCCTTCGGGGCCGAGATCGATCACCCAGTCGCAGGTCTTCACGACGTCGAGGTTGTGCTCGATCACCAGCACGGTATTGCCGCTCTGGACCAGCCGCCCGAGCACCTCGAGCAGCTTGCGCACGTCGTTGAAGTGCAGGCCGGTGGTCGGCTCGTCGAGCAGGTACAGCGTGCGGCCGGTCTGCACGCGCGCCAGCTCGCGCGCCAGCTTCACGCGCTGGGCCTCGCCGCCCGACAGCGTGGTCGCCGGCTGGCCGAGCGCGATGTAGCCCAGGCCGACGTCGACCAGCGTCTGCATCGTCCGGCCGAGCTGCCGGTGGTGCTCGAACATGCCGAGCGCCTCGTCGATCGGCGTGTCGAGGATCTGCGAGATCGTCTTGTCCTTGTAGGTCACGCGCAGCGTCGCGTCGTTGTAGCGCTTGCCGCGGCACACCTCGCACGTGACGAACACGTTGGGCAGGAAGTGCATCTCGACCTCGCGCACGCCCGCGCCCTCGCAGGCCTCGCAGCGCCCGCCGCCTTGCTTGGCCGAGACGTTGAACGAGAACCGCCCGGGCCCGTAGCCGTAGGTCTTGGCCATCGCGGTCTGCGCGTACAGCTCGCGGATCAGATCGAACGCCTTGGTGTACGTCGCCGGGTTGGAGCGCGGCGTGCGGCCGATCGGCTTCTGGTCGATGACGATGACCTTGTCGATCTGCTCGAGGCCGGTGAGGGTCTTGTACGGCCCGACGCGCTCGATGCTCTCGTGCAGCATCTTGTTGAGCGCGGGGTAGAGCGTGGCGTTGATGAGCGACGACTTGCCCGCGCCCGACACGCCGGTGACCGCAACCATCACGCCCAGCGGCACCTCGCAGTCGACGTTCTTGAGGTTGTGCTCGCGCGCGCCGGTCAGCGTGATCCAGCCCGACGGCTCGCGCCGGGCGGTCGGGGTCTCGATCTGTTCGGTGCCCGCGAGGAACCGGCCGGTGATCGACGCCTCGACCGCGCGCACCTGATCGGGCGTGCCCTGGGCGATCACGTGGCCGCCGTGGCGACCGGCGCCCGGCCCGAAGTCGACGATCCAGTCGGCCGCCTCCATCGTGGCCTCGTCGTGCTCGACCACGAGCACGGTGTTGCCGAGATCGCGCAGGCGGTGCAGCGTCTTGATGAGCCGCTCGTTGTCGCGCTGGTGCAGGCCGATCGACGGCTCGTCGAGGACGTAGAGCACGCCCGAGAGCTCGGAGCCGAGCTGCGACGCCAGCCGGATGCGCTGGGCCTCGCCGCCCGACAGCGTGCCCGCGGCGCGGTTCAGCGTCAGGTAGTCGAGGCCGACGTCGAGCAGGAACGTGAGCCGGTTGCGGATCTCCTTGAGCACCTCGCCGGCGATCTGCGCCTTCGAGCCGGTGAGCTTGAGGCCCTCGATCAGCTCGAACGACTGCTTCACGGTCATGCCGGTGACGTCGACGATCGCCTTGTCGCCGACGAACACCGCGCGCGACTCCGGCCGCAGGCGCGAGCCATGGCAGCTCGCGCACGCGATCGCCCGGAAGAAGCCCTCGTAGTACGCGCGCGCGCGGTCCGATGACGACTCGCGGTGGCGGCGCTCGAGCTGGTTCAAGATGCCCTCGAACCGCATGTCCCACTCGCCGGAGCCGTGGCGGCCCTGCCACTCGACGGTGACCCGCTTGTCGCCGGCGCCGTTCATGAGCAGGTCGCGGTGCTTCTCCGAGAGCTTGTTCCAGGGCTTGTCGAGATCGATCTTGTAGGACTTGGCGAGCGCCTTGACGATGTTGGTCGTCCAGCCCGAGTCCTTGGCGACGCTGTCGCCCCACACCGCGACCGCGCCGTCGGTGATGCTCTTGGTCGGATCGGGGATGACGAGCTCGGGGTCGGCCTGGAGCTTCTCGCCGAGGCCGTTGCACTCGACGCACATGCCGAGCGGCGAGTTGAACGAGAACGACTGCGGCGACAGCTCGGGGAAGCCGATGCCGCACTTCGCGCACGAGTTGTCCTCGGAGTAGACCCGCGACGACTTCTCGCCGGCGACGTCGACGGAGAGCTTGCCCTTGCCCTCGCGCAGCGCGGTCTCGACCGAGTCGGTGAGGCGGCCCTTGTCGGCCGGGTTGATCGACACGCGATCGATCACGAGATCGATCGTGTGCTTCTTCTGCTTGTCGAGCTGATCGACATCCTCGAGGCGGACGACCATGCCGTCGATGCGCGCGCGCACGAAGCCGACCTTGCGCGCATCCGCGATGAGGTCCTTGAACTCGCCCTTGCGGTTCTCGGCCTTGGGCGCGTAGAGCGTGACCTGGGTCTTCTCGGGCAGCGCGGCGAGCTCGTCGACGATCTGGCCGGCGGTGCGCGCCGACACCGGGCCGCCGCAGTTGTAGCAACGCTGCTCGCCGGCGCGGGCGTAGAGCACGCGCAGGTAGTCGTAGATCTCGGTGATCGTGCCGACGGTCGAACGCGGGTTCGAGGCCGCGGCCTTCTGCTGGATCGCGATGGTCGGCGACAGGCCGCGCAGGCGCTCGTACTTGGGCTTCTCCATCTGGCCCAGGAACTGGCGGGCGTAGGCGGAGAGCGACTCGACGTAGCGGCGCTGGCCCTCGGCGTAGAGCGTGTCGAACGCGAGCGACGACTTGCCGGAGCCCGATGGGCCGGTGATCACCACCAGCTGGTGCTTCGGGATCTCGAGGTAGTCGACCTGGAGGTTGTGCTCGCGGGCGCCCTCGACGACGATGGAGTCGGGCTCGCGCCGAGGCGGGGTGGGGCGGGGCATCGGACCCGAACCCTACGGAACGCGCGTTCAGGTGTCAAGGCGACCTGAAACGCCGACGGCGCGACAGTGAATTGCGCCGGCAGAACCGTTCGCGTCCCCGTGGGGACGCCGAAAATCGCGGCGGCTCCTCACCGTCAGGTGAAGAGCCGCCTCGGTCAGTTGCAGGGGCTGATCAGGCGCGCGCGCGCTCGACCCGGACCTCGGTGCCGTTGTGGCTCGTGCCGTGGACGCTCACGATGATGCGCTCGGCGAGATCCTCGGGCACGCGGACGTGGCAATGGCTGTCGCGCAGCGCGACCGAGCCGATGCGCTTCACGTCGTCGCCGAGATCGCGGCCCAGGATGGCGCGGAGATCATCGGCGGTGACGCCGTCGCGCTTGCCCAGGCTGACGAACAGCCGGGTCAGCGTGCTCGGATCGGCCGCGACCTCGGCGGTCGCGGCGCGAGCCGGGCGATCGTCGCGATCGCGGTCGGTGCGGGCCGGGCGGTCATCGCGCTCGGTGCGGGCCGGGCGGTCATCGCGCGTCGAGCGACGCGGCGCCGGGCGCTCCTCGTCGTCGCGATCGTCGGCGCGCACGGGCTCCGCGGCGCGGGTCGACTTCTCGTCGGCCCAGGTCTCCCAGAACTCGCGGGTCTCGGCGGTGACCACCGGCGTGCCGTTCTTGCGGCCGCGGCCCTTGTCGGCGCGCGCCGGCTCGGCAGCGACAGCCGCCACGACCGGTGCAACCTCGCGGGGCGCGCGATCCTCGCGCGGACCGCGGTCGTCACGAGCGGCGCGATCCTCGCGCGGCGCGCGGTCCTCACGGGGACCGCGATCGTCGCGCGCGGGGCGGTCCTCGCGCGGCGCGCGGTCCTCACGGGGGCCGCGATCGTCGCGAGCCACATCACGCGGGCCACGGTCGTCGCGCGGGCCACGATCGTCGCGAGCGCTGACGCGATCCTCGCGCGGCGCGCGGTCCTCGCGCGGGCCACGGTCATCCCGGGCGGCATCACGCGGGCCCCGGTCGTCGCGCGGACCCCGATCATCACGGGCGAGGCGATCCAATGTTGTCGCGCGTGCTACGCGATAATCCGGCGGGATGGGCCTGCGCCAATAATCGCCGAGCAAGTTCAATCCGAACTGATTGCCGTGTTCGTCCAACGTCGTTGGCGGCACGCCCCACGGCGCGC
>JAIOQA010000093.1 GCA_021413675.1 Deltaproteobacteria bacterium | reverse complement strand
ATCCGGCGACTGCGCCGCCGCCATCGCCTGGCGAAACGCCAGCCGCTGGCTCTTGAACGCGGTGGTGTTGGCGTTCGAGATGTTCTCGGCGGTGACGTCGAGCGCGTTCGACTGCGCAACCGCGCCGGCGGTCGCGGCGTAGATGCCGCTACCCATGGCGGAGGACCTCCTGGGTCCCGTCGGCGAGGCTCTGCGGATCGAGGTGGCTGCGCAGCCGGGCGATCGCGCGGCCGTGGAGCTGGCACACCCGCGAGGTGGTCACGCCGAGGACGTCGGCGATCTCGGCGTAGGTCAGCTCGTCGTTGTAGTAGAGCGACAGGATCAGCACGTCGCGCTGGTCGAGGTGATCGAGCGCGCTCCTGACCCGGGCCATGACCTCGTGGCGCTCGGCCTGGAGCGCGGGCGAGGTCTCGTTGTTGGTGAGCGTGGCCTCGTCCGCCGCCTCGATCGCGCCGACCGTGACGTGGACCAGCTGCTCGAGCTCGTCGCGGTACTCCTCGACCGGCACGCCCAGCGCCGCCGCGACCTCCTCGTCCTCCGGCCGGCGGCCGAGCTTGCGCTCGAGCTCGCCGATCGTGGCGCCGACCCGGCGCGCGGCCTGGCGGACGCGGCGGGGCATGATGTCGCCCCGGCGCAGCTCGTCGAGGACCGCGCCGCGGATGCGCTTCTCGGCGAACGACAGGAACGGCTCCTGCCGGGTCTCGTCGTAGCGCTCGGCGGCCTCGGCGAGGCCGAGCATGCCGGCGGCGACCAGATCTTCGCGCGCGATCCAGTCGGGGCAGCGGCGCGCGAGGCGAAGCGAGATCCGACGGGCGATCTCGACGTGCTCCGCGATGAGCCGATCGCGCTCGGTGTTGGATCGCCGGTTGGCGGACGCATAGGCCTTCATGGCGTTTCTCCTTGTCCGGACGCGAGCAGGGTGCGTCGCCAGAAGCGGCGGGCGACGTCAGTGCGCCGATCGGGGGCGTGGTGGGCATCGAGGGCGCGTGCGATCTGCCGGATCGCGCGCGCGGCAGGGGCATCGGGGCGGTGCAGCATCAGCGGGACGCCGTACTGGCCGGCCTCGGGCACGCTCGGGTCCGCCGGGACCGGCGGCAGCGTGGTGAGCTCGAGATCGAGGAAGCGCGAGACCAGCGCCGCCAGCCGCCCGACGACCTCGGCGGCCTGCGCCGTCGAGGTCACGCGGTTCGGGATCACGAAGGCGTGGCGGACGTCCTGCTCGGTGCGCAGCACCTTGAGGCAGGCGTAGGCGTCGGCCATCGACAGCGGCTCGGGGTTGACGACGACGATCGGCTCGGCGGCGGCGGCGAAGCCGATCTGGTTGGGGCCGAGGCCGGCGGCGATGTCGAGGACCAGCGTGTCGAAGCGCGTCGCCAGCGACTCGATGAGATCGAAGATGCGCTGGCGCGCGCTCGAGCCGAGGTTGGCCATCAGGTAGCTGCCGTTGAGCGCCGGCAGCAGGTCGATGCCGTGCGCCGAGACGACGACCTCGTCGAGCGGCGCGCCGTGCAGCGCATCGAGCAGGCTCTTGTTGGGCGCGACGCCGAGCAGCAGGTTGAGGTCGGCCATGCCGAGGTCGGTGTCGACCAGGAGCGTGCGGGCGCCGGCGGTGGCGTAGGCGACCGCGAGGTTGACCGCGATCGTGCTCTTGCCGACGCCGCCCTTGCCGCCGGTGATCGCCAGCGCGCGCTGGCGACCCACGACCGGTGGGCTGGTGTCGCTCGAGCCGCGGATGACGCGGAGGGTGGCTGCCTGATCGTTCACGTTGGATCCGTGGGTTCGGCGGTTGGCGTGGGCGCGAGAGGAGGGCGGGAGATGCCAGCGGGTCATGCGGCCGCGGCGCGGTGCAGGCCGTTCGAGGCGAGCTCGGTCAGCCGCTGCGCGGTGGCCTCCTCGAGATCCTCGGGGACGGCCTGGCCGACGGCGAGCCAGGTGATGGGCAGCGCGAGCCGGGAGGGCGCGCGCACCAGCTCGGGGACCGCGTCGGTCTCGTCGAGCTTGGTGAACAGGAGGCGCGACGGGCGCAGCGCGGCGTAGCGCGCGTGCAGGTCGTCGATGACGGCGGCCGAGCTGCTCGCGGCGAGGGTCAGGTGGACCTCGAGCTGCGCGACCTCGGCGAGCGCACGGCCGAGCTCGTCGATGGCGCTGGCGTCGCGCGGGCTGCGGCCGGCGGTGTCGACGAGGATCAGGTCGTACTCGGCGAACGTGTCGACGTGATCGGCGAGCTCGGCCGGGTGGCGCGCGACCGCGAGCGGGACGCCGATGAGCTCGGCGAAGGTCCGGATCTGGTCGACGCCGCCGACGCGATAGCTGTCGAGGGTGATGAGCGCGACCCGGCGGGTGTCGACGAGCGCGGCGCGGGCCGCGATCTTGGCGATGGTGGTGGTCTTGCCGACGCCGGTCGGGCCGACCAGCGCGACGACCGCGGCGGTCGACGGTGCGGCGAGCACGGTGGCGCGGGCGACCTCGGTGACCGCGGTCTCGGTCTTGGCGGTGCGGCCGAGGTTCTCGACCATCTTGCGCAGCCCGGCGAGCTCGCCGCGCAGCTCGGTGGTGCCGCGGTTGTTGTCGGCGGCGCGGATCATCGCGCGCAGCGAGCGCAGCTCGGCGCGCATCGGCGCGATCAGCTTGTCGACGTCGGGCGGCGGCGCGCGGCGCTCGACCGGCGCGGGCGCGGGCGCCAACGGCTGGCTCGCGGCGCGGAACGCACCCGGGCGCGGCAGCGGCGAGGGCGGCGGCGCGTCGTCGGTGTCGATCGCCGCGCTGATCTCGTAGGCCGAGCCGAGCAGGCCCTTGCGGATCTGGCGGGTGGCGACGACGACGGCCTGGTCACCGAGCTCGGCCTTCACCCGCCCGAGCGCCTCGCGCATCGTGGCGCCTTCGAACTTGAGGATCTTCATGACAAGGCCTCCTGGGCGGCGACGACGCCGCGGGTGACGAACGGCACCGAGGGATCGACCTCGCGGTACGAGATGACCGCGAGGCCCGGGACGTGGCGGCCGGCGACGCCGGCGACGGCGCGCCGGATGTCGGGCGCGACCACCACCACCGGCGGGTCGTCGCGCATGGTCAGCTCACGGGCGCGGACGCCGAGCTCCTCGGTCACGCGCGACAGGGCGCGCGGGTTCTTGCCGTCGCGGAACAGCGCCTCGGCGCGCGGGTCGAGCACCAGCGGGCGCAGCGTGCCGTCGCTCGCGAGGTGGGTGCGGGTGATCCGGCGCGCCAGCCGCTGCCGCACCAGCTCGGTGAGGTCGTCGGCGGACTTGACGGTGCCGGCGTGGTCCGCGAGGGCCTCGAGGATGCTGCGGAGGTCGCGAATCGACACGCCCTCGCGCAGCAAGTTCTTGAGGACCTTGATGACGTCGCCAGTCGACATGAGATGGGGGATGAGCTCTTCCACGACCTTCGAATCCTGCTTGCCAGCCACATCCAGCAATTCCTGTACCTCTCTGCGGCCGAGCAGTTCGTGGGCGTGGCGGCGGAGCAATTCGGTGATGTGGGTGGCGATGACGGCGGCCGCATCCACGACGGTGCAGCCCGCCGCTTCGGCGCGGCCGCGCTCGCTCGGACCGATCCACTTCGCGGGCAGGCCGAAGGTAGGTTCGGTCGTCACCTCGCCCGGGACGCCCTTGGTCTGCGTGCCCGTCGGATCGATCGCCAGGAGGCGGTTGACGTGGACCTCAGCCTCGGCAATCGCGACGCCGCTGATGAGGATGCGATAGCCGCCCGGCCGCAGGCGCAGGTCGTCGCGGATGTGCACCGGCGGCACGATGACGCCGAGGTCCGCCGCGAGCTGCTTGCGCAGCGTGGCGATGCGCCGGAGCAGCTCGCCGCCGCGCGCGGCATCGACCATGCCGAGCAGGTCGAGGCCCACTTCCATGGCCAGGAGCTCGACCGGCAGCATGGCCTCGAGCTCCTTCTTGGCGGCCTTGGCATCGTCAGGCTTGGCGCTGGTCGCGGCGGCGCCTGGCGCGGTGGCGGCGCGGGCGGCCTCGGCGGCGGCGGCGGCGGCGGCGGGACCCTTGGCCTTGGTCGCGGCGTAGGCGGCGAGCCCACCCAGCGCCCAGAAGGTCAGGTGGGGCATACCTGGCAGCATGCCGACCGCGCCGAGCAGCGCGGCCGCGGCCATCAGCGGGCGGCGGCGCGACAAGAGCTGGCCGCTCATCGCGCCGCCGAGGTCGTGGTCGTCGCCGCGGGTCGTGAGCAGCGCCGCGCCGGTCGAGACCAGGAGCGACGGCACCTGCGCGACCAGGCCATCGCCGATCGACAGCATCGTGAACGTGCGCGCGGCCTCGCCCACGGACATGCCGTGCTGGGCGACGCCGATGATCATGCCGCCGATGATGTTGATCGCGAGGATCAAGAGGCCGGCGATCGCGTCGCCGCGGACGAACTTCGAGGCGCCGTCCATCGCGCCGTGGAAGTCGGCCTCGCGCTGGATCGCGGTGCGGCGCTCGCGCGCCTGCTGTTCGGTGATGTTGCCGGCGCCCAGATCGGCGTCGATCGCCATCTGCTTGCCGGGCATCGAGTCGAGGGTGAAGCGGGCCGCGACCTCGGAGATGCGCTCGGCGCCCTTCGTGATGACCACGAAGTTCACGACCACGAGGATCAGGAAGATGATCGCGCCGACGACGAAGTTGCCGCCGATCGCGAAGTCGCCGAACGCGGTGATGACCGCGCCGACCTGGTGGCCGGGGTCGCCGCCGTGGCCGAGGATGAGGCGGGTCGAGGCGACGTTGAGCGCCAGCCGGAACAGCGTGACTAACAGGAGCAGCGCCGGGAACGACGAGAAGTCGGTGGCGCGCTCGACGTAGAACGCGACCAGGAAGGTCAGCGCGCCGAGGAACAGCGAGCAGCCGAGCAGGAAATCGAAGAGCAGCGGCGGCAGCGGCGCGAGCAGGATGCCCAGCACGCCGATCAGGCCGAAGGCCATGGTCCAGTCGCTCTTGCGCGCGGTTGTCACGACGCCCTCCGCTTGGCCCGGGTCCGACGGAACCGGTAGACATAGGCGAGGACCTCAGCGACACCGCGGAACAGCGGCGCCGGCACGGTCTTGCCCTCGGGAACCTTGTAGAGCGCGCGCGCCAGCGGCGGGCGCGACAGGATCGGCACGCCGGCTTCGCGGGCGTACTCGCGGATCTTCGCGGCGGCCTCGTCGGCGCCGCGCGCGACGACGCGCGGCGCGGCGTCCTTGTCGACGTCGTAGCGCAGCGCGACCGCGTAGTGGGTCGGGTTGACGACGACGACGTCGGCGGCCTGGACCTCGCTCTTGAGGCGGCGGCGGGCGAGCTCGCGGGCCTTGCGGCGGCGGCGGCCCTTGAGCTGCGGATCGCCCTCGGACTCGCGCATCTCGCGGCGGATCTCGTCGGGCGTCATCTTCATCTTCGCTTGCAAGCGGCGGCGCGCCAGCAGGTAGTCGCCGGCGGCGAGCGCGGCGAGCGCGAACAGCGCCGCGAGCGTCACGCGGCCGAGCGCGGCGGAGATGCGGCCGGCGATCGCGCCCGGGGTCGCGACCTCGAGGCCGCGGCTGGCCTCGCTGCGGACGATCAGCGCGACGACCAGCCCGACCGCGGTGATCTTGGCGGCGGCGATGCCGGCGCGGCGCGCGGCGGCGCGCGGCGACCAGGCCTCGCGCAGGGTCTGGCCCGGGATGAGGCGCGACAGGTCGATCGACGGCGCCTTCAGCACCGGCGGCCAGCCGAGCTGGGCCAGGCCGGCGACGGTCGCGCCGACCGCGGCGCCGATCACCGCCGGGCCGGCGGCGACGAGGAAGCTGTGCAGCGCGGCGCCGGCCAGGTCCGACGACACCTTGCCGTCGGCGGCCGCGGCGGCGGTGCGCGCGAGGTCGGTGAGCGCGCCCCCGGAGCGATGCGCGTAGAGGCCCGCGGCGATCGCGCCCGAGCCCAGCATCGCGACCGCGGTGAGGTCCTTCGACTGCGCGACCTCGCCGCGCTTGCGGAACTCTTTCTGGCGTTTCGGGGTCGGTTTCTGCGTGCCCTCGCTCACGGCGTGGCTCCCGCGCGGAGCACGTCGGCGGCCTGGCGACCGGCGGCGGCCATCGTCATCGCGGTCGACGGCGCGGTCGCGATCAGCACGAGCCCGCCGAGGATGAGCAGCGCCGCGAACGCGACGGCGAAGACGTTGAGCGCGGGGGCGGCGCGATTGGCGAGCGCGATGCCGGCGTTGCCGACGACCGCGGCGACGATGACCGGGCCGGCGAAGCCGACGCCGCGCGCCATCGCGTCGCAGGCGCGCTCGACACCGGTGTGGAGGAGCGAGGCCAGCGCGAGCGGCTCGGCCGGGCCGGCGGCGACCGCGCTGACCGCGGCCTCGAGGCCACCGGCGCCGAGGAAGCCGAGGCCCGCGAGCGCCCCGACGATCCGGCGGACGGTGCTCGCCGATTCACCGGCGCGGGGATCGAACGACTGCGCGAAGCCGAGGCCGAGCACGAGGCCGAGGAGCTGGCCGCCGGACTCGACGCCGGCGAGCACGAGGCGCGCGACCAGGCCGGTGGCGAGCCCGGTGGCGAGCTCGAGCGCGGCGATCGCGGGGACCTCGTCCATGGAGATGGCGGGCCAGAGCGGGGCGACCGCGGCGGCGATCGCGATCGCGAAGACCAGGCGGGCGCGGGTGGACGTCGTCGGATCGCCGATGAGCGGCGCGGTGAACGCGAGCCCGGACGCGCGCGCGAGCGCCGCCAGGAACGGTCCGACGATCGCCGTGTTCACGGCGCGGATCCGGTCGAAGAACTATGCGTGTCCGCAGCCGAGGTGATCGCCGTCCGCGCGTACCCCGCGAGCCGATCGAGCAAGAGGTGGCCGCCGAGCGCCATCACGAGCAGCGCGGCCGCGATCTTGGGGACGAAGGCGAGCGCGCTCTCCTGCAGCTGGGTCGCGGTCTGGAACAGGCCGACGGCGACGCCGACGACGAGCGCCGCGATCAGGAACGGCGCCGAGACCATGGCGACGGTCAGGAGCGCCTCGCGCCAGAGATCGAGGAGCTCGCCGGAGTTCACGCGGCACCTCGTAGCAGCGACTCGACGACCAGGTGCCAGCCGTCGATCGCGACGAAGACCAGGAGCTTGATCGGCAGCGCCACGACCTGCGGCGGCACCATCACCATGCCGAGCGCGGTCAGGACCGAGGCCGCGACCAGGTCGATCACCAGGAACGGCAGGAGCACCGCGAGGCCGATGCGGAACGCGGTCCGCAGCTCGGACACGACGAACGCCGGCACCGCGATGCGGAGCGGCACGTCGGCGGCGCTGGTCGGGCGCGGCGCGTTCGAGACGTCGTAGAAGAGGCGCAGATCGTCGTCGCTGGTGCGCTGGAGCAGGAAGTGGCGCAGCGGGCCGGAGGCGGCCTCGAGCGCCTGGCTCTCGTCGAGCTGGCCGGCGAGGTAGGGCTTGGCGCCCTGCTGGTACATCTGCGCCGCGACCGGCGCCGAGATGAACACGGTCATGAACAGCGCGAGGCCGACCAGCACCTGGTTGGGCGGCGCGCCCTGGGTGCCGAGGCCGGTGCGGACGAAGCCGAGCACGACGACGAAGCGCACGAAGCAGGTCGACGACAGCACCAGCGCCGGGATGAGCGACGCGAGCGTGAGCAGCGCGATCAGGCCGATCGCGCTCGACGGGCCGCCCGCGGCCTGGACCAGCGCGTGCGGATCCATCGGCGGGACCGCGGGCACCCCCGGCACCGCGGCGGGCGCCGCGGTGATCGCGGCGGCGAAGGCGGCCAGCGCGCTCACCGCTTGCCTCGCATCGCCTGGTTGTGGATGCCGGAGACCGGGGGGCTCGAGGGGCGGGGCGCGCGCGGCGGCGGCGCGGGCGGCGCGACCGGCGTGATCGGCGCGAACTCGACGCCGTCATCGTCGTCGAGCGCGATCGCGTTCGAGGCCGAGGACAGCGCCGCGGCGAAGGCCGGCTGCGGCGCGAACGCCGGCGGCGTGCGGCGCGACTCGCCGGGCGGCAGCGCGCGGGCCTCGGGCGCGCCGGTCGCACGGGTGCGGCGCCACTGGCTCAGCAGGCGGACCTGCTGGTTGGTGACCGAGACGACGATCTCGCGCTCGCCGGCGGCGAGCCACACGATCTTGGCCTTGCCGCCGAGGGAGCGCGACGCGACGACGTCGAGGTCCTGCACGGTCGAGGCGTTCTTCTTGCGGCGGCGGAGGAGCGCGGCGAGCGCGAGGCCGCCCGCGCCGAGCACGGTGACGATCGGCAGGGTCGGCAGCTGCAGCGACGAGTCGACGCGCGGCGCGAGCGCCGGCGGGGTCGCGTCGGCGGGGGCGGCGGGGGCGGCGGGCGGGGGCGCGGCGGCGGGCGCCGCGGGCGCGGGGGACGGTCCGATCGCGACCTGGGTCGCGCTCGCCGCCGGCGCGGGCGCGGTCGCGCCGGTCGCGAGGCTGGCGTGGCCGGTGTCGATCGCGGGCTTCGCGGGCGCCGCGGCGACCGTCGCGGTGGGCCCGAGGTCGGGCGGCGCGATGTTGATCGGCGCGATCGCGATCGGGCCCATCGGGCCGATCATCGGCGCGGGCGCGGTGGTCGCTGCCGCCGTCGGCAGCGCGCGCGGGATGAGGACGTGCATGTCGTCGCCGGTCTGGGTGATCCGCACCAGCGGCGCGAGCGCCTTCACCTGCGCGCGGTCGAGGTGCAGCTTGATGCTGAGCACCCGCGGCGCGTGGCCGCGGATGTCGATCTCGCGGACCGTCGCGTCCTTGGGGAAGCGCTCGAGGTCGACCGCCATCGAGGCGACCGGGATCTCGACCCGCTCGCGGACCGCCGCGGCGGTCGCGCCGGCGGCGATCGCGCCGTGGACGATCACCTCGACCTGGTCGCCGTGGTCGACGATCGCCCAGCGATCGTCGGCGGCGTGGGCGGTGGTGGCGGTCACCGCGAGGGTGGCCGCGAGGACGAGCGCGAAGAAGGTCCGCATCTCAGGTCTCCTTTCCGTCGACGATCTCGAGGATGCGGATGCCGCACCGCTCGCCGATCGCGATCGCCTCGGCGCGCGCGACCAGGCGGGTGTTGACGCGCACGTCGAGCGGCGCGCCGGTCGGCTTGTCGAGGGCGATGACCGAGCCCGGCCCGAGACGGGCGGCGAGCTCGGCGAGCGTGAGGGTCGTCCGGCCGAGCTCGATCGTGAGCACCAGGGGGACGTCGTGGAGCAGAGATTCGATCGGGCGCTGCGGGCCATCCGGGTCGCTCATCGCGATCCTCCTCGGGTTGGGGTCAGGTTCTGGATCTCGATCGCGAGCACGCCGCGGCTGACCACGGGCTTGGCCATGGCCTTCACGACGCCACCGACGTAGACAGGCACTGGGGAGTCGACGAACGTCGTGAGCGGCAAGGTCGCGCCCACCGCCAGCTTGCGGAGCTGCGCGAGCGTGATCTCGACGGTGCCGAGGTTGACGAGCAGCTCGACCTCGACCTCGCCGAGCACCGCGCTGATCGCTTCGGCGGTCGGGCGCACGGCGTCGAGGCTCTCGGGCGGCGGCAGCGTCGTGGTCGGCGGCGTGAACAGCCGCAGGCGGCCCGTGGCGGCGCCGTTGAGCGTCACGGTCGCGGCGATCACCAGATCGCTCTCGATCAGCTCCGTGATGCCCGCGGCCGGGTCGTCGTCGATGAGCAGGTCGATGGACTCGCGCTCGCGCCACGCGCGGCCGAGGGCCTGGACCAGCGAGCGACCCACCGGATCGAACAGGCGCAGCGCGACCAGCGAGGGGTCGCGCGTGCTCGCGGTCGCGGCCTTGGTGAGGCCGCAGCGCAGGGCGGCCGCGGCCTCGATCACGTTGCCGCCGACGGCGACGACCAGGTGACCGGGGCGGCCCTGGGGCCGCGCGACGCCCTTCCACATCGTGCGCAGCTCGTCGCGGAGCGCGCGGCCGTCGATGATCTCCGCATCGATGACGTTCAGCTCGGCGTCACCGTTGAGGTGACCGCGCAGGGTCCGCTCGAGGGAGCGCGCCCAGTCGCGGGCCAGCTGCAGGAGCCGGGGGCGCGCGGTCTGCGCGTCCCGGTCCGCGGCGATGAGCGCCAGCGGACCGGTCGGCTCCGGGCCGGTGTGCGCGGCGCGTGGAGGTGCGGTCTGGCGGATGGCCGCCTGGATCGCTTCAAGTTCTTCGGGGTCGAGCGCCGCGTCGCTCATATGCCCGATGAATTGCAACCAACGATCCAGCCCGGACTCGAACGATGACGACCAGTTGCGGGCGGGGAGCGCCGGGCTGTCGGCGGCGCTGACGGTGCGGCCCGCGGATCGCGACGGTGCCTACACCGGCGCGATCAGCGCACTAGCGCTTCAGGTTCGAGACTTCCTGCAGCATCTCGTCGGCGGTCGTCACGGTCCGGGCGTTGCCCTGGAACGCCCGCTGATACGCGATCAGCGTGACCAGCTCCTCGCCGAGATCGACGTTCGAGCCCTCGAGCGCGCCGCCCGACAGACCGCCGCGACCGCCGGAGCCGGCGACGTCGACCAGCGGCTGGCCCGACTCGGCGGTCTCGGCGAACAGGCCGTCGCCCGCGCGCGTGAGGCCGTCCTCGCTGCCGAACATCGCGAGCGCGATGCGGGCCAGCGGCCGCTGCTCGCCGTTGTCGAACACGCCCTCGAGCGTGCCGTCGTCGTGGACCGCGACGTCGACGAGCTTGCCGGCGCTGTGGCCGTCGATGTCGTTGGCGTTGGTCACCGACGGGCCGGAGTACTGGGTCGTGCCCGCGACGCCGGTGCCGCCGGCGGCGATCGGATCGCCGAAGTTGAAGTCGATCGCCTGGTTCGGCGTCGCGCCGATGAAGCTCGCGCTCGACGCGCCCGTGGTCTGGGTGTCGAGGGCGCCCGAGGCGTTGAAGGTCAGCGAGCCGCTCGCGATCTCGGTGGGCACGCCGGCGGTGCCGCCGGTGAGCTGCCCGCCATCGACCATCGCGTGGTACTCCCACGCGCCCGCACCCTGGGCGCGCATGTAGACGTCGACGCGGTGCGCGGTGCCGAGCGAGTCGTAGACGGTCGCGCTGGTGGCGTAGCTCGAGGTGCCCTGCGGGTCGGTGGGGTCCCACGCGGCCGGCGGGACGGCGCCCGAGTCGAGGTTGAGCGACAGCTTGGCCGAGGTGGTCGCCTGCGGCGGGCTCTGCTTGCCGGCGATCTGCATGTCGGTGGCCGCGGTGCCCTGCACGCCGGCGGCGTCGACCAGGTAGCCCTGGAGGCGCAGGCCCGAGGTGCCGACGACGTAGCCTTGCTCGTCGACGTGGAACTGGCCATCACGGCTGTAGTACGAGGCGACGCGGCCGTCGTGCTCGCCCTTGACCAGGAAGAAGCCCTTGCCGCGGATCGCGACGTCGAGCGAGCTGCCGGTCTGCTGGATCTGGCCCTGGTCGTAGCGGGTCTGGGTTCCGCCCAGCCGCACGCCGCTGCCGAGGCGATGGCCATCCAGCGTGCCGCCGAGCACGTCGGAGAACTGCGCGCGCATGCGCTTGTAGCCGATGGTCGACGAGTTGGAGATGTTGTCGCCGACGATGCTGATCGCACCGCCGTGCGCGGTCATGCCACTGGCACCGATGTACAGGCTGTTCAGGATTCCCATGACGTAACTCCAGGTAGGCCGATCGTCTGGACGTCGGCGGGGGTGAGGAGGGCGTGGCCGATGCGAAGGCGTGGCCCATCAGGTCCGAGGTCGACGGCGTCGATGACGCCGCGAAGAGTGGGGGTTCCGAACGCGTCACCGCCGCCGGCCGCCTTGGCCTCGACGGAGATCGAGTACGCGCCGGTCGGGATGTCGACGCCCTCGGCGTCCTTGCCATCCCAGGTCACGTCGAAGGGCCCGCGGCCCGGTGGCAGGGGGAGGCGACGGATCTCGGTGCCGGCGGCGTTCTTGATGACGACCGAGCCGCTGGTGATCGACTTGTCGGTGGTGATGCGGATCGGCGGCGGCGGGCCGTCGAGGGTGAGCGACGAGGCCTGGGTGATCGCGCCCTTGCCGACGAGCGCGGCGAGCGACTCGTTCGACGACGACGCCTGGTTCGCGGAGATCTCGGCGAGCGTCTGGTTGGCCTTGGTGGCCTGCTCGACCGACGAGAACTGCGCGAGCTGCGCGACCATGTCGGCGCCGCTCTGCGGATCGAGCGGGTTCTGGTGCTCGAGCTGCGCGACGAACAGCTTGAGGAACTCGTCGCGCGTGCCGGTCATCGCGCCGGCCTTGCCGGTCGATGGGGCTTGCGTCGCGTACAGCGGCGCCGCGGCGGTGGTGGAATCGATCATGACGGGGCTCCTTGGGGCAGCGGGGTGGAACCCTCAGGCGAGGGCGCGCAAGTGGGGGTCGCGGCGGGGGCCGGGCTCGTCGCTCACGAGGGGATCGAGCGAGCCGGCGCCGCGGCGGGGATCGCGCGCGGCGTCGCGCGCGTCGCGGGCATCGCGGGCGTCGGGCTGGGCGCCGCGCGGGTCGGGGCGCGCGCCGGTGTGGGCGTTGCCGGTGTCGGCCTGGGCGGTCAGCGTGCCGAGCGCGAGGCCGTGGCCGCGCAGCGCGTCGTGGAGCTGGTCGCTGCCGCGGGACAGCTGGCCGGCGAGGTGATCGTCGCGGGTGCGCATCGCGACGTCGAGCGCGTCGCCGCGCATCGCGATGTCGACGACGACGCGCTGGTCGCCCTCGCCGACGACGAGGTGGGCCTTGCCGCTGGTGAGATCGAGCGAGCTCTCGGCGCTGGCGTCGGGGCGCTCGCGCGCCGCGGTCGGGGTGGCGGCGTCGCGGACGGTGGGCGAGGTGGCGATCGGGGACGCGGCGGGCTCGCGGTGCGCGGGCCCCAGCGGCACGGGGCCGTCGGCGCGATCGAGCTCGGTGGTGCGGGCGGCGTGGCCGCGGTGCGCGGACGCGTGTGGCGCGTCGGGGGCGAGCGGCGCGTCGGTCGGCGCCGCCGGTGTGCGTGCGGCGGTGCGCGCCTCGGGCGTGCGCGCATCGGTGCTGCGCGCCGGCGCGGTGTCGGGCGCGGTCGCCGCGGCCGGGGCGGTCGAGACCGCGCGCGCATCGGTCGCGCGCGGATCGATCGCTGACGGAGGCGCAGGCGAGGTCATGCGTGGATCGAATGCAGGTGCCGCGCCGAGTTCGCGGGGGTCGCGCGCGGGTGCCGCAGCGCGGGCGGTGACGGTCGGCGCGGTGGTCGAACGCGGGGCGATCGGTGGCGCATCGGAGGTCGGCGCACGGGGCGCCGGATCGATCGCCGCGGCGGTGATCGCGGCGGGCGCGACGGTGGTGCGAGCGGCGTCGGGGGCGCGCGCGACATCGCGCTCGCTCCCGGAATCTCGCGGTGTTGTCGACGACGAGACGCCGCGCTCGGGAGTGGTCGTGAGCGGCGAGCCCGCGGCTGGCGCGGTGTGGGCGGGCGACGCGATCGCGGCGGCGAGGGCGCCGGCGGCGGTGACCGGTGCGCTCGCGAGGGTCGCGAGGATCGACTCGGCGGTGCTGGCGGCACGGGGGATCGGTGCGGCGATCGGGGCTGCGGAGGCGGCCTCAGGTGTCAGCGCGGCCGACGGAGGCGTCAGCGCGGCCGACGGCGCGGAGCGCGGAGCGTCAGCGGACGCCGCGGTCAGCGGCGCGGCGGTCGATGAAGGGGACGCGGCGGTCCCGGTCGCGCGGTGGGGCATCGAGGTGGCGAACGCGACCCCGCGCACGACCGGAGCGGTGCCGCTGGCCTGGGCGTACGCGCGATGCGCGGTGGTCGCAGTGCGTCCGGCCGGCGCAGGCGTCGTGGGGGCGGCGGTGATCGGCGTCGCGGGTGCGGCTGCGGACATCGTGGGGGTGAACGGTGCCGATGGCGCGAGCGGCGCGGGCTCGGTCGAGCGCGGCGTGGGCGTCGCGGTGACAGAGGCGATCGTCGACGACGCGACGGGCGAGGCTGGCGGCGCGCTCATCGGTGCGCTGAGCGGCGCGCTGATCGGTGTGCTGAGCGGCGCGCTCATCGGTGTGCGTGGCGCGGTGTGTGCCGGGTTCGGAGCGCGCGCGTCGAGGGAGGCGGGCGAGGCGATCGTCGATGCGGGCGAGGTGATCGTCGGCGCGGGCGGCGCGATCGTCGATGCGGTCGACGCGATCGTCGGCGCGGTCGGCGCGGTCGGCGCGATCGGCGCGGTCGGCGCGATCGTCGGCGGCGTCGTCGACGTGATCGTCGGCACCATCTGCGCGATCGTCGGCGCGGGCGACGCGATCGTCGGCGCGGTCTGGTTCACGGGCGGCGGCATCACCGCGCTTGCCGCGCGCGCCGCTCCTGCGATCGTGGTGTGCGGTGCGGTCGGAGCCGTCGCGACCGGCAGCGCCGGATCTCGCGGGGTCGCGATCGGCGCGTTCGGCGGCGCCGCGACCGGCGCGGTCCGCGCGCTGGGCGACGGTGCCGGCGCGGTGTGCGCGGCGAGATCCCCCGGCATCGTCGGCGCTGCGTCGCGGGGGGCGCTCGTCGTCGCCTGATTCGTCGTCGCCTGATTCGTCGTTGCCTGGCTCGTCGCCGCCCGGCTCGTCGTCGCGTCCGCCGCCGGAGGCGCGACGTGCGCGGGTGCGCGGGGCGACGCGAGATCACGGGCGGGCTGTACGGCCTGCGGCGCCGCGTTCGGCGAGGGCGGCGCCGCCGACGCGTCGCGGAGCGCCGCCGGCGCTGCTGCCGAAGTCGCCGCGGTCATCGTCGGTGCCATGCGCGCGGCCATCTCGGGCGCGGCCGTCGTCGTCGTCGTCGTCGTCGTCGGCGGCGGCGCGGTCGTGGTCGCGTCGCGCGCGACGGTCGTCGCGCCAGCCGTGTCCGCGACGCTCGACATCATCGTCGCGTGCTGCGCGGCGCGCGCGGACATCGCGCGGCTGGTCGTGCCTTCGGCCTGCGCCGATCGCGGTGCGGTCGGCGCCGCGTCGCCGATCGTCGACGCGACACCCTCGGCGGGCACCGCGTCGATCGACCGTGCGTCGGACGTCGGAGTGCTGGTCCCCGACGGAACGATCGCCGGGGCGATCGTCGGGATCATCGCGATCGTCGCGATCGTCGCCGGCGCGATCATCTCGGCCTCGTCGTGCGCGCCGGCGCGCGGCGCGCGCGTCGTCCGGGGCGCGCTCGCGGCGGGCGCGCCATCACCGGCGCTCGCATCCGCGCTCACACCCTCGATCGCGCCCGCGACTGGCCGAGTCTCCATGGCATGCAACGCGCTGATCGCACTCGCGTCGAACGCCAGGGCGGCGACGTGCGTGCCGCCGGCGACCGGGGGCGCGACGATCGAACCGTGCGCGTCGTCGGCGCCCGCGTTCGCGGCGCCAGGTGCAGCTGCGGCGGCCGCCGCGCCCGCGCCGGGCGGGGCGCTGGCCACCGGCGCGGTGCTGGCTTCCTCGAGCGCCGCGTCGAAGCCGGGCTCGTCGCCGGCGCGTCGATCGCGCGCCGGATGCACGACGAGCGCGGCCGCGACCGCGGGCCCCAGGGTCACCACTCGTAGCCCCGGCGGCTGTTGCGGTCGTCGGCGAAGCGCTGATCCGAGCGGGCGTCCTTGCGGTTGCGCTGCTCCTCGATGTGTTCGCTGACCTTCTCGATCGTGCGCAGCTGGCGCTCGGTGGCGACCAGCCGCTCGGTCGCCGCCACCGCGAGCTTCGCGGCCTGCGCGGCCTGGGCGGCGGCGCGCTTGATGTCGTCGCGATCGGCGTCGAGCGAGGCGCTGATGTCCGACAGATCCTCGACCGAGCGCGCGGTCACCATCGCGGCGGCGGCGAGATCGAGGTGCTCGTCGAGCGCGGCCTCGGCGGCGCTGACCGCGAGGCCGGCGCGATCCGCGGCGCCGGCGGCGGCGGCGCGCTGCGCAGCGGCGACATCGCGCAGGATCCGACGGGCATCGCGAACGGCACGGACGGCGCGGGGCGGGGGGCTCATTTCAGGGGCTCCTTCCCGAGGGCGGCGGCCAGCTCGGCGGTCGCCTCGGCGTAGGTGGACTGGGCGTAGGGGGCCTGGCGCGACCAGACATCGAGGCGCTCGCCGGCGACGAGCGCGGCGTCGAGCGCGGGGTTCGCGCCGACGACGTGCGCGCCGAGGGCCTGGAGCTCGGTCGCGGTCCGGCGCGTGGCCAGGGTCTCGCGCGCCTCTTCGGCCAGGCGCGCGGCCGCCGGCGTGATCACGCGGCGCGCGACACGCGATGCGCTGGCGAGCACGTCGATCGCCGGGAAGTGGCCGCGGCCGGCCATCTCGCGCGACAGCACGATGTGGGCGTCGAGCAGCGAGCGCGCGGAGTCCGCGATCGGATCGGACAGGTCGTCGCCCTCGACGAGCACGGTGTAGAACGCGGTGATCGAGCCGCCGGTCGACGACGGCGACACCCGCTCGAGCAGCCGCGGCATCGCCGCGAACACGCTGGGCGGATAGCCCTTGGTGGCGGGCGGCTCGCCGAGCGCGAGCCCGATCTCGCGCAGCGCCATCGCGAAGCGCGTGAGCGAGTCGATCACCAGGAGCACGTTGGCGCCGCGATCGCGGAAATGCTCGGCGATCGCGGTGGCCGCCATCGCGCCACGGACGCGCTCGAGCGCCGGCTGATCGGCCGTGGCCGCGACCGCGATCGTCTGGTGGCGGCGCGCCGAGCCGAGCAGCTCGCGGACCTCGCGGCCGCGCTCGCCGACCAGCCCGACGACGACGACGTCGGCCTTGCTCTGGCTGGCGATCTGCTCGACCAGCACGCTCTTGCCGCAGCCGGCGCCGGCGAAGATGCCGACGCGCTGGCCGCGGCCGCAGGTCAGCAGGCCATCGATCACGCGGACGCCGGTGTCGAAGCGGGCCTCGACCTCGGAGCGCAGGTGGATCGGCAGCGCCGGGTTGTCGATCGCCACGCGCGCGACGCAGCGGGGCGCGGGCTCGCCATCGAGCGGCGCGCCGAACGGATCGAGCAGCCGCCCGAGCAGCGCGTCGCCGACCGGGAAGCTGGCGGTCGCGGTGCGGCGCCAGGCCTCGGCGCCCGGCGCGACCGCGCGGAACGGCCGCAGCGGCAGCGCGATCACGTCCTTGCCGCGGAACCCGACGACCTCGCACGGCAGCGGGCCGTTCTCCGAGCGGACCTCGAGGATGTCGCCGATCTGCGCGTCGGGCGCGGCGAGCAGCACCGTACCGGCGGCGATCGACAGCACGCGGCCGCCGCGGGCCGGGCCGCCGTGGCGGCGCGCGATGCCCACGATCGTGGCGCGCAGCGCGTCGCTGATCATGGCTCCTCCGCGATCGCGGCGATCAAGCGCTCGCGCAGCCCCTCGAGCCGGGTCTTGACGGTGGCGTCGACGACCGCGCGCTCGGCCTCGACCCGGACCTCGCCCGGGGCGAGCGTCTCGTCGGCCACGACGATCACCTCGGCGGGGACGTGGTTGGCGATGACGTCGAGATCCGCTGGGTGGGCGCGCATCGTGGTCGAGGTCGAGGGCCCGGCGGCGGCGAGCGCCTCGCGGACCAGCTCGACCAGCGCGCCGTGATCGGCGTCGAGCGCGTGGCGCGCGATCACCGCGGCGACCGCGAGCGCGACGTCGACGATGCGCTCGGCGTCGGCGGCGGCGATCGCCTCGCGCGCCTCGGCGAGCGCGGTGGTCGCGGCCTCGAGCCGGGTGCAGATCTCGTCGGCGGCGGCGCGACCGGTGGCGCGCCCCTCCTCGATCGCCGCGGCGCGCGCCTCGGCGAGGCCGGCGCGCAGGTCGGCGAGTTCGTCCTCGGCCTCGCGGGCCGCGGCGACCAGCGCGGGATCGATCAGCGGCGCGGCGGGCGGCGGCGGCGTGAACCACGGCGTCACGCTCGCGCTGGCGACCTGGCGCAGGGTCGACGCGAGCGACACCACGCCGGAGGGCACGGTCGCGAACATCGGCGCGCGCTTGTGGTTCATCACTCGTTCCCCTCACCGCGCGGCGGCAGCGTGAGCTTGCCCTCGGCGGCCAGGCGCATCGTCAGCTCGACGATCTCGCGCTGCGCGGCCTCGACCTCGGACACCCGCTTGGGCGGCATCGCCGACAGGTCGTCGCGCAAGGTCGCGGCGGCGCGCTTCGACAGCGCGTTGAGGAAGTGGTCGCGGAGATCGTTGGCGGCGGTCTGCAGCGCGACCACCAGCGTGTCGGCCTGGATGGCGCGGAGCAGCCCGGCGATCTCGCGGGCGTCGATCCGCATGAGGTCCTCGAAGGTGAACATCGCCTCGCGGATGCGGCGGGCGGCGTTGTCGTCGCGGTCGGCGACCTGCTCGAGCAGCTTGTCGCCCTCGTCCTGGGGCAGCTCGTTGAGGATCTGGGCCGAGAACGCCAGGCCGTCGAACTCGCTGCGCTGATCGGAGGTCGCGAGGCCACCGGCGGCGGCCAGCGCGCGGACCAGGCTCTCCGACGCCTCGGCCACGGCGAGATCGGGGATCTCGTCGAGCTCGGCGACGCGGGCGAGCAGATCGGCCGCGACCGTCGACGGCATGAGCGACAGGACCTTGGAGGTGGTGCGCGCCGGCAGCTGGGTCAGGACGACCGCGGCGATCTGCGGGTGCTCCTCGACCAGCAGGTCGGCCAGCGTCGAGACGCGCGCCGAGCGCAGCAGCTCGGTGGTGTTGGCCGGCGGCGGCGCGGGCGGCGCGAACAGCTCCTGGGCGCGATCGTCGCCGAGGGCGGCGGTCGCGATCTTGCGCATGTAGGCCCGGCCACCGGCGCGCGACACCGACATCGGGCCGGTCAGCGCCTTCTCGAGATCCTCGATGACCTTGGCCAGGGTCTCGTCCTTGACCACGTCGAGCTCGTCGACCGCCTTGGCCAGCGCCTTGAGATCGGGCTCTTCCATCTGCGCGAGGATCTGCGCGGCGAGCTCCTCGTCGAGCGCGAGCACCGCGATGGCGGCGCGCTGCGGTCCAGTCAGGGCGGGGGCGGGCTTGCTCACGGCGTGGTTCCTCCGGGTGCTTGCGGCTCGGACAGCCAGCTCGACAGGACCCGCGCGGTGCGGGCGATGTCGGCGCGGGCCGCGGCGACCACGCGTTCATGCAGCGAGGGGGTGCCCGGGGCGGGCAGCGCGTTGACCGGCGGCTCGTCGGGGTGGTCGAGCGCGTGCTCGGGATGATGGGCAGGCCGGCCTCGGCGACGACCACCGGCGCAAGGCCAGCGTCGGCGTCGGGCGCGAACGGCACCGAGCGGATCTCGAGCAGATCGCCGCGGGTGTCGTCGATGCCGGCGGCGGCGCGCGCGAGCGCGGTCAGCTGCGCGAGCTCCTCCGGGGTGCGCGCGACGCCGGGCTTGCCGTCGGTGCCGGGCTTGAAGTCGACGAGCACCGCGAGGTGCATCTTCTGGACGCGGACCGCGGGCTGCACGGTCTGGCGCACGACGTGGCTGACGTCGTAGTTGCGAGTCTCGTGGATCGTCCCGTCGGCGCCGGCCGCATTGGGTCCGGCGGCCGCGCCCGCGGGCGCGCCGGTGCCCGGCGTGGCGGCCGCGGCGGGCGAGCCGGGCAGGTTGCCGCGCACGCCCGAGATCCCGCCGATGCCGCTGAGCGCGTTGGCGCCGGTGGCGGTGCGGTCCTCGCTGACCAGCGCGGTGGCGTTCTTGTCGTAGAGATCCTCGGTCTGGTTGACCTGGCTGGTGTCGAGCTGCGCGGTCGCGACCACCGCGACGTGGCCCTCGCCGACGACGCGCTCGAGCATCGCCTGCACGCGGTGGGCGATCGAGCCCTCGATCTCCGCGCGCGAGCCGTTGCGATCCTTGCTGTCGCCGTCGAGCACGTCGCCGTGATCGTCGATGACGACGACCGCGTCGGCGGTCAGCCCCTCGATCGACGCGGCGACCAGCTGCTTGACGCCGCGGACCTCGTCGGAGGTCAGGTGCTGGCCCGGGTGCAGGCGCAGCGCCACCGACGCCGACGGCGGCTCGTCGGCGTCCTTGAACACCGAGCGGCGGCCGAGCGCGAGGTGGACGCGCGCGCTCTCGATCGGGCCGAGGGTCGTGATGCTGCGGGCCAGCTCGCCCTGCAGCGCGCGCCGCAGGTTGACCTGCTCGGTGAAGCTCGACTGGCCCAGCGGCGAGCCATCGAACAGCTCGAAGCCGACGCCCGAGCGCGGCAGGCCAGCGGCGGCGGCGATGATGCGCGCCTCGGCCAGCTTCTCGGGCGGCACCTGGATCGTGAGGCCGCCGTCGGCGGTCTTGTACGGGATGCCGCGACCGTCGAGCACGCCGGTGAGCTCGGAGACGTCGGCGGGCGTGCCGTGATCGATCAGCGGCTCCCAGGCGCCAGCGTGCGAGGCCAGGCTCAGGTACGCGACGCCGCCGAGCACGACCACGCCGAGCGCGATCGCGCCGGCCTTGGCGAGCCTGGGGATCTTGCCCCAGAGCGCGCGCGCCTGGCTCACGACCTGGGCGAGGCCGGGGCGGGGAGCGGGTGGCGTGGTGTCGTCGGGCATGGTGGTCGCTCAGGTCAGACGGGCGTGTTCATCAGCTCGCGGTAGGCCTCGAGCACCTTGTTCTTCATCGTCGTGGCGAAGCGGACCGCGACGTTGGCTTCCTCGGCGGCGATCACGACCTCGTGGATGCCGACCGACGGATCGCCCTCGGCGAACTTGTTCGACGCCGTGGCCGCGTTCTGCTCGAGCGCGCGCGCCTGCGAGACCGCGTCGAGCAGCGTGTCGGCGAACCCGCCGCCGCTCGCCGGCTTCGCGCCCGGCCGCTCGATCGCGAGCGGCAGCGAGGTGGCGCCGATGCTGGTGATGGGCGCGCTCATGATCACTTGCCGATCGAGAGCGCGCGCTCGGCCATGCCGACGGCGGTGGTGAGGGCGGTGACGCCGGCCTCGTACGCGCGCGAGGCGGTGATCATGTCGACCATCTCCTCGACGGGGTTGACGTTGGGGTACGCGACGTAGCCCTGGGCGTTGGCGTCGGGGTGGCCGGGGTCGTACTCGAGCCGCGGCGGCGCCGCGTCCTGCACGATCTGCGAGACGGCGACGCCGCGCACGGCGTTGGCCGCCGGGCCCGAGGTCGGCGTGCCGGGCACGGCCACCGACGACAGCACGACGTCCTTGCGCCGGTAGGGGCCGCCGCCGGCCGAGCGCGTCGTCGACGCGTTCGCCAGGTTCGAGGCGGCCACGTTCATGCGGCTCCGCTCGGCGCCCAGGCCGGACGCCGAAACCTCCATCGCGGTGAAGAAGTCCAGGGCCATGGTTCAGCTCCTCACGCGCCGTCGCCGGCGGCGTACTTCAAGAGCGCCATGCGGCGCGAGACCAGGTCGGCGGAGGTGCCGTAGCGGACGCGGTTGGCATCGACCTTCGCGAGCTCGCGCTCGAGCGAGACCGCGTTGCCGTCGGGGCTGACCAGCGTGCCGCCGTCGTCGAACGCGCGGACCTCGCCGGCGGTGCCGCTGGCGTCGAGGTGGGCGGGGTCGGTGCGCGTGAGCTCGCCCGCCGACGTGTCGGGGGTGCGCTCCAGATCGAGCGGGCGGTAGCCCGGGGTGTCGAGGTTGGCGAGGTTGCCGGCCAGCACCGTGTGGCGTTCCCGGTGGAACGTCATCGCGCTACCGAGGCGATCGACGGTGTCGAAGAGGGGGGCCACGCTGGGTGACAAAGCAAGCGGCGCGCCCATCCCGGAAGCGCCGCCAAGTGCGCGCAACTGCCTGGACTCGGGATCGTCAGCGCGCGCGGTGTCGGCGGCGTTGACGCGGGATCGCCGGCCGGTCTGCATGGACCCGCAGGGCGGCCGATTCCTACAGCGTGATGGCCTCTGCACACGACGATCTCGCGCACGCGGTCTTCGGACTGCTGTTCGCGACCGGCGGTGAGGCCGCGTTCGTGGTCGCGCGCCAGTCGCGCCGGGTCGAGCTCGTCAACGCGCGGCTGGCCGAGATGCTCGGCGTCGAGCGCGACGCGATCACCGGCGCCAACGCCGACGAGCTGTTCGTCGCCAGCGAGTGGCTGCCGGGCTCGGCCGCGCTCGACGTCGCGGGCTACTACGAGGACGTCGCGATGCGGCGCGAGGATGGGACGCCGGTGTACGTCACGCTCACCGTGGCCCACGTCGCGCACCCCGAGCTCGGCGAGCTCGCGGCGTGCGTGGCGCGCGACGCGACCGAGCGCCGGAGCCTCGAGCGCGAGCTGCTCAGCAAGCACACCGCGCTCGCGGTCGCGCACCGCGACCTCGAGCAGACCCTGGCCCAGCTCCGCCACGCCCACCTCGCCCTCGAGGAGCGCAACCACGAGATCGCGCGCCTCGCCGGCCAGGTCTCGCGCTTCGGCTGGCGCGCCGCGGTCGGCGAGCTCGCCGCGAGCGTCGCCCACGAGCTCAACAACCCGGTCGGCGCGCTGCTCAGCACGCTGCGCACGATCGGCACCCGCGTCGCCAAGGCCGATGATCCGGCGCTGCGCGCCGAGCTCGAGCCGCTCGTCAAGCGCTGCCGCGACGCCGCGGTCCGCATCGAGGTGAACGTCGGCGCGGTCGTGAAGGTGCACCGCAGCGGTCCCAAGGACTGCGCACCGCGCTGGATCGATCTGGGCCGCGAGCTCGACACCGCGCTGTCGTTGTTCCAGACCCGGCTCGCGGGCGTCGAGGTCCGTCGCCAGTACGGCCACGGCGTCCGCGCGTTCGTCGCCGAGGAGTCGCTGCACCACGTGTTCGCCAACCTGTTCGACAACGCGCTGCACGCCACGCGCGGGCGCGGGCTGGTCGAGGTCGAGGTCGCCGAGCGATCGACGAGCTGGGTGATCGCAGTGCGCGACGACGGCGGCGGTGTCCCCGCGGCGGTGCTGCCGCGCCTGTTCGAACCGATGGTCTCGGCGCGCCCCGGCGGCGCCGGTCTCGGCCTCTCGACCGCCCGGAGTCTGGCGCGGCTGTGGGGCGGCGATGTGATCCACGTACCGAAGGAGGGAGGCTCATGCTTCGAGATCCTGGTTCCAGCACGGGAGGCGCCGTGAACGCCGTCCCGGTCCACATCCTGGTCGTCGACGATGACGACGAGGTCCGCGCCTCCCTCATCGACGAGCTGTCCAGCGAGTACGCCGTCGATCAAGCCGCGTCGGGGGTCGAGGCCTTCGACGCGCTGTCCGCCCGCGCCTACGACGTCGTGATCTCGGATCTGCGCATGCCCGATCACGATGGCATCGAGGTCCTCGACTTCGCGCGCCGCCGCGATCCCGACGTCATCCGCGTGCTCCTGACCGGCTACCTCGACGAGGATGCCCACCAGGCGCTGCTCACGCCCGACGCGCCCTACAAGGTGGGCAAGCCGTGGCACGACGAGATCGAGGTGGTCGTGCGGCGCGCGCTCGAGCAGCGCGAGCACGCCCGGCGCCTCGGCGCCTCGGTCGAGGACGCGCTCAGCCTGGCGACCCTCGACGACGAGCTCGCCAGCGCCGCCGACCCGCAGGAGATCGCCGAGGTCCTGGTCCGGCGCGCGCTCACGATCGAGGGCGTGATCGCGTGCGGCGTGGTCACCGCGACCGGCAAGGTCGTGGCCGGCACGTCGCCCGCGGCGGCCGGCGAGGGCTGGTACGACGATCATCCGATCGACGCCGACGGCCAGCTCCGGGTGCGCGCGCGCGGCAAGGGCGACAGCGCGCGCGCGCTGATCGCGTTCCTCGCGCACCGGGCCCAGCGCCGGGCCGGCGTCACGCTCGCGCGCGGCGCGCGCTGGCAGCCGATGGTCGCCGACGGGCGATCGCGCGTCCACGCGCTCCTGCGCCAGGCCACCGCCGGCGCGCTGACCTCGATGCTGCTCCACGACCTCGCGTCGATCCTGCAGGCGATCGAGGGCTCGCTCGACAAGATCTCGGCGATCGGCGAGGACCACGCGGTGCCCGGCCTCACCGAGGCCGTCGGCGAGGCGGCGGCGGCGGGCGCCGAGGCGGTGTCCTTGTTCGTCGCGATGCGGCGCTTCATCCGCGCCGGGTCGATCGCGAGCCGGACCCACACCGCCGATCAGCTGGTGCAGGGCGCGCTCCTGGTCGCGGGCGCCTACGTGCGCCAGCGCGCGACCCTGCGCACCCACGTGCCGCCCGATCTCGAGGTCGACGTGTGCGAGCCGCTGTTCCTGCAGGTGCTGGTCAACCTGCTGCGCAACGCCGCCAACGTCTCACCGCCCGGCGGGTTCGTCGATCTCGAGGTCAAGATCGTCGACAGCCAGGTCGTGTTCACGGTCGTCGACGACGGGCCGGGCGTCGATCCGTCGGTCGCCGATCAGATGTTCGAGCCGTTCTGCACGACGGACGTCGCGGGCGCGGGCCTCGGCCTCGCGATCTCGGCGTACGTGATGCAAGTCCACGGCGGCGTGATCAGCTACCGCCGGCACCCCACCCGCGGCGCGCTGTTCACGGCGGTGATGCCGGCGACGGCGGCGGCGGTGAAGCCGGAGCCGGCGGTGATGCCGGAACCGATGGCTCGAGCAGGCTGAGGAAGATCTTCGACAGCTCGAGCTGCTTCATCGTGCGGTCGTAGATCGCGGTCAGCCGCGAGTCGGCGATGCCGAGCTGCTTGAGGAGCGCGACCATCGGGTCGGGCTCGACGATCGCCGCCGGGATGCCGGTCGCGCGCTGGTCGCAGTGCTTCGCGACGACCTCGGCGATCGCGATCAGCTCCGTCGCGGTCCGCAGGTTGGCCGGCAGGCGATCGCGCACCGCCTGGCGTGCGATGGCGTGGTGCAGCTCGATCGGCACCGCGAGGCTGGGCTGGAACCGCCACAGCTTGGCGAGCTTCGAGCCGACCTGATCGTGGGTCGGCAGGCCGTTCTTGCGCTCGGCGTCGGTCGACGAGATCCCGAGCGATCGCGCATCGGCGCACGCCGCCGCGAACTTCTCGGGCGCGACCTTGGCGAGCGCGATCTTGCCCATGTCGTGGAGCAGCCCGGCGGTGAAGCAGCTGCCCGGCTCGGGGAAGCGCACCTCCTCGGCGAGCACGCGCGCCGCGTTGGCCACGGTCAGCGAGTGGATCCACAGGCCCCGCGGATCGAAGACCGTGCCCGACGCGGTGTGCAGCGTCTCGAACACCGAGATGCTGAGCACGAGCTGGTAGAGCGTGTTGAAGCCCACGAACGGGATCGCGCGCACGACCTCGCTGACGCCGCCGGGGATGCCGAAGTACGCCGAGTTGACCAGGCGCAGGAGCTTGGCCGAGAGGCTCGGGTCGGTCTTGAGCACGTCGGCGATCTGCTGCACCGACGACGTGCGCGCGTTCGCGAGCTCGGTGATCTGGAACGCGACCAGCGGCAGGGTCGGCAGGCTCTCGAGCGCCTGGGCCAGGCGCGTGGTCTGCTCGACCTGCGCGTCCTCGGGGCGAACGGCGGGGCTCACGGCGCGGCCTCGGGGAGGCTGTAGTCGCGGTGGGGGACGCTGGCGTCGGGGCGGGGCTCGGGGCCGAGCTGGCTGCCGTCGCCGGTGCCGACGTTGTCCCGCGGATCGGTGACGATCGCGGCGTCGGGCTGTGCATCGCCGCGCGCGTCGGCGCGTGCGTCGAGGCCGGCATCGCTCCTGGCATCCGCGCCAGCGTCGGTGCGCGCATCGCGCGCGGCGTCGCCGCCGCCGTCCTCGGCCGCATCGAGCCCCGCGTCCGGCCACGCCGCATCCGGGGGCGCGGCGCACAGGTTGTCGCTGCCGCACACCAGGCCCGACGCGCAGTCGCTGTGCCGGATGCAGGTCGCGCCGGTCTGGCAGCCGACGAGCGCGACCAGGGCGACGAGCGCCGCGAGCAGGTGCTCACATCGCATCGAAGCCGACTCCCAGCACGAACTGCCACTCGATCGCGGTGTGGCCCGACGGCAGGTCGCTGCCACCGACGAGGAACAGCGCCTCGGCGTCGCCGCACACGCGGAAGCCCCGGCTCGGCGTGAGGCAGCGCCCGACCGACGCGGTCGCGCCCCACAGCGAGTACGGGCGCATCAGCCACATCACGCCGGCGGCGACGCGGACGTTGGGGCGGTGGGGCATGAGCAACATCCCCGCGACCGCGCCGACCGACGCGCGATCGCCGGTCTCGGCCAGCACGCCGACGTAGCTCGCGGTCGCGGGCTCGGCGTTGATCGCGAACGCGGCGCGGGCGCTCACCAGGATCGGCGATCGGCGCACCGAGGTGGCGCCCGACGCGCCGCCGGTCTCGACGCCGAGCCCGGCGCGGACCTCGACCGACACCAGCGGATCGGTGGGAGGCGGGGCGGCCGCGAGCGGAGGCGCGGCGAGCGTGAGCAGAAGCAGGGCGAGCGCCAGGCGCATGGCGGACTCTGTTGCGAGCGTCGTGCCGAGGATCGCCGCGGGAACATCGCGGGGTTGCGGCGCGAACGCCTCCCACTGTCGGCGGTTCTGGCGGCGCGCGGGCCGCGCACGGCTACTCGGCCGCGGGCTCGTCGGCCGCCGGCTCGTCCGGCGCGGGCTCCTCCGCCTCGGGCTCGGTCGGCGGCTCGCCATCGGCGGGCGGGCGCGTGACGTGGCCCTCGCCACCGGCGGGGCCATCCGGGCCGGTGGCGCGGATCAGGATCGACAGGCGTCGGTTGGAGGCCGACAGCGGCTCCGCAGGATCGAACAGCTGCGACGAGCCGCGCGCGACGACCCCGACGATCTTGCCCGGCGGCACGCCGCCGCCCTCGAGGATGCCGCGGGCCGCGGCCGCGCGTTCGTAGGACAGGTCCCAGTTGGTCTTGCCCGAGCCGGTCGCGAACTGCCGGGCGTCGGTGTGGCCGTTGATCTCGATCGTGCCCTTGCGCTTGGCGAGCTTGGGCGCGAGGCCCGACAGGAACTTCACGAGCGCCGGCTTGAGCTCCGACGACGCGCTGTCGAACATCATGTCCTTCGCGCCCTCGCGATCGACCGCCTCGATCACCACGCCGTCAGGCGTGACCTTGACCGTGACGTACTTCGCCAGCTCGGACAGCTCGCCGTCGTTGGCCGCGAGCTTCGCGATCTCGGTGCGCAGCTGGTTGGCCTCGGCCTCGAGCGACGACTGGCCCTCGGGCGGCGGCGGCGTGGGCGCCTGCTCGACCACCGACGGGTTGATCTGCGCGGCGTGGCCCATGGCCATGTCGCCCTCGGGCAGGATGCCGCTGCGGAAGTAGTTCGAGATCTCGGCGCGGGTCTTGGCGTCCGACGAGGCCAGCAGCCACATGACCATGAACAGCGCCATCATCGCCGTCACGAAGTCGGCGTAGGCGACCTTCCAGGCGCCGCCGTGATGGCCGTGGCCGCCCGAGACCTTCTTGACCTTGCGGCGGCGTGGTGCGGTGTCCATGGCCCTAGCCCTTCAGGTTCTGCAGCGCCTTGTCGACGTCCGCGAAGCTCGGTCGCTCGTCGCGGAAGATCACCTTGCGGCCGAACTCGACCGCGGTCGCAGGCGCCGAGCCGCGGAGCACCGCGAGCACGCTGCCCTTGATCACCTCGAGGAAGCGGAGGTGGTGGATCTCCTGGAACTCGGCGTTGTTCGCGAGCGGCTGGAGCACGCCGTAGCACATGAGGATGCCGAGGAAGGTGCCGACCAGCGCGGCCGCCACGTGGTGGCCGATCTCGGCGGGCGAGCCGTCCATGTGGCCCATCGTCACGATGATGCCGAGCACGGCGGCGACGATGCCGATGCCGGGCAGCGAGTCGCCGATGTTCTTGACCAGGCCGGTCGCGAGGTGGCCCTCGTTCTTGAAGGTGTCGAGCTCGGCCTCGAGGAGCGACTCGAGATCGTCGGCGGCCATGCCGTTGACCATCTGCTGCAGCGCCTCGGCGAGGAACGTGCGCGCCATCTCGTTCTTGGCGACCGACGCGTACTTCTTGATGATGTCGCTCTTCATCGGCTCGGTGACGTGCGACTCGAGGGCGAGCACGCCCTGGCGCCGGGCCAGCATGAAGAGCTCGTACTGGCACTTCAGCAGGTCCATGTAGTCCTTCTTCTTGGGGATCGTGTCGCTCAGCGCCGACTTGAGCGCGTGCATCACGCGTCCGCGCATCAGGCCGGGCGCCGACGCCACCGCCGCGCCGACACCGGCGCCGATGATGACGACGAACTCGGACGGCTGGATGAGCGTCCCGAGGTGGCCGCCCGCCATGATGAAGCCGCCAATGATGCTGGCGAAGACGACGAGCAATCCTGGGAGGGCCATACCCCCTCGTGAATCGTCCGTCCTGGCAGCAGTTGAGGGCGCGCGACGATCCCGCGCGCGGGACTACACGATTCCGGCGATCGGTCGAAGACCTGGGATCCGGACCTCGAACGCGACGCCGCCGCCCGCCCGATCGGCGAGCGCGATGGCGCCGCCATGGGCCTCGGCGACCAGCCGGCACAGGTACAGGCCGAGCCCGCGGTTGCTGCCGCTGGCGCTCGCGCCCGCCCGCGCGTACTTGTCGAACAGGCTGACGCGCGCGTCGGGCGGGATGGTCGGGCCGTCGTTGGCGACGCGCAGCACCAGGTGGTCGCCGTCGCGCCGCGCCCCGACCTCGATGCCGCCGCCGGCGGGCACGTAGCGGACCGCGTTGTCGAGCAGGTTGCCGAGCACGCGCCGCACCAGGCGCGCGTCGAGCACCGCGACCAGCCCGGGGGCGGCGTCGGCGCGCAGGTTGACCTCGCGGTGACGCGCCACCGGCCGACAGACCGCGACCGCGTCGTCGATCAGGCCGGTCACGTCGACGGGCTCGCGGACCAGCGCCAGGCTGCCGTCCTCGGCGCAGCCGATGTCGAGGAGATCGAGGGTCATCGCGAGCAGCCGCTCGGTCGAGCTGCGC
>JAIOQA010000005.1 GCA_021413675.1 Deltaproteobacteria bacterium | reverse complement strand
GTGGTGGGCGCGGCGCTGCCGACGCCGGGCGACACCGGGCCGCCCAGCAGGGACAGGAGCACGACGCCGGCGCTGTAGACATCGGCGCTCGCGCGCGGCGGCGCGCCGGCGAACACCTCGGGCGCGGCGAACCCGACGGTGCCGGCGGGGCCGCGATCCGGGGCCACGCCGACCGCCGCGGCCAGGCCGAAATCGATGAGCGTCACGCGATCGCCGCGCGCCGGGTCGACGATCATGTTCGAGGGCTTCACGTCGCCGTGGACGAAGCCGCGATCGTGGACGCAGGCGAGGGCGGCGAGCAGCTGATCGATGATGCGCAGCGCGCGGCCGACCGGCAGGCGCGGGTTGCCGACCTCGTGCAGCGCGCACCCGGGCAACCACTCGAGCACGAGGATCGGATCGCCGTCGTCGCGCAGCTCGATCAGGCTGACGATGCCGGGGTGGGCGAGGGCGCGCAGCACCGCGGCCTCGGTGCGCATGAGCTCGCGCACCGGCTCGGAGCCCGACAGCTCGTCGCGGACGATCTTCACCGCGACCGGCGTCGCGCCGAGGCGACCGCGATAGACCACGCCGACCCCACCCTCGGCGATCGGCTCGAGCAGCTCGAGGTCGCCGTTCGCGGCCATGGCGGCGGTCATGGCGCGACGGATTGCACCCCGCGTGCCGCCGCGCGATCGCCGCAACCCGTGATCCTCACGTGGGCCGCGCACCGGCGACGCGGTGACCTGCCGCGGCACCGCGGCACCCTGCCGCGGCGGCGCCGCTGCTCCGGACCACTACTCGACGAGGACCGCGCCGAACGCGCGCTGGCACGCCGCATGCGATGGACCCGTCCATGATCACCAACATCACGATCGCGGACGACGACCCCGACACCCGCGAGTTCGTGCGCCACGTGCTCTCGGGCACGCGGACAAACATCGTCGAGGCCGCGAGCGGCGACGCCCTCGCGGCGCTGCTCGCCTTGCAACCGCCCGTCGATCTGCTGGTCACCGACATCTGGATGCCGCCCTTGTCGGGGCTCGACCTGGTCGCGCGCGCGCGGGGCCGCGGCTTCGCGACGCCGACCTTGTTCATCACCGGCGCCGACGACCCCGAGCTGGTGCGGCGGGTCGCGCAGGTCGGCACCGCGCGCCTCCTGCGCAAGCCGTTCGGGCTGGTCGGCCTGCTCGGCGCGGTCGCGCACCTGATGGACGCGGCCCGGTCCCGCCCGAGCGCCGCGTTGCCCTTGTAGGAGCCTGTACAGCCTCCTGGATCACGGCCGCGGCATGCGCTGCAGCGTGCGGCGATCGATGCCCAGGACCGCGGCGGCGGCGGTCTTGTTCTGCCTGGTGTGCGCCAGGACCTTGTCGACGTAGCGCTGCTGCAGCAGCTCGAGCGTCGGCCAGTCGGCGTCGATCGCGCCCGCCGCGCCGGCGCTCGGCGCGCCCACCGCGCCCACCGTCGACGGGAGGTCGGTCGCGAGGATGACGTGGCCCTGGCACATGGCGACCGCCCGGGCCATCGCGTTCTCGAGCTCGCGGACGTTGCCGGGCCAGCGGTGCGCCGCGAGCACCGCGATCGCCTCCTCGCTCAGCGCGGGCGCCGGGCGGCCGAGCTCCTGCGCCTGGCGCGCGACGAAGTGGCGCGCGAGCACGAGCAGATCGTCGCCGCGCTCGCGCAGCGGCGGGACCGCGAGCGTGACCACGCTCAGCCGGTAGAACAGATCCTGGCGCATGCGCCCGGCGGCGACGTCGGCGGCGAGATCGCGGTTGGTCGCGGTCACGACCCGCGCGTCGACCGGGATCGCGGTGTTGCCGCCGACCCGCCGGATCTCGCCCTCCTGCAGGACTCGCAGCAGCTGGCCCTGGACCTTGGGCGAGATGTCGCCGATCTCGTCGAGGACCAGCGTGCCGCCCGCGGCCTCCTCGAACAGCCCGCGCCGGGTGGTCGCGGCGCCGGTGAACGCGCCGCGCTCGTGGCCGAACAGCTCGCTCTCGAGCAGGCTCTCGGTCAGCGCCGCGCAGTTCACCGCGACGAACGGGCCGCTCGCGCGCCGGCTGCGGGCGTGGACCGTGCGCGCGATCAGCTCCTTGCCGGCGCCGCTCTCGCCGTGGATGTGCACGACCGCGTTGGTCGACGCGACCTGCGCGAGCTGCTTGTAGAGCGCGAGCATCGGCGCGCTGGTGCTGAGCATGACGCGCTTGCCGACCTCGCCAGCCGCGGCGACGGGCTCGCGCGGCATGCGGCTGCGCTCGATCGCCCGCGCCGCGGTCGCGCGCAGCGCCTGGATGTCGACGGGCTTGGCCAGGTAGTCGACCGCGCCGCGCTCGATCGCGTCCATCGCGCCGGCGGGCTCGGCGTAGCCGGTCACGAGGATCACCGGCAGGTCGGGCTGGCCGCGGCGGACCGCCGCCAGCAGCTCGAAGCCGCTGGTCTTGGCCATCTGGATGTCGGAGACGACCAGATCGAACGACTCGGCGGCGAGCCGCTCGATCGCCTCCGCGCCGTCGGCGACGCACACGACCTCGTGGCCGTCGCGCTCGAGCACGTGCGCGAGCAGCTGCCGGGTCAGGTCGTCGTCATCGACGATCAACGTCCGGATCATGCGTCCTGTGGTAGCACGCGCGCGGCCACTCCGGCGGCGCGAACGCCGGCACGCCGCATGCTAAAGGCAAGCATGCCCATGACCACCACGACACGGTCGACGCTGTTGCTGGTGGCGGTCGTCGGGGCGCTGCTGTTCACGCTCGCCGCGGACATCTACGGCGCGCTCGTGACCAAGTCGAGCACCGAGGATCTGGTCAACGACGCGTTCCGCTCGGTCTCGCTGGTCGAGGACCTCCGCCGCCAGGTCCACACGCTCGCGGCCCACGAGCTGGGCGCGCCGCGCGACGCGGTGCTCGGCGCGATCGATCGCGACGTCCGCGACTACGCGCCGCTCGCGACCTACGAGGACGAGGGCGCGGTCTGGGCCCAGCTGCAGGCCCAGCTCGGGCCGCTGCGCGACGCGCTGGCGCGGGGCGACCTGGCGGCGGCCGCGATCGCCGCCCAGCGCGCGGGCGACCTCGCCGACCAGCTGGTCGACATCAACGTCCGATCGGCCGGCGCGATCGTCACGCGGATCTCGCAGCTGCGGCGCCGCGAGATCATGATCGATGTCGTCGTCGTGCTGGTCGCGGTCGTGCTGCTGACCCGCATCGGCGTCGGCGTCAACCGCGCGCAGCGCCGCGAGGCCGCGCTGGTCGCGCGCAACCTCGCGATGGTGCAAGCGCAGAACCGCGAGCTCGAGGCGTTCGCCGGGCGCGCCGCCCACGATCTGCGCGCGCCGCTCAGCCCGATCCGCGGCTTCGCCGATCTGATCGCGACCGGCAACGACGCGCCCGACGAGATGCGCCGGATGGGCGCGGTCATCGCCAAGGGCGTCAACCGCATGAGCCGGGTGATCGACGACATGCTCGAGCTGTCGCGCTCCGGCCACGCGGTGCCCGGCAGCGCGCCCTTGCGCGCGGTGGCGGCGGCGGTCGTCGAGGAGCTCGCGCCCGAGCTGCGCGACGCCCAGGTCCAGATCGACGTCGACGACGTCATCGTGGGCTGCGGCGAGACCGCGCTCGAGCAGATCCTGCGCAACCTGATCGGCAACTCCGCGAAGTACCGGTCGCCCGAGCGCCGGCTCGAGGTCGTGCTGCGCGGCCAGCGCGACGGCGATCGCGTGCGGCTCGAGGTCGCGGACAACGGCACCGGCATGGACGCCGCGTCGGCGGCGCACGCGTTCGATCCGTTCTTCCGGGGCCGCGCCGACGTCGCCGGCACCGGGCTCGGGCTGGCGATCGTCGAGCGGATCGCCCGGGCCTACGGCGGGAGCTGCGCGCTCGACGCCGCGCGGCCCCAGGGCATGGCGGTCGCGGTGGTGTTGCCGCTCGCGCCGGCGCCGTGAAGCAGGTCGTCGATCATCGCGAACATCGCGGCCGGATCGAACGGCTTGTCGAGCAGGCGCACGCGGCCGAGGTGGCGGAGGTCGCGCGCGCGCTTCCCGAGGTCGCCCGACATCACGAGCGCGGGCGTGGTGACGCCGGCGGTGCGCGCGGCGGCCAGCGCCGGGATGCCGCCGAACCAGCCCATGTCGACGTCGGTGACGATCAGATCATAGGTCGCCTCGGCCAGGCGCTCGAGCAGCTCGATGCCATCGGCCGCGGCCACGACCTCGGCGCCGTGGGCGTCGAGCAACCGGCACAGCACCATGCGGAGCACGGGCTCGTCATCGGCGAGGACGATGCGCATGAGCCCGGGAAATGCACCTCACGGGCCGACCCGGTGCCACGGCCCGCCGCGGACTTGCGGCGAGCCGCGGGTCGGTGGTGCGGCGCCGCGCCGCGGTACCGCGGCAGGTTGCCGCGCCGCCGTCGAGCCCTGCGGTAAGGTGACCGCGATGCCGCCCTGGGAATGGCTGAGCCTGCACCACGCCGCGAGCGTGGTGACGTTCGCCCTGACCCTGATGCTGGTCGCGCGCGTGCTGCGCTCCGATCGCCCGGCCAGCGGCTCGGCGGCGTGGCTGCTGGGGATCGTGCTGGTGCCCTACGTGGGCATCCCGCTCTACCTCATGCTCGGCAACCGCAAGCTCCGCAACGTCGCGCGCAAGCCGGCCCTGATGCTGACCCGCGGCGTGCCGGCGGCCGGTGACAACCCGGTGGTCTGGCTCGACGCGCCCGGCCCCGCGCTCCAGCAATTCCTCGACGAGATCGCCGCGGCCCAGCGCACGATCCACGTGTCGACCTTCATCCTCGGCAACGATCCGGCCGGGCGCGCGATCGTCCTCGCGCTGGCCGCGCGGGCGGCGGCCGGCGTCGAGGTCTGCCTGTTGCTCGATGGCCTGTTCGCGCCGCGATCCCCGCGCGACGCGCTCGCGGCGCTCGAGGCCGCGGGCGGGCGGGTCGCGGTGTTCCTGCCGCTGATCCACCTGCCGTGGCGCGGTCGATCCAACGTGCGCAACCACCGCAAGGTCGCGGTCTTCGATGGCGAGCGCGCGATCGTCGGCGGCATGAACCTGACCGACGACTGCATGGGCGCCCAGCCGCGCGCCGATCGCTGGCGCGATCTGTCGATCGTCGTGACCCGCGAGGCGGCGGCGGCGCTCGCGGGTGTGTTCCGCGCCGACTGGGCGTTCGCCAGCGGGCGCGCGGTCGCGCTGGTCGACAACGAGTCGCGGGCCGCCGCGATCGACGTGATCCCGACCGGCCCCGACTGCGCCGGGGATCCGTGGCACGACGCGGTGCTGCAGCTGATCTTCGACGCGCGCACCCGCGTCCTGATCGCGACGCCGTACTTCGCGCCCGACGACAGCCTGCGCCACGCGCTGGTGATCGCGGCGCGCCGCGGGGTCGCGGTCACGATCGTCACGCCGGCGCGCTCGAACCACTGGATCTCCGATCGCGTGGCCGGCCCGATGCTGCGCGAGGTCGCGGCCGCGGGCGTGACGGTGATGCGCTACCGACCGGGCATGCTGCACGCGAAGTGCCTGCTGATCGACGACGCGATCGCCGCGGTCGGCTCGGCCAACTTCAACGCGCGCAGCCTGTTCCTCGACTTCGAGGTCAGCCTGGTGCTGCGCGGCGCCGAGCACAACCAGCGCATGGCAGCGTGGTTCGCGGCGACGCTGGCGGACTGCGAGCCGGGGCCGCCGATCGCGCGCGGCCTGCGCCGGCCGATCGAGGCGGTGGTGAGGCTGCTCGCGCCGATCGCGTAGCGCGCGCGCGATCCCGCGGCGCGCCGCCGCTACACAACTGTCACCGCGCTGGGCGCGGCGCGCGACCGCCGGGGGCGATACCCGCTGCCCCCTCGGCACCGCAGAAAGCCAGCCCACCATGAAGCTCCTCCGCGTCTCACAGGCCCTGGCGGGCCTCCTCGTCCTCGCGCCGCTGACCGCGCACGCCGGTCAGCGCGCGCCGCTGACGATCGCCGTCTACGGCGACGCGCCCTACGGCACCAGCCCGACCGACACCAGCCAGCTCGCGGCGACCCCGGCGTTCATCGACGCGGTCAACGCCGATCCCGACGTCTCGCTGGTCGTCCACGTCGGCGACATCCACGCGGGCAAGCAGTACTGCACCGAGGCCTACGATCAGGCGGTCGCCGCGCTGTGGACCCGGTTCCAGGATCCGCTCATCTACACGCCCGGCGACAACGAGTGGGCCGATTGCCACAAGAAGGCCGAGGGCGGTGGCGTCTACAACGCCGCGACCGGCGCGATCGACTACCTGCGCGACGCGAGCGGCGAGCTCCTCGACTACGCCGGCGGCGATCCGATCGCGAACCTCGACCTGATCCGCACGACCTTCTTCCCGCGCGCCGGCGTCGCGCTCGGCGGTGGCCGCAAGTTCGTCGCGTCGCAGGCCTGGTTCCACGACTGGTTCCACCCCGAGGACGCCGACTTCGTCGAGAACGTGATCTGGGAGCAGGATCGCGTGGTGTTCGTGACGATCAACTTGCCGGGCGGATCGAACAACGATCAGGACCCGTGGTACGGCGCGCCGGCGGAGTCGGCGGCCCAGGCCGACGAGCGCGCGGCCCGCACCGCGGCGGATCTGCGCTGGCTCGACGCCGCGTTCGCGACCGCGCGGTTCACCCGCGCGAAGGGCGTGGTGATCGTGGCGCAGGCGGACATGTGGGATCCGGAGAAGGGCGCCGCCCACCAGGCCGGCTACGAGCCGGTGGTCGCGAAGGTCGCGGCCGGCGCGACCGCGTTTGGCGGCCCGGTGCTGATGCTCAACGGCGACTCGCACGTGTACCTCTCCGACAACCCGCTCGCGGCCGCCGACCCGCTCAACTACATGCACCCGGGCTACGACGTGCCCAACTTCCACCGCATCGTGGTGCACGGCAGCACCACGCCGCTCGAGTACCTGAAGCTGGTGGTCGACCCGCGCGCCGATGCGCCCAGCGGCGCCGACGCGTTCGGGCCGTTCCGGTGGACCCGCGTCACCGAGTGAGCCCAGCGAACGCCAGTTCACATGCTGTGAACGATGTGAGCTGGCCCATGCTTGGTGGCCCGTGACGGTGGGGTTGACGGCGCGTGCGCCGCAGCTCGACGGGCGCATACCCGAGGGATCGACGCTGGTTGCCGCGCGGCGATGGTAGATTCCGGGGCCGTGGATCCGCGCCTGGGCCGAGTCGTCCTGAACTTCCGCATCGAGCAGAAGCTCGGCGAGGGGAGCTTCGGCGTGGTCTACCGGGCCCGGCACATCGATCTCGAGCGCGAGGTCGCGATCAAGATCCTCCGGCCCGAGCACAGCCGCGATCAGGCCGCGGTCCAGCGCTTCCTCCGCGAGGCCCGGCTGGTGTGCGCGATCGATCACCCGGCGATCGTGCAGGTCGAGAACTCGGGGATGCTCGACGACGAGCCGTTCTACGTCATGGAGCTGGTCCCCGGCCGGTCGCTGGCGCGGCGGCTCGCCGACGACGGGCCGCTCACGGCGGGGCAGCTCGCGGTGGTGTTCCGCGAGGTCGCGGGCGCGCTCGAGGCCGCGCACGCCAAGGGCGTGATCCACCGCGACCTCAAGCCGCACAACCTGATGATCATCGAGGACGGCGCCGCGATCACCGAGGTCAAGCTCTGCGATTTCGGCATCGCCAAGCTGCTCGACAGCGCCGACTCCGGCTCGCAGACCGGCGGCATGATGGGCACGCCGCACTTCATGGCGCCCGAGCAGGCGCGCGACGCCAAGAACGTCGACGCGCGCGCCGACGTCTACGGCTTCGGGGCGACGTTCTTCGCGGCCGCCACCGGGCATCGGCCGTTCGACGGCGACAGCGTCACCGAGGTGCTGATCAAGGTCCAGCAGGACTCGCCACCGCCGCTGTCGCGCTACTTCGCGGCGGCACCGCCGGCGCTCGGCGCGGTGATCGATCGCTGCCTGGCCAAGGCGCCGCAGGATCGGCCGCGCAGCGTGCGCGAGGCCGCCGACGCGATCCTGGCCCAGCTCGCGCGCATGCCACCGACGGCGGTCGCGCCGCGGATCGCGCCGCCGCGCCCCGAGCCGGGCGCGACCTTGACCGCGGGGCCGACCGGGGCGACCGGCGCCGACCCGCTCGGCTCGACGGAGATGAAGGGCAGCATCGATCACGACGCCGCGCCGCCCCGGCGCCGGGGGCGCGCGGTCGCGGTCGCGATCGCGATCGCGGGCGCGGCGCTGGCCTTCGCCGCGGCGCTCGCGATCTACGTCGCGCGCCCCGGCGATGCGCGCGATCCGGCGCGCCTAGTCGAGGCGATCGACGCGGGCGCGCTCGCGGTCCGCGACCCGTCGCCCGACGCGCAGATCGCGC
>JAIOQA010000545.1 GCA_021413675.1 Deltaproteobacteria bacterium | reverse complement strand
CGACGACCTCGACTTCGATCTCACGATCGACATCGAGTCCTGAGCCACCGCGACTGGCCTACGCCTGCTCGGGATAGCGCAGCAGCAAGAGCGCGTTGCCGACCACCAGCAGCGTCGAGCCCTCGTGCAGCACGACGGCCTCCGCGATGCTCGCGAACCCGATCGCTGACGCGACCACCAGCACCGCGCTGACCGCGAGCGAGATGACCACGTTCTGGCGGATCACCCGGCTCGCGCGGCGCGCGAGGCCGACCGCGAACGGCAGCCGCGCCAGCGAGTCGCCGAGTAGCACGATGTCCGCGGTCTCGAGCGCCGCGTCGGAGCCGGTGCCGCCCATCGCGATGCCGACCGACGCCGCGGCCAGCGCGGGCGCGTCGTTGACGCCATCGCCGATCATCGCGACGCCGCCGTGATCGGTCAGCTCGCGGATCGCCGCGACCTTGCCATCCGGCAACAGCGGCGCCTTGGCCTCGCGGATCCCGACCTGATCGGCGATCGCGCGCGCGACTCGCTGGTTGTCGCCCGACAGCATCACGGTCGTGTGGATGCCGAGCCGCCCCAGGTGGGCGATCGTGCCCTTGGCCTCGGGGCGCAGCGTATCGGCGACGCCGAGCACGCCGAGGAACTTCCCGGCGCGCCGCACGATCATCGTGGTCTGGCCCGCGGCCTCGAGCGCATCGACCGCCGTCGCGATCGCCGCCGGCACGTCGTCGAACAGGCCGCGGTTGCCGACCTCGACGAGCTCGCCGCCGATCTTGCCGCGCAGGCCCTTGCCGTGCACCGCCTCGAGATCGCCGCCCGCCGGAGGCGTCAGGCCGCGCGCCTTCGCCGCCTCGAGCACCGCGAGCGCGAGCGGGTGGCTCGACAGCGCCTCGAGCCCGGCCGCGGTCGTCAGCACCTCATCGTCGCTCGCGCCATCGATCGCGGTGGTCGCGACCACCCGCGGCCGCCCGTGGGTCAGCGTACCGGTCTTGTCGAACGCGATCGCCTTCACCTTGCCCAGTGCCTCGAGGTGCGCGCCGCCCTTCACCAGCACGCCGCCGTGCGCCGCGCGCGCCACCGCCGCGAGGATCGCCGACGGCGTCGAGATCGCGAGCGCGCACGGCGAGGCCGCGACCACGATCGCGACCGCGCGCAGGATCGCCACCTGCCACGCGGTGCCGGTCGCGATCAGCACGACCGGCAGGATCCCCGCCGCGAGCAGCACGATCGGCACGAACCGCTTCTCGAGCCGCTGCGCGAACCGCTGGGTCGCGCTCTTCTGGGCCTCGGCCTCGGTCACCATGTCGACGATGCGCGCCAGCAGCGTGTCGCCGGCGAGGCCGGTGACCTCGATGTCGATCGCGGCGTCGGTGCTGATCGTGCCGGCGAAGACGTGCTCGCCCGGGCCGCGCGGCACCGGCACCGACTCGCCGGTGATCGTGGCCTGATCGATCTGGCTCTGGCCGGCGCGGATCGTGCCGTCGAGCGGGATGCGATCGCCGGGCCGCACCACGATCACATCGCCGATGGCGATCGCGGTGAGCGCGACCTCCTGGACCTGATCGCCGCGCCGCACCCGCGCGGTAGTGGCAGTCAGCTTGGTCAGCGACTCGATGCTGCGGCGCGCGCGATCCATCGCGCGGTGCTCGAGGGCGTGGCCGAGGGTGAACAGGAACAGCAGGAACGCGCCCTCGAAGAACGCGCCGAGCGCCGCCGCGCCCACGCCGGCGAGGATCATCAGCGTCTCGACGTCGGGCTGGCGCGCCTTGATCGCGTTCCACGCGGCGTGCAGCGGGAAGATGCCGGCCGCGACCAGCGCGACCAGGTACAGCGCGGTGGGCACCTCGGCGGGCAGCGACGCCCAGCGCGCCAGCGACCAGCCGATCGCCAGCAGCACGCCCGCGCCGATCGCCAGCGGCATCTGCAGCACCGGCGCGAGGCCGCTGCCGTGGGCGTGCATCGAGCAGGCGTGGCCATGCTCGGGCGTCTCGAGCGCGTAGCCGTGCGAGCCGACCGCCGCGGTCAGGGCGTCGGGCGTGATCGCCGTGGTGTCGTACTCGACCACCAGGCGCTCGGCGGCGTACGCGACATCGGCCGCGAGCACGCCGGGAAGCCGGCGCAGCGCGGTCTCGAGCGCCGCGGCGCTCCGCGCCGACTCCAGCCCGCGCACGTACCAGGTCGTCCGCTCGTAGCGCTCGGTGATGCGCACGCCGTGCTGGCGCGCGAGCTCGACCACCTGCGTGATGCCGAGGTCGGCGCTGTCGTAGTGGATGCAGACCTCGGCGAGGCCGGCGTCGCGGCGGACGTGGACGTCGGTGATCGCGCGATGCGCGCGCAGATCCTGGGCGAACCGCTCGAAGATGCCGCGGTCGTCGGTCTCCTCGGGCAGCACGTCGGCGAGCGCGAGCTGCAGCGCGAGGCCGCCGCTCTCCGCGGCGCGCGCCTGCGGCGGTCTCGGCGCGCGCTTCTTGGGGCCGTGGTCGTGACCGCAGTTGCTGTGGTCGTGGCCGTCATCGTCATCGCTGGCGGCGACCGGCGCGATGACCTTGAGCTCGCCGAGCGCGAGCGGCTTCGCGGGCACGCGGCGCGGGCCGCGCGCCACGATGCCCTTCCTCGATGGCAGGCCAGCGGGCTTCATCGTCAGTGCCGGTGCTTGTCGCGCGGCGGCGGTGGCGGCGCGGCCGCGAGCGCCGCGTGATCAGCGTCGTGATCGTCGTCGTCGTCGTCGTGATGCTCGTCGTGCGCGGGCAGCGGCTGCGTGAACTTCTGGCCCGCGACCTCGAGCGTGAAGGCCTTGCAGGCCTCGGGCACGTCGAACTCCAGCACCGCCGGCAACCGCCCCTCGTAGGTCTTCAGGACCTTGCCCGTGTCATCGGTGATCGTGCCGCCGGCCGCGACCGTCATGGTCTCGTCGACCAGGACCGCGACCAGCTCCGCCATCTCCTCCATGCGATCGGCCACGCGGTGGCACCAGAGGTGGCCGACGCCCGGATACGACTCGTGGCAGATCTTGTCCATCTGCGCCTCGTCGACCTTCTGGCCCACGCCGAGCAGCACGAAGTTGATGCGCGGCATGCGGCCCGCGCCGATCTCCTTCGCGACCTGCTGGGTGTACGCGATGACGTCGGCGGGATCCGAGATCTGGCTGTCGGTGATGATCACCGCGAGCCCGCGCTTGGCGCCGCGCTCGGCGACCTCGCGCCGGATGTGCGCGACGTAATCGCGCAAGACCGGCAGCATGACGGTCGCCTTGCCGTACTGCTTCGGGCCCGGGAACTTGAACTCCTTGGCCTTCGCCCCGTCGAGGTCACCGACCAGCTCGAGCTCGGCGCCGTTGCCGGTCGCCCAGTACGCGACCCGCAGGATGCCGTCGCGATCCTTGGTCGCGAGGTACTCCATCATCCAGTGCATCTGCGGCTCGACCTGGTTCTTCACCGGGCCGAGCTTCGCGAGGATGCCGCGCGGACCGTAGTCGCTCTCCATGCTGGCGGAGCCGTCCATGTACAGCGCGACGTCGAGGCCCTCGACGGTCGGGTCGTGCAGGAGGGTCGCCACCACGTGCGCGCCCATGCGGTGCACGTCGGAGAACGGCCGGACGATGACCTCGTGGCCCATCAGTGATGATCCTCGTCGTCGTGGTGGTCGTCGTCCTCGGGCATCGGCTGCGTGAACTTCTGGCCGCCGACCTCGAGGGTGAAGCTCTTCGCGCCCTCGCGCACCTCGAACTCGAGCACCGCCGGCAGGCGGCCCTCGTACTCCTTCACGATCGTCCCGCGGTCATCGGTGATCGTGCCGCCGGCGGCGACGGTCATGGTCTCGTCGACCAGCACCGCGACCAGCTCGGCGACGTTGGTGATCTCCTTGGCGACGCGGTGGCACCAGAGGTGGCCGACGCCCGGGTACTCCATGTGCGCGATCTTCTCGAGCTGCTCCTCGTCGATGCCGTCGCCGACGCCGACCAGCACCAGGTTCACGCGCGGCATCGTGCCGCGCGCGATCGCCTTCGCGAGCTCGGCCGACACGCCCTGGATCGCGTCGAGGTCGTGGAGCTGGCCGTCGGTGATGAACACGCCGAGGCCGCGGCGTGCGCCGTTGGCCATCTCGCCCTTGAGGTACGCGACGTAGTCGTTGATCGCGGGTGCGAGCATCGTGCTCTTGCCGGGGCGGTGCGGGCCGCCGAACTGGTACTCCTTGGCCTGCGCGCCGGCGAGCTCGCCGAGCACCTGGACCTCGCGACCGTCCTCGCCGCACGCCCAGTACGCGACGCGCAGGATGCCGTTGCGATCCTTCGACGCGAGGTACTCGAGCATCCACCGCGCCTGCGGCTCGACCTGGTTGGTCGGTGCGGTCGGCTCGGGCTTGGGCGCGCCCTTGAGCCACTGCCAGAAGCTGCGCTTCGCGGTGGTCGAGGTGTACTGGTACTCGTCGGTCATGCTGCCGGAGCCGTCGAGGTACAGGCCCACGTCGAGCCCCTCGACGGTCGGGTCGTGCAAGAGGGTCGCGCGGACGTGGCCCTCCTCGACGTGCAGGTCCGAAAACGGTTCGATCGGTCGCTCGTGTCCCATCGCGTCTCCCTCGTGGTTCCCACCGTGGGCGCGCCGCGGATGCGCCGCGCTCGTTTGCTGAAGCTGATCACGCCGCCTGACGCGTGCAACCGCAACCGGTCAGTCGAAGTCTTTTCGCCAGTCGTCGTTGCCAGGCTTTTCCGTCGCGTCGCTGCGCGGGGCGTCCGCGGGCGTCGCGGGCTGTACAGATCGCGCGGGCGGATCGTCGAAGTCCCCCATCCACGATGGCGGCGGCGCGGCGGGAGATGTGACCGCGGGCTGCGCGGGTCTTGCCTGCGTGGGCGCGGACGCAGGCTTCGTCGGCGCGGGCTTCGTCGGCGCAGGCTTCGTCGGCGCGGGCTTCGTCGGGCGACGCTGCTCGAGGAAGTCCTGGATCCACTCCGCGCGCGGCGTCGCGATCACCGGCCGCGGCGCGCGGACCGGCGCGTCGGCCACCGGCGGCGGCGCGATCGCGTGGCCGCTCGGCCCCGGCGGCGCCACGCCGGGCGCGAGGCCGATCATGTGGCGCGTGCGCGCCGCGAGCGCGGCGACCTCGGGCGAGGGCCAGCCCGGGATGCGCGCGGTCGTGAGCCCGGCGAGCGCGCGGTACTCCTCGAGCGTGGCCTCGCGCGGCAGCGTCATCGACGGCGCGGTCGTGAACAGCGAGCGCAACAGGCCGCGGCCCTCGGGGCGCGTCGCGCGGTCGCCCTCGACGACCCAGCCCTCGCCGGCGAGCTCCTTCTCGAACACCGCACGGCTCGGCACCGGCAGCGGCTCGTCGTCCTTGAGCTCGGTGCGCAGCGCGCGCAGCAGGTCGTAGAACAGCTGCAGCACGATCGCCTCGTTGGCGACGTCGTCGTCGAGTGTGATCCGCGGTGGCACCGGAAAGGCGAGCACCACGCCGCGGCCGCTCGCGATCACCTCGGGTGGCTCGGCCGGCACCGCGGCATGCACGAACCGCGCGCCGCCGCCGCCCTGCGTGTAGACGAACGCGCGCTCGACGCCGGCGCGCAGGCCGTCGAGGAGCGCGCCGCGCGAGGTCATCAGCTGGCCGTCGAACGCGCGCGCGCCGGCGGCGAGGCCTGCGGGAAATGGCCCGCGCAGCGTGCCGTAGAGGTAGAGCGGATCGTCGATGCCCGGGACATCGGGCGGTTGCTCGACCAGCTGCACGTCGAGCAGGAACAGCTCGTCGGCGTCGATGACGATCCGGCGCCGGCGCGTGAGCTCGTCGAAGGCGAGCTGGGCCTGGGCCTTGGCCGACAGCTCGCGCCGCGCGGTCGCGGGGACCACGTGGATCCGGCGCGCGACATCGAGGCCCACGATCACGTCGGAGACGCCGTGGTTGCCGCGCACCGATAGCGAGGCGATCACGTCGTCGAGCTCGTCGGGTCGGTCCTCGCGCTCCTCGCCTTCGGGCGCGCGGGCGCTGGGCACGAAGTAGCGCGGCAGCATCGGCGGACGAGCGTACGCCGAAACCGCCGCGCCGCGGTCTCGGTGGCGGCGCGCGCGGCGATCGTGCGAGCATTGCCAGATGTCCGTGGTCCACACGTTCGACGAGTTCGCAGCGGCGCTCGACGCGATGAAGGTGCCGCACCGCGCGATCCTCGCGAGCCGCGAGATCGAGCTGCAGGGCGGGACCTCGCTGCCGGGCCCGATCACGTTCCGCTGGGAGAAGAACGTCCCGTTCGTGACCGTGCGCCAGTACGTGCTCGACGACGTCGCGGCTGACCGGTTGACCGATCTCGAGCGCGCGGTCACCCGCGTCAACCATCACCTCGAGGTCCCGGGCTTCGGGCTCGATCACCTGCGCCGCCGGGTCTACTTCAAGCTCGCCGCACCGGTGTTCGCCGGCATCGATGTCGACACGCTCAACCGCCTGGCCAAGGGCGTGCTGGCCAACGCAAAGGAGTTTGCGGCCAGCTTCCAGGCGGTGGCGAGCGGGCGACCGGGCGCGGAGATCGCGGAAATCTACAAGGACTACGCGCAGTCACGTGCGGCGCACTTCTTTGCGGAAGGCAGCTGACGCAGAAAAGTCGCCCTGAAGTTGTCACAAACGGGGAGGGAACTTGAGGCGGCGTCGTAAAATCAGGGTTCAACCTGCGCCTGGGGGACCATGTCGTTCGACGCCGAGCCCGCGACCACGTCCGATTCCGATACTGACTCGAACAGCGGGCCGTTCTCCGCACCGGTCAACTCGCTGCTCAGCGCGAGCTTCGACAGCTCGCTCGATGGCATCAGCGTGCAGCGCGGCGCGGGGGAGGCCAATCGCGCGCTCAACGCGCGTGCCTACACGATGGGCAGCACGATCGCGCTGGGGGACGACATCCGCGAGGACGTCAACGACCCGAGCTCGATGGAGGTCATCGCGCACGAGGTCGCCCACGCGCTCGCCGGTGGTGGCTCGGGCGAGAAGCTGATCGATAGCGGGCGCGGCGACGCCGGCGAGACCGCCGCGCACGCGGCCTCGGGCGCATTCCGCGACTTCATCGCGCGCGGCGCGCGCGGCCCGGCGCCGCGCTTGTCACCGGCGCACGGCGGCACCGCGAAGATCCACCGCTTCGAGGCGGGCGAGCACGCCGACGCGGTCGATGGCGCGGCGGCGCGAGCGGGTCTGGCCCCCGACAGCCGGCTGGCGCAGCGCATGGGGCAGCAGATCACCCTCGCCAACGGGCAGCGAGTGTCGCAGGGCGAGATCACCGCGATGATGGGCGACTTCTACGGCGCCTACACCCGCGGCCAGGACGGCCAGCAACACTTCGATCCGGCGGCGTCGTTCAACGCGATGCAGAACGCCGACCCCGAGGAGATGCAGCGCATCCTCGCGCACGTGCGGACCGAGCAGGCGAACGTGCGCGGCGCGATCGCCAGCGGCGGCACCGCCGAGCCCACCGCACCAGCCGACCTCGAGGCCGCCACCGTCGCGCGCCACCAGCGCACCGACGCCAACGGCACGACCACCGGCTACTCGTTCCTCGAGCTGGCGCAGCTCAACACCAACCACTTCAGCACCGCGAACGAGACCGGCACCGACAACAACATGGGCGCGTACGGCGCGTTCCACTCGATGGCCGCCCAGGCGGCGCAGGAGGCCCACGACCTGCCGCCCGGGCCGGCGCGCGACGCCGCCGAGCAGCGCGCGCTCGCGCTCGAGGCCAGCTCGCAGCACTTCATGACCGATCGCTTCGCGTCGGGCCACCAGTTCGACAAGCAGCAGCTGATGGACGCCAACGGCAACGGCACCGAGGCGAACATCCGCGCCAGCGTCGTGCACAACGAGATGAACGCCGGCGGCATCGGCGGCGGCACCGATGGCATCACGCTGCACAACGGCGCCGACAGCTGGCAGTCCTACGGCGACGGGCAGTTCGCCAACCCGAACAACGCGGGCAACCGGACCCGCATCGGGCAAGCGGTGTCCGCGTCGTACGGTGACATCGACTCGATCCTGAGCGGCGACAGCACCGCCGCAGACATGCGGGATCCGCTCGCGACCGCGCACCGGGTCACACCGCAGTACGACCCGACGATCAACGCCGCCGCGCAGCAGCGCGCCCACGACGCGAGCTGGGGCGACATCGCCGAGGCGGAGTCGAGCCAGATCCCGCTCGCGGGTCCGTACATCGAGCGCGGGCTGCGCAACAACATCCTCCACCCGGTCGAGGACTGGGCCAGCGAGAAGTGGAACCAGGCGACCAACCTCGCCGGGCGCGCGTGGGATGCCACGACTGGCGCCGCGAACACGGCCTGGGACGCGACCACCGGCGCGGCGCACACGATCGCCGACGGCGCGAGCCGCGCCTGGAACGCGACCACCGACGCCGGCGGGCGCGCGCTCGACTGGGGCGCGCGGACCGCGACCGACGCGGCGCACACCGTCGAGGATGGCGCGAGCCGCGCCTGGACCGCGACCACCGACGCCGGCGGGCGCGCGCTCGACTGGGGCGCGCGGACCGCGACCAACGCCGCGCACACCGTCGAGGACGGCGCGAGCCGGGCCTGGAACGCGACGACCCGCGCGGCCTCGAGCGCCGCCGACACCGTGACCACCGGCGCGGCCAACGCGTGGAACGCGACGACGACCGCGGTCTCGAATGGCGCGAGCCGCGCGTGGGACGCGACGACCGGTGCCGCCACGAGCGCGGCCAACACCGTCGCGAGCGGCGCGAACACCGCGTGGAACGCGACGACCAGCGCCGCGAGCACGGCGGCGGGCGCGGTCTCGAACGGCGCCTCGTGGGTCGGCAACCGCGCCGCCGATGGCTGGCACGCGTTCACCGGGATGTTCGACTAGTGCATCGCGATCCGATCGGCGAGGATTAGCCATGGGACTCCTCGGCGATCGCGTGCTGGAGGCGCTGCTGACCGCCGAGCCGGGCAAGCCGTTCGGCGATCTGCTGGCGATGCACGGGCCGGTCGTGCCCGGCGAGATCGATCTCCTCGCCGAGCGCGCGCGCGACTCGAGCCCGCGCGTGCGCCGCAACGCCACCGTGCTGCTCGGCCTGGCGCGCTCCGACGATCGCGAGACGGTGCTGCGCGTGCTCGCGCACGAGACCGGCGATCCGGCGGTGTTCGCGCTCGCGGCGGGCGCGCTGCGCGATGGCGCGGCGATCGCCCGCGAGCGGCCCGCGCTGGTGCGCGAGGCGCTGCGCGACGAGGACGCCAAGGTCGCGGCGGCCGCGGTGCGGCTCGCCTTCGATGTGCCGGAAGCCGGCGACGCGCTGGCCGCGACGCTGGCGGATCCGCGACTGGTCGTGCGCCGCGCGGTGGTCGCGCTCGCGGCCGAGCGCGGCCCCGGGTCGCTCGAGAGCGCGCTGCGCGCGATGCTCGAGGATCCGTCCGCGCGCGGTGAGATCGCGCTCGGCGAGCTCTACGCGGCGCTGGTCGCGAGCGACGATCCGCGCACTGGCGAGGCCGTGTCGCGGTCGCTGGCGAGCGCCACGTCGTCCGATCGCAACCAGCTCGCGACCGCGCTCCGGTCCGCGCGCGGGACGTGGGTGCGCCCGTTCCTGCTCGGGCAGGTCCACGTCGATGGGCCGTGGCGCTGGACTGCGCTCGCGTTGCTCGCGGCGGCGCCGGACGCGCCGATCGCTGACCTGGTCGCGATCTGCCGCGATCACCTCGCCGCGCGGCTCGCCGCCGGCGTGCCCGAGCGCGACCTCGGCGCCGAGGAGGGCGTGCGCGCCTGCGCGAACTTCCTCGTGCTGCTCGCCGGCGTCGCGCTCCCCGATCTGCGCGCGATCCTCGACTTCGCGACCCGCTGGACGCCGTAGCGTCTGCGGTCGCGGCTCACGGCCTCAGGGCGTCGGGCCCCAGTCGACGCCGGTCGCGCTGCCGCCCCACACCTTCTTCGCGGTGCCGGTGCCGTCGGCGTTCGCGATGTAGATGCCGGTGCCGCCCTTGCGCGTCGACGCGAACGCGATCGCGCGGCCGTTGGGCGAGAAGCTCGGCTCCTCGTTCGTGCCCTCGCCCTGGGTCACGCGCACCATCTTCTTGGTGTCGAGATCGAGCGTGACGATGTCGTACGCGCCGCCGTCGCGGGTCGTGTACGCGATCACGTGCGCGCCGGCCTTGGGCGACCACGTCGGCGTCGTGTTGTAGCTGCCGTTCATCGACACGCGCTTCGCGCCGCCGCCCGACGCCGACATCACGTAGATCTGCGGGCCGCCCTCGCGATCGGACACGAACGCGATCTGGCTGCCGTCGGGCGACCACGCCGCGCCGGTGTCGATCGCCTTGTCGTTGGTCAGGCGCCGCACGATCGCGCCGTCGCTCGCGCTGATCACGTAGAGGTCGGGGTTGCCGTCCTTCGACAGCGTGACCACCAGCTGGCTGCCGTCCGGCGACCACGACGCGCCGGTGTTCATGCCCTTCTGCGCCGAGATCCGCTTGGGCCGACCGCCGCCCACGCCGACGACGTAGAGGTCGGGGTTGCCGCGCATGTACGAGGTGAACGCGACCTGGCCGCCCGAGCGCGAGAACGCCGGCAGGATGTTGATCGAGCCGTTCTTGGTCAGGCCGTAGGCGCCGTGACCGTCGAAGTCCATGACCGACACCGTGGACTTGCCCTTGGCCTTGGCGACGAACGTGATCTGCGAGCCGAAGAAGCCGGCCTCGCCGGTGTAGTACTTCACGACCTCGTTGCACCACGCGTGCGTGAGCTTGCGCAGGTCGCTGCGCTTGCCGTGATAGGTCTTGGTGAGGCGCGGGTCGGCGCCCTTCGAGACCTCGTAGAGGCGGAACTCGAGATCGACCGAATCACCGCTGACGGTGACCTTCGACTTGGACACGCCGTACGCGCCGACGTCCTTCCACTTCTGCGGCTCGATGCCGAGCTTCTCGCCCGGGAGATCGGCGAGGAAGCCGGCCGGGTCGAGGACCTTGAACACGCCGGCGACCGAGAGATCGAACGACGCGACGTCGGCGACCTCCTTGGCGGCGCCGGTGTCGCTGTCGACGCCGACCGGGATCGCGATCGGATACGCGCCGCGCTTGGCGCCGGAGACGTCGATGATGACGCCACCATCGTCCGCGCGCGCGGGCCCGGCGAGCAGCGCGCCGCCGAGGACGAGCAGCGTGGCGAGGCGCGCCAGGCGCGAACGGGTCAGAGCTTGATCTTGAGACATATCCACCTCGTGGTCGCGGCCTTGAGCAGGTGCGGAGGCACCGGCTGGGGATGCTTCTCGCGCTCGTCCTTCAGTTCCTTCGCGGCGTGCTCGGCCCAGTCGTTGAGGGCTTCCTCTTCGCTCTTCTCCTTCAGCTTGGTGTCGACCACCTTGCCGTCGGCGTCGAGGTGGAAGCACTCGACCGGGGCGCCTGCCGCCGACAGGATCGACGGGTACTCGCCGCCGAACTTGATGAAGTCGCCGACCAGCGCCTGGAAGTACGGATCGCCCTTGCTCTCCTCGGCGAAGCCGAAGTCGGAGCCGTCGAACTGGCCGACCGGCTCGTCGTCGATCTTGCCGACCGGCGCGTCGTCATCGCCGGGCTTGGCGATCGGCCCGGGCGCGTTGTCGTCGGGCTTGCGCTTGGGCGGGTCGGGCTTCTTGGTGTCGTCGGCCGGCTTGTCGGCGTCGTGCGAGACACCCTCGACCTGCTCGTGCACCGCCTCGCGGTGCTTCTTCTGCGGCTGCTTGGGCGGGGCCTTCTTGTAGGCGAGCGAGGCCTCGATCGCCTCCATCTCGCCCATGTCGTCGGGCGCGGCCACGGCCGTGCTGATCCACTGCGCCTTCGCGGCGAACACCAGCCCGATGCCGGCGACCGCGACGCCGAATCCGGAGAAGATGTGGAACTCCTTGCTCATGGCGTGGCCTTGTCGAGGTCTTCGATCTGCAGCTGGTCGGTCGGGTCGGTGAGCATCATCACCTTCGCGACGCCCGCGTCCTTCGCGACGGCCATCGCGGTGATGACGATGCCGTAGGCCAGCTTCTGATCAGCCTCGATCCAGATCTGCCCTTCCTTCTTGACGCGCTCGTTGGCGGAAAGCTTCACCTTCAGATCCTTCCACGCCACGGGTGTGCCGCCCAGGAACAGGTGGTGTGAACCGTCGATGCTCAGGATCAGCTTGCCGTTGGGGTCTTCGATGTTCTGGGCCTGGACCTGAGGCAGGTCCAGATCGACGCCGCTGTTCATCATCGGCGTGGTGATCATGAAGATCACGAGCAGCACGAGCATCACGTCGACCATCGGCGTGACGTTGATCTCGCTGTTCAGGTCGTCGTGGTCGCCGACTTTCATGCCCATCGGGGGAACTTCCTTTGGAGGCGCGGCGCGGGCGCTCGGTTGACGCGACTATCGCGGCGGGGCGGCATCGATCCTCCGTGCCGTCAGTGGAGGAAGTGCCGCTTGATGATGTTCAGGTAGTCCGACTCGAAGTTGTCCATCTCGGAGCGGAGCACCTTGATGCGGCGCATGAAGTAGTTGTAGGCCATCACCGACGGGATCGCCGCCACGAGGCCGATCGCGGTCGCGAACAGCGCCTCGGCGATGTGCGGCGTGATCGTCGTGAGCGTGGAGCCCTTCGCGGCGCCGCCCTCGCCACCGCCGCCGCCGCCGAGCGACTGGAACGTGATCATGATGCCGATGACGGTGCCGAACAGGCCGATGAACGGCGCCGACGAACCGGTCGTCGCGAGGAACGGCACCATCGACTCCAGCTTCGTGGTCTCGACGATCTGCGCCTTGCGCAGCGCGCGGCTGATGTTGTCGAGCTTGCCGTCGAGGTCGTTCTTCAAGCGCTCGTCGGAGGCGAGCTTGGCGAGCTCGGTGTAGCCGGCGAGGAACATCTGCGAGACCGGGCTGTTGGCCAGGATCTGCGCGTGCTTGTAGATCTGCTCGATGTCGCGCGAGCGCCAGAACGACTCGCTGAACTGCGCCGACTCCCGCGCGGCGCGCCTGATGTACAACGTCTTGTAGATGATGATGTAGACGCCGATGAGGAACATCCCGAGGAGGAGCCCCATCACGCCCTTGACGATCCAGTGGGCCTGGACGAAGAGCGTCCAGATGTCGGCTGGCGCCTCGCCAGCCCCTACCGCGAGCGAAGAAAGTTCTGGCATGTTACGTGCTTTGCACCGTACACGTGGCGCGATCGCTGGTCAATTCACGGACGTCGACGGGGTGCAACCCCGCGAACGGAACCGACTGAATACCCCGCGCGCCGCGGCGGTCGAAGCCTTCGATCGCCGTGGACCTCGCGGGGCTGTGGCGCTGGCGACTCTCCTCCTGTCATGCGGACTTCACGGATGTACCAACGTCACTGGCGGCGCGGTCGAGCTCTCCTGGTCGCTCGAGGACCTCGACGGTGTCCACATCCCGTGCCCCGACGCTGTGACGAAGATCCGGCTGTCGTGGCAGACCGACGAGGGGCTGAACAGCGCGTCGTTTCAGTGCACGAACAACCGCGGCGTGACCGCCTTCGGGGTGCCGAGCGGCCAGGCGCTGCTCTGGGTGTCGCCGGAGTGCACCGACGGGACCGAGCCCGCTCCCGCGACCTTCGTCGCGCCGCCGCCGATCTTGCGAACGATCGCGGTCGGCGATGTCGTCGAGCTGCACGCCGTGGTGCTGCAGCTCGTCGTGCAGTCGGACACCGTCAACTGTGCGGCGACGGCGTGCGTCTGCGCCACACCCTGACCGCGAACGCGCGGCTACGCCCGCCCGCGGCCACCTCACTTGCAGCGCTCACCGCCCGAGGCGATACTGGGACCGGACCGTCGGTCCACCGTCGCGACGGGGCGGAGTGACCAAACCTTCTGGCCTACGTCCAGACCTTCGAGGGAGAACGCAAATGAAGAACCTAGTCTTGTCCGCGCTCGTGTTCGGTGCCGGTTTGCTCGCCACGGGCTGCGAGCTCACCACGATCAGCCCCAGCTGGCAGCTCCAGGACTGGAACGACCAGACGGAGACCGTGACCGCCGCGTCCTGCCGGACCGACAGCAACACGATCAAGTTCTACGCGCTCCCCGCGGGTGACACGAACCCCGACAACGCGATCACCGACCTGTTCAACTGCACCGACGGCAGCGGCACCACCGCCGACCTGCCGGCCGACAGCTACACCACGTGGGTCGAGCTGACGAGCGACGACAACGCGATCCTGTACGCGCAGTCGGGCTCGGTGCCGGTCAGCGTGAGCGCCGGCGGCGATGCCCCGGTCGACTTCGCGTTCCAGGCGAACCGCGGCTACACGCACGCGTCGTGGAGCCTGATGCAGGGCGGCACCGCGACCAGCTGCTCGGCGCACCCCGACATCGCGGGCATCGAGTTTCTCGCGACCGGAACAGGGGCCGCGCTGACCCCCGACACGTTCGACTGCGCTGACCTGCAAGGCACCACGTTCCCGCAGCCGATCGATACCTACACGCTGCATGTTGGCGCGATCAACAGCGCCAACCCTCCACTCGAGTTGGGGGCCGCCGCGGACATCCCGAACCTGAAAGTCCAGTACGGCAACCAGCTCGTCGAGGCTGGTGCACTGGTCATTGATCTGTTCTGAACTGATCGAGCCGCGTTTGCTGCACGGAAGGGCCGCGGGTGACCGCGGCCCTTCGCGTTCCGGATCGCGGATTAGTGGCAGACGGGTTGCCACGCTGGCTGTGAACCGTTGGCAGTTGGCGTCAAGTCCACATATCCAGTCCCGTTGGTGTTGCTCACCGCGACATGAGTTTCAGTGCCTACCGCGGTGGAAAAACCGACTCGATCCCCTGCCGGGGCCCATGTGGGCCCAGAACTCGCGACCTGTGGGTTGGACAGCGTGATCGGATTGGCGCCGCTCGCACTCATTACGACGATCGTCTGTGTTGGCGTGCCAGGATCGTCTTCGCAGGCGATCTTCGCGCCGTCTGGTGACCAAACCGCGGTCCAAACATCTGGCGCGTGAATGGCTACTTGACTCGTGCCGTCCGCCTTCATCGTGTACAGATTCGGATAGTCGTAGGGCGTGGTCCCGTTTTCCCGCGACGTGTACAGGATGGAGATGCCAGTGGGCGACCACCTAGGATTCCGGTCTTTGGATGGGTCCGTGGTGAGTCGTGTGACATTGGCTCCGCTGAAGTCCATTTTGTAGATGTCAAAATCGGCGGTCGTGCCCGGTCGCAGGGAGGTGAACGTAATCCACTGCCCGTCGGGACTGAAGGACGGGTTGGAATTGGCGCCGACAACACTGGCTGTCAGGTTTACAGGGAGCGCTCCGGTGCGAAGCACCTTGTAGATGTCGCTTTCGTAGCTGAGCGTGGGCTGACACTCGTAGGCCAGATAAGCGTTGTCAGAGCGCCAGGTGATGCTGGCTACGCGGTTGGTGCACGTGCTGATCTGGACTGGGGTTCCACCGCTCGCATCCATGACGTAGTACTGGTTGGAGCCGCCTCGATCGCTTCGGAATGCGATCCAGTTGCCGTCTGGTGACCAGATGGGGCCAGAGTCAGACGCCGCCGAGTTGGTGATGTTCGTCGGGTCGGAGCCGTCCTCGTTCATCACGAAGATCTCGTTGTTGCCAGTGCGGTTCGAGACGAACGCGATCTTGCGCTTGCACGGCGCGGCGTCGGCGGGTGGGCCATCGGGCGGTGGCGTGGCGTCCGGGCGTCCGTCCCACGGGGCGTCGATCGGTGGCGCATCGACCGCCGCATCGACGGGATCCGGAACGCCAGCGTCGAACGGGCTCGCGATGCAGGTCTTGCCGATGCCTTCGCTCTCCGGGTAGACGCCGGCGACGTCGCAGTAGGGGCGCCCGGGGTTGTCGCTGCAGTCCTGATCGGTCTCGCAGTAGAGCTTGTCCTTGGTGGCGCACGAGGCGAGGGCCAGGCTTGCTACCGCTGCGGTGATCCACTCGTGACGCCGTCGCATCCGTGACTCCTTCGAGGCTGGGTTCGCGACCACTATCGCCCGCACATCGCGCCGGGTGCGTTGACTTTCGCGATCCCGCGCCCGAGATCGGTCGGACCAAGGCGTGAGATTCGTGACGACGTCGATTCGTGCGCAACCGCGGTTGGCGGGGCGCGATAGGTCGCGCGAACGATGAGCATCGGCGCCAGGCATCGATCGGATCCGCTCGGAGGGCTGCATGCCCGCGGGTAGTGGACACGAGCACGCACCGCGCGCAGCGAACGCTCGAGCGCAGGAGCGCGATCAGGAGGCTGCGCCCGCGATCGGCAAGCGAACCCTGGTCGATGCATCCAGCGGTACTGCAGCCTCGGACGGGATGTCGCGAGCGGACGACCCCGAGCGCTACGCGATCGACTTCGATCGGGTGCGCACGCCGGGCAGCGCAGCGGAGATGTCGCGCGCCGGCGATGCGAGCAACGACGAGCAATCTGCGCCCGGGCCATCGCGCGATCAGATCCGCGCCGAGCTGACGACGATGCCGCCGTGGGCGCTCGTGGCCGAGACTCGTCGGCCGGACTGGACCGCCGAGCGCGGCCACGCGATCGAGGACGAGTTGCGCGCGCGGATCGGCGAGCTGTCGGGGTACATCGCCGCGAACCTCCGGCTGGCGTATTCCGAGGATCTCCGCTCGGGCGTCGCCGAGGTCGTCGAGCTCGATCAGGTCGCGACGCCGCTACTGCAGCGGCAGACCGAGGTGTTCGCTGGCATGTCGATCGGCCCGACGAATGGCGATCGCCACGCGGTCGCGCACCTCGCGACCTGGTACGCGGAAGCCTTCGCGGCGTGGAAGCGCGACCTGGCGGCGCTGCACGAGGTCACCACGCGGATCCGCAAGAGCGCGGAATCCGACATGCACCTCATGGGTGGCATCAACGAAGCCGTCCAGACGGCGTACGCGCTCGACAAGGCCGCGGCGGTCGGTGTCGGCGCAGCGGTGGCCGCGCCGGCCGCCGCGGGGTACGGCGCAGCGTTGGCAGGTGCTGCGCTGGTCGGTGGCGCGATGCAGTCGGTCGACGAGACCGACGAGCGACCCCTGCTCGAGCGCACGATCTCGGGCGCCGAGACCGGCGTTATCCAGGAGATGGGCGGCAAGCTCGGCGGCGATCTGGGTGGCCGCCTGAAGGTGCGACTCAACCCCGCGCCTGGCGAAGCCGCGGCGTCTGCGGCGGCCGAGTCCGCAGCGACGGCGGAAGCGAGTGCAGCCACGCGCGGGCCGGTCGCGACCGCGGTCCGCGCGGCGTTGCCCGGGATGGTCGAAGGCGGCGTCGCGATGGGCGCGTACTCGGCCGGCGACGCGGCTGCGCATGGCAAGAGCCTGTCGCAGATCGCGACCGCGGGCGTGATGGGCACCCTCGGCGGCGCGCTGTTCGGGACCGTGATGAACCTCGGCGGCCCGCACGTGACGGCCGAGGGCCGCGAGGTCGAGTCGAACGGCGGCGGCGCGAGCGGTCGGCCCGGTGAATCGAACGCGAGCGCCGCGGACGCAACGAGGGCCGCCGAGACCACCGCTACCGCGACGGAGTCGGCCGCGAACGCGACCGCGTCGGCCGAGGTGAGCGCTGCGACCGCGGTCGAGCCAGCCCGGGCATCGACCACCAAGGCCGGTGCGGCTGCGAACAGTGAGGCGGCGACCGCGGTCGAGCCCGTGACGACGCACGCGGAGCGCGCCGAAACTCCACGCGCCGTGCCGCTCGCGTCCGCGCCGCCGGTCGAGATCGCCGCACCGCGCGTGGAGATCGCCGAGATCCTGCGCGGTCATCAGGAGCGCGGCGCGACGATCGAGCCGGTCGCGCGCGATGCCGCCGGGCGACGGTCCTACGACGTCGCCTATCCCGACGGTCGACGCCTGCACGTCGTCGAGGATCTGCAGGCGGACGCGTTGCCCGGCGCCGGCGTCGAGCCGCCGACCCCGGCACAGGCGGCGCTCGCGCGCGAGGCCGCCGATCGCGCGGCGGAGATCCAGGCGCGACGCGATGCGCAGCTGACCGCGTTGATCCAGGCCTCGGATGAGCCGATCGTCGCCAGCATGGTCATCGGCGGCAGCGGACAGGGCGGCACGCTCGCGCACGCGACCCAGCGCGGTGGCGTCGGTGCGGCACCTGGCATCGACCTCGCAGCGATCCCCGACGCGTTCAACATCGCGCCCGAGGGTAGCCGCGGCAGCATGTTCGCGAACCACGGCGACTTCCCGATCGGCCAGGCGCCGCCGGAGCTGCGCGGTCCCGACGAGATCCGCCAGCCCGGCGAGTTCACGCACGAGCACGGCAAGGCGACGGCCGCGAGCGACTACGTCCGGTCGCTGACGATGACCGGCTACGACACCGGCATGGTGACGTACAAGGCGACGGTGACCCAGGTCGACGTGCGCCCGCCCGAGGGCTGGGGTGATGGCGTGCCGGCCGCCGCCGCCGAGATGTCGATCCGCATCACCGCTGGCGGCAAGCAGATCTACACGCGTTACTTCATCTCCGCCGGTGGCCTCGGCCCGCCCGCGCCACTGCCGCTCGCCGGTGTGGGCAACGCCGCCGAGCTCGCGGCGTCGGGGCGGCTGGTGTACGCGCAGGAATCGCTCACGCTTCCGCATGGCGGCAGGACCGTGATCGTCGTCGGCGACGGCACCACCGGCGCGTGGGCCGCCGAAGCCGCGATCAAGAACGGTGCGACCAAGGTCTACTGGGTCGGCAATGGCCCGAAGCCCTTCGAGATCCCGCCCGAACAGGTCGCGACGTTGACCGAGCTCGGGATGAACTCCGAACAGATCGCGACCTTCTGGCGCGCGAACAACGCGCGCAACGCGCCGACGTTCGAGTACATCAAGGCGGGAATGGTCGAGCTACAGCCCAACAAGCTCAAAGACGCGGTGCTCATCCCCGAGACCAATCGCGTGCGCGCGACGCTCGCCGACGGCTCGCCGCTCGAGGTCGACGGCATCGTGGTCGCGGCGGGGCAGCGGCTCGAGTTGCCGGCGGGGCTCCGGGACGTCGGAGACACGATCGTTCTCAAGATGGTGAAGGTGGGTGATGGCGTGTCGGCACGGGTGGTCGCCCTCGACGTGTTTGACAAGGCGACCGGAGCGCCGATTGGGATTCGCATCGAGGGTGCCCAGATGTTCAAGGCGTCGACCCTCCTGGTGGGAGCGGAGAAACGAGCGTTCGAGCAACAGATCATCGAGCAGACGACTGGCCTCGACGTACCGAAGGATTCCCGGGGCATCCCGGGCGCCATCTACCAGACGAACATCGACGTCCCTCTAGCGAATCAGACTCTGCCCGGAGACGCACAGTGATGTACGAGCAAGCCCAGCTGTTGAGAGAGGTGCTGGATACACCTGACGCGGACCAGCCACGAAGTCGCTACGCAGATTGCATCGAGGCTGCGGGAGATGGAGGCCGAGCGGCCTTCATTCGGATCCAACTGGAAGAGGCCAGGCTGTTGCGCGCAGGGATCCCCGTGCCCAACGAACTCGTGTCCGCTGCCGTACGCCTTGAGAACGCGCATGGGCGCGACTGGGTTGCGCCGATTCGTGAACGCGTCGTTGCCGCGCACTTCTACCGCGGCTTCGTCGAGCACATCGAGATCGATGCCGCGACGTTTCTCGAGAAGGCCCCCGAGTTGTACGCGCTCGCGCCGATCCGACGGCTAACTTTGCGCGAGCCAGCGCCGGTGCTCCCGCAGCTGTGCAACTCGCCTCATCTCGATCGCATCGTCTCGTTAGAGCTGCAGGCGATCAGGCAGCGCTTCGATGACGAGGGCTTGCGGCAGATCTACTCGTCGCCGCACATGCAGCGGCTCGTGTATCTCGGCCTCGACGGCAACCGCGTCACCGAGGCTGGCGTGGAGGCGCTCGCTGCCTCCGGTGCGCTGCCCAACCTGCGCGAACTCGAACTTCGCTCCACGCCCGCCAAGGCTCTGGCCGAGTACGTCGAGGACGACGCCGGCCTCGTCCTCGACGCCTACGGGTCCGCGGGCGCGGCGGCGATCGATGCGAAGTACGGACGCAAGACCTGGCTCCATCCGGTCGAGGACAACCAGCGGCGGCGTCTCGATTCCGGCGGGTTCTGACGGCGATGGCCGGGAACATGGAGCCGCGGGGCAGTCCGTCGACGCTGGACTCGGCGATCGAGCAGCTCTACACCGTCTTCGCTCGCTACCCTCAACCCACAGGGACGACGTACTCCCCGATGGCGTCGATCACCGACGCCGATGTTCGCGCGATTCGCGACCGGCCTCTTCGATCGCTCGACGGGGCGGACCTCTCGAAATACGCGGCGAGGGCTCTCAACACCTGGGGAGACCAGGACGAGTTCCGGTACTACCTGCCGCGCCTGCTGGAGCTGCTGGTTCGACAGCCGGGGTGGACCGACGAGGCGACGCTGATCCAGAAGCTCGAGAGCGCGAACTGGCGCTCGTGGCCAGAGATCGAACAGCGCGCCATCGAGGCGTTCCTTCGAGCGCTGTGGATGGCGCTGCTTTCGGGCGAGGTGACGCACCCGCCGATGGCGGCGCTTGTCCAGGGTGTCGCGGGTGCGGGGATTCCGGTTCAGCCGATCATCGACGCGTGGACGTCCACGGCGGGATACGACGCCGCGTTGCAGCTCGCCGACCTGATCACGCTATCGCGACGGGAGTTGCTGAAGGACGGAGCGCTCGGCTCGCGCTGGCCGGCGGATGCGCGAGCGGCGCTGCTCCGCGGCGAGAGCGCGCGGGCCAAGATCGGCGACGCGTTCTTCCATGCGCGCAACCGGGACGACGAGACGCTGTTGAGCGCGGCGCTCGAGGTGCTGGAGGCGATCGCGGTCGGTTCGCACGCGATCAGGTGAGCGTCGGGACCTTGTACGAACATCCGGATCCGTCGTCGGAGCCGTCGCCGCGGCACTGGAAGTAGACCTTGGCGCCCGCCGGCAAGTCCTTGAGGACGCACTCGGTGGTGGCGCCGTCCTTGACGGTGCAGAACACCGTCTGCGTCGCGGTCTTGGCGTAGATCATCGAGCTCTGGCCGGGGCAATCGTCGGTCGCGGTGATCGTGAGCGTGTCGACGGCGAACGGGACGGTGGTGACGAGCTCGGTCTCGCTACAACCGACGGCCTGGGCGCTGTCGTCGAACGGCGTGCCGTGGCCGCAGGTGTGGAGGGTCGAGAGCTGGAGGGCGGCGCGGAAGAGCAGGGCGAACATCGGTATCTCCTCGGTGGGTTCGTTCCGAGGACGCATCTGCCGGCGGATCTTCCCGCGCGGCGAACGGCCGGCGTACGCTCGCGAGGTGACCCGCGCGGTCGAAGCCTCTGCCGAGTACCGCGCGATCGCGGCGCACTACGGCGAGCGCGTGGCGCGGCGATCGGGCGTGCGGCTGATGCAGCACATCGACGAGGGGCTGGTCATCTTGCGGGCGCTCGGCGCCGATGACGTGACGCAGCGGGCGTGGTGCCTGCACCCGCTCGCGCAGACACCGGCGATGCTCGACGACGCGTGCGCGGCGCTCGACGACGCGAGCGACGATGGCGAGGTCCGCGCGCTGGCGCTCGCTTATCGGCGCACCGCCAACGCGGCGCTGTCGACGCGTCCGCTCGCGTCGGCGGCGGAGATCGCGCTGCCGGGCGATCGCGCGATCGCGCAGTTGCTGATCGCGGACAAGGTGCAGAATCGGAAGGACTTCCTGCGGCACCACCGCGCGACGCATCCGCGCGGTGACGAGCTGGACCGCTACTTCCGGCTGTGGCTGGAACGGCTCGGCATCGACGAGGCAGGCTTCGCGCGCTGGTGCGCGCTGCTCGATCGCGGCGACCTCGGCGCCTCGTGAGCGACGCGGCTCCGGCCGCGTAGGGGCGCCCACCATTGCCGGTTTCGCCGGCCGCGCGCGCGTGCGGCGGAGGCATGCTTGCGGCATGTCGTCCACACGCCGTCGCCCGGTGCCGCGCAAGCGGCCACAGCAGGAGCGGTCGCGGCAGACCGTCGATGTGATCCTGACCGCGGCCGAGCGGATCCTGTCGCGCGAGGGCCTGGCCGCGGTCACCACCGCTCGGGTCGCCGAGGTCGCGGGCATCAGCGTCGGCTCGCTGTACCAGTACTACCCGAACAAGGAGTCGATCTTCGGCGCGCTGCTCGAGCGTTCGATCGATCGCTACTACCAGGTCGCGGTCGCGGCGCTCGAGGCCACGCGATCGCTGGCGCTCGACGTGGCGCTGCGCCGGATCATCGAGGGGCTGGTCGCGTACTTCCGCGAGGCGCCGCGGCTGCACGGCGCGCTGCACGAGGTGGTGTCGGCAGCCGGGCAGCGCGAGACCTATCGGCGCTACCTCGCGCGCCACGTCGAGGCCATCGGCGCCTACTTCGCGTCGCGCGCGGACGAGTTGCGGCGGCCGCCGGCGATCGCGGCGTTCGTGATCGTGCACGCGGCTGATGGCATCGGCATCGCGATCGCCACGGAGCGACCGGACGACGCGCGCATGCGCGAGCTCACGGACGAGGTCGCAGACCTCGCGATCCGGTACCTCGTGGGCCCATGAACGCGAACCCGGTGCGCGTTCTTCGTCGAGGATCGATGCGAATTGTCGGGCGCGTCGCGGATCCGTAGGGTGCTCCCCGTGGATCCGACAGGAGCATCGAGGTTGATGACGAAAGCACACGTGACGGCGAGCGTGGTGATCGCGGCGGCGATGGGCGGCGCGGGCTGCAAGGGCGGCGAGAACGAGGCGCCGCCTGCGAGCGTGGGCGCCGCACCCGCAGCCGCGGCGCCCGCGACCCCGGCACCCGCGGTCGGTCCACCTGCCGTGCCCGCGCCGGTCGCCATCGCCCCCGAGCTGCTCCATGCGGCGAGCGTGATGGCGCAGGCCAGCCGCAGCAAGGGCGCGACCCACGCCGCGCTGGTCGCGAGCGTGCGCGCGCGCCTCGGCGCGCCGACGTCGGTCGCAGGTGCGCGGGTCTCGTGGGCGAGCGTCTCGCTCGACCTGTGTCGAGCGTTGACGATCGTCCCTGATGGCGTCAAGGCCGAGGTCGAGGACGACTCCTTCTCCCGGATCGGCTACGACCCCATGGGTTACGAGCGCTGCGTCGATCTCGCGCATGGCGTGGCCGAGGTCGCGCGCTTCGAAGCCGGCGTGGACGCGGTCCGCAACGCCCACGGCACCGAGGCCGCCGTCGTCGGCGCAGCCGCCCCGATCCTCGGGGCGCCGAGCGCGCGCGCGGTGCACGGCACCGCGATCGAGCTGGCGTGGGCCACGACCAGCGCGGACCGCTGCGTCTATCTGCGCGCGTCGATCACGGAGGATGGTGACAGCGCCGAGGTCGGCGCCCCGCGCGTCGGGATGCCGTGGTTCGCCGAGTGTCTGGCGTGGGCCGCCGGCGCGCCGACCGCGCTCGGCGCAGGCGACATCGAGACCGCCGCGCTCTACACGCGGCTCACGGCGCCCGATCGGGCGACGCGCGTCGACGCCGCGGCGCGCATGCACCGGGACGCCTCCGACGCGCGCAAGGAGCTCGATCTCGAGGACGCGCGCAAGGAGCTCGCGCGCCGCCTCGGTCCGCCGCGGCTCACGATCGCCGGCCACCAGGCGTGGGCGGTCGCGGATGCCGCGCACTGCGCGACGATCTGGTTGTACGCCGTGAACGGCGAGGTCCACGGTCTGGTCGACGATCTGCGTCCGTCGGACGACGCGTCGTGGATCGCGTGCGGCGCGGTCGCGCGCGGCGACGCGCGGCTGGCCGCGATCGCCGTGCTGGCGCCGCTGCTCGCGCTCGAGGGGCGCGCCGGCGAGGACGCCGCGATCGCGGCGCTCGGCAAGCCGGGCCGGGTCGCGAAGGATGACGGGCGCACGACCAGTACGTGGGCCGTGATGGTGGGAGATCGCTGCGTGTCCGAGCGCCTGACGATCGACGCCGATGGCACCCGGTCCTTGGGCGACGCGATCGAGGAGCCGGCGGACGAGGACTACGCCGAGTGCAAGGCGGCGGCGCTCGCGCCCGGGGCGTGATCAGCGCTTCAGCAGCGCGACCAGCTGATCCCACGCGGCGCCCCAGCCGTCGTGGAAGCCCATCGCCTCGTGCTGGTCGCGCGCCGCCTGGTCGCCGTGCCGGACGATCGCGGTGTACTTCGTGCCAGCGCCGTGGGGCTCGAGCACGATCGTCGCGGTGAAGTGGAACGGGAGGTTCGGGCCGATCGCGATCGGCCGGAAGTCGGGGCCGAGGGCGCTGGTCCAGGTCAAGCGGCGCTCGGGCTCGACCTCGAGGTAGCAGCCCTCGTTGGGCATGTCGGCGCCCTCGGGCGAGCGCATCGTCGTCGCGAACCGGCCGCCGGGGCGGAGGTCGATCGCGCACGCGACCGTGGTCCACGGCGCGGGCGTGAACCACTGCTTGAGCTGCTCGGGGTCGGTCCACGCGGTCCAGACGAGGGCGGGGGGCGCCTCGGTGAGGCGTTCGAAGACGAGGTCCAGCACGGGGTCGACGGTCATCGGGTGTCCTTTCGGGTGCGCGCGGCGGCGTGCATGCGCTCGAGGTGGCGATCGAGCTGATCGAGGCGGCGCTCCCACAGGCCGCGCTGCTGGGCCATCCAGGCCTCGGCGGCGCGCAGCGGCTGCGGCGCGAGCTCGTAGGTGCGCACCCGGCCGGCCTTGGTCGAGCGGACCAGGCCGGCGCGCTGGAGCACGCCGAGGTGCTGCAGGAACGACGGCAGCGCCATCGCGTGCGGCGCCCGGAGCGCGGTGACCGCGGCGGGACCGGACGCGAGGCGCGCGAGCACCGCCCGCCGCGTGGGATCGGCGAGCGCGCGGAAGACCGGGTCGAGGTGCGCCGGTTGGTGAGGCACGTGCCTATCTATAGCCGCGCGTAATAGCTAGGTCAATGCCTAGCTATTACGCCACGCCGCGGGGGCGCGACTCAGAACCGCGCGCCGGCGCCGAGGCCGAGGTGCAGGTAGCGCGCGTGGACGTCGACACTCTGGCCGGCGACCGAGTCCGACTGAAAGCCGAACTGGTAGCCGATCTCGCCCGACAGATAGGTGGTCGGCGAGAGGTCGTAGGTCGCGCCGGCGCCGAGCGCGATCGCCAGGCCCGAGGCGGTGTCGCCCTCGCTGAAGAGCATCGAGTAGCCGGGCGCCAGGAAGCCGTAGGCCTCGACGCGGGGCGCGACGTTCGCGTGGGCCTTCACGCGGGCGCGGAGATCGAGCTCCTTCGCGGGATGGCCGTCGGTGGTGTCGGTCGGGATGACGTTCAGCGCGAGGCGCGGCGCGAGGCCGATGCTGACGTTGGGGTGCACGGCGTAGTCGAACGAGCCGCTGATGCCGTACGCGACCTCTGCCGACTGATCCTGCGAGAACTGCGAGGTGCCGAGGTGGAAGTTGCCCACCGGCAACAGCTCGAGCTGCGCGCCGACGGCGATCTTGGGATCGGCGTGGGCCGAGATCGCCGCGGTGTCGGCGAACGCGGCCGAGGCGAGGAGCGTGGAGGCGGCGATGAGCGAGAGCGAGATGCGAGTCTTCATATGAGTCGATCCTTTGAAAGCGCGCGTTCGGCGCGGATCGACGCTTTTGCAACGAAGCGGCCAGGTCCTCGGAGTGGCAAGGCCTGGCGAACGCCGGTCGCGAGCGTGCGCGGCGCCGCATCGCGGGCCGCGATCGCGGTTCATTGTCGCGCGCGGTTCACGTGCGCCGAGCGCACACCACAGGTCGACGCGGCGTCGCGCCGCGCGCGATCGCGATCACGGGATCGATTCGCAGAACGCGCGCTCGGGGCCGGGGCTTGCGGCGAGCGCGGCGGTCGCGCCCGTGGCGTCGAGCACACCGTAGAGGCCGGTCGCGGCGGGCTCGCCGGTCGCCCACGGCGGGTGCGCCGCGAGATCGGTCGGCTGGTCCTTGCGCGGGGTCGTGAGCCACTGCCAGCCCGAGACGCCGCCGTTGGTCTTCATGAGCCCGACCCAGCCGCGGGTGCCGGGGAACGCGGTCGCGAGCGCTGCGCGCGCGGGCTCGGTGTCGGCGATCGCGAGGCGCCAGCCGCTCGCGCAGATCGTGGTCGCCGCGGTGAAGGACTGCGGCGCGCACACCACGGCGCAGTGATCGCCGAGCGCGACCGGCGTGCCATCGCACGGCGAGGCCGGGCACGCGGCGCTGTCGATCGTCGAGGCGAGCGCGGTGTCAGCGCCGCCATCCGCGCCGCCGCCGGTCGCGCACGAGCCGGTGGCGCTGCTGCGGCAGTAGCCGGCGGAGCAGGTGAGGCCGTCGGGGCAGGCGTTGTCGACGCCGCACGCGAACTGGCAGTCATCGAGGGCGGGCGCGTAGCACCCGGCGATCGCGAGCGACGCGATGACGCCGATCAGAACGCGCATGACACGCTCGCCTCTCCGTGCCCTGGCGTGATCGCGACGTCGACCTGGACGCGCGCGTGGCGATGACCGAGCCACCACAGCGTTCCGCCGGTGACGATCGCGGCGGCGCCGATCACGCCGAAGAGCCGCGCGCGCGTCGCGGCGGCGTGACCGGCGCGCTGCGCGTCGTCGAGCGCGGGCGACCACGGCGTCCCCGCGGGCTGGCTCGCGATCGTGCTGGCGTTGTCGTGGGCGCGGAAGCCGTAGATCGCGGCGGTGACCGCGGCGGCCCCGCCGACGCCGACGGAGATCGCGCTGGCCAGCCGGAAGCGCGGCCCGCGGGGCGCGGGCGGTGGTGGCGGTAGCGCGACGGGCGCAGGCGCGGTGACTGGCGATGGCGCGGCCTCGCCCTCCGCGGGCTCGACGCCGGCGCACTTGCCCATCGCGGTCGCGAGCTCGGCGGCGTTCGACGGGTGCGGTTCGGCGCGCTGGTAGTTCAGGTAGAAGCGGTTGGCGCGGGCGCAATCGCCGGCGAGGCGATAGGCCTGGCCCACGTTGAACAGCAGCTGTGGCGCGCTCGACAGCTTGTACGACGCCTTCCAGCTCGCGATCGCGTCGGCGTACTCGCCGAGGTCGAACGAGCGGCGCCCGGCATCGTAGAGCGCCTCGGCGCGGGCGCGATCATCGGCGTGGGCGCGCGGCGCGATCGCCAGCGCGAGGAGGAGCGTGAGCAGCGAGGTTCTGGCCGACCGCGGCATGGTCACTTCCGGGCAAACGGATTCAGGACCCCGTCGACGTCGGGCGTGTGCCCGCGACCGCCGTGGGAGGCGCGCTTCTTGCGCTCGAGGTGGAGCTTGAGCGTCGTGGTCTCGTCAGAGGTGATCGTCACGGCCTGCGCGATCGTGCGGCGGCCGCGCGCGGTGACCTCGAGCGTGTGCTCGCCCGGCGCGAGCGCGAGGCGCGATCGGCCGCACTTCGGCTGGATCGCGCGGCCGTCGATCGCGACCGTCGCGGTCGGCGGATCGAGCACGAGATCGAGCGTGCCGGTCGCGGGCACGAGGCTCGTCGGCGCGGTCGGCGCGCCGATCGCGTCCGGTGCCTCGATGGGGGCCGCGGCAGGGGGCGGCGCCGGCGCGAGGCGCGGCGGCGATCCGGCGGGGCGCGTCGTTGCAGCGACGGTCCGCGGCGCGCGCGCGTCGCTCGCGGCCGGCGCCGCGGAATGCTTGAGCTGGGTGACCACCGCGAAGACGATCGCGCCGAGCGCGACCGCGGCGGCGCCGGCCCACGCGAGGATCGCGGGCTTCTTGCGACTCTTCGGCGGCGCGGCCGCGAGCCGGATGATCGAGATCGCGGAGCTGGGGCCGCCGCGCACCGCGGGGCGCAGGTTGTCGCTCGAGTCATCGAGCGGATGGATCGACGGGTTCGAGTCCATCGCGACCATCGGCTCGGTCGGCGCGATCATCCCGATCGGCGCCATCGTCTGGGCGCTCGGCCGGGCGGCGAGGTCCGCGAGCTGGCGCCGGACATCGACGAGCGCGGGCCGCTCGGCCGGGTTCTTGGCGAGCAGGCCGAGGATCAGCGCCTCGAGGGCGGGCGGGGTGTCGGGCTGGAGCGCCGTCGGCATCGGCGGCGCCTTGCAGATGTGGGCCGCGAGGATCTCGATCGCCGAGGGCTCGCTACCGAACGGCGTCTCGCCGCACACGAGGTGATAGGCGATCACGCCGAGCGCGTAGAGATCGGTGCGCGCGTCGATGTGATCGCCGCGGGCCTGCTCGGGCGACATGAACAGCGGCGTGCCCATGACCACGCCGGTCTGGGTGCGGTTGATCGTCGGCGAGCCGCTCGACAGCTTGGCGATCCCGAAGTCGAGCAGCTTGATGCGCGGGCTTTCGCCGCCCTCGAGCAAGAAGACGTTGTCGGGCTTGAGGTCGCGGTGGACGACGTCGGCGGCGTGGACATCCTGCAGCGCGCGCGCGAGCGCCCCGAGGATCGCGAGCGTCTCGGGCAGCGGCACGCGGTCGCGCTCGAGGCGCGCCTGCAACGACTCGCCCTGCAGCCACTCCATCACCAGGAAGACCCGGCCATCGGGCAGCGTGCCGAACGCGAAGATGTCGACGATGCTGTCGTGGCCGATCTGGTTGACCGCCTGGGCTTCCTGCACGAACCGCCCGACCGCGTCGGGATCGGCGGAGTAGCGCGCGTTCAGCACCTTGATCGCGGCGCGCTTGCCGATGATCGGGTGGCGCGCGCCGTAGACGATGCCCATGCCACCGGCGCCGAGTTGGCGCTCGATGACGTAGTCGCCGACCACCGCGCCGGGGGCCAGCTCGTCGGTCGGCGGCGGCGCTGTCAGCTCGCTCGTGACCGAGGCTGGCGTCCAGCGCGCGCGGGTCGACGTGCCGGTCATGACGCGCGGCTCGCAAGGTGGATGTAGGCGGGATCGAGCATCGGTGGCCGCGCACGTTCCATGCGCCAAGGACTGCATCGACCGATTTCCGGAGGTGTTGAGGCGCCGCGTACCCCGGCGTGGTGCGCGCGGACGCCGCAGTGGCGATCGCTCGACGCTCCCGCCGGGCCCCGCGCGGGGTGCTAAGGTCAGCGCGTGTCCCGGCGACAGAAATTCCAGTTCGATCGCGAGCAGCTGCGCATCACGCGCGGCGCGCTGATCTTGTTGTTCCTCGAGGTCGGGGTGTCCTTGGTCTGGCTGTTCCTCGATCCGCCCGCGAAGGCGCGCATGGCGTCGTGGATCGTGCCGACCGGCGACTCGGTGTGGCGCGAGGGCAAGGTCTGGACGCTCGTGACCGGGCCGCTGCTCGAGACCGAGTTCATCTCGCTGCTGCTCAACGGCGTGGTGATGTGGCTGTTCGTGCCCGGGCTCGAGCGGTGGGTCGGGACCAACCGGTTCCTGCGCTTCGCGATCTACACCGCCGTCGCCGGCACCGTCGCGGGCACGCTGCTCGGCCTGGCGACCGACGGTGGGGTGCCGATCGTCGGGCTCGCGCCGTTCACGTACGCCGCGCTGGTCGCGTACGGGACGATCTACGCGAAGCAGCCGGTGCAGTTCTTCGGCGTCGTGCCGATGACCGGGCGCCAGCTGACGATCGGCATCTCGGCGTTCGTGTTCCTGTTCGTGTTGCTGCAGGGCGCCTGGGAGCGCGGCGCGGCGTACGCGGCGGCGATGGGGCTCGCGGTGCTGCTCACCAACCAGAAGTGGAATCCGCGGCTCGCCTGGCTGCGCTACAAGAAGCGGCGCGAGCGCGCGCACCTCGCGGTGATCGATGGTGGCAAGCACACGCCGCCGAAGAAGCCGAAGCCGAAGGGTGAGCAGTGGCTCAACTGACGCCGTGAATCGGGGGCGCGCGGCGCCCCGTGTTACGCTGCGCCGCGATGGAACCGCCCGACGATGAGGTGCCGAACTTCGAAGGTCAGGGACTGACCACCCTGTTCGAGGGCGAGTGGGCCACGGTCCGTCGCCTCCGCAAGGGCAAGCTGGTGGTCACGAGCGGCCCGGATCAGGGCAAGCAGCTCGAGATGGTCAAGGCCCGGGTCACCGGCGGCCGCAGCATCATCAGCGACCTGGTGCTGCAGGACAAAGCCGTGTCGGGCACGCACTTCGAGGTCGCGGCCCGCGACGACGGCTATCGCCTGCGCGACCTCAACTCGCGCAACGGCGTCTACGTCGGCGATCTGCGCATCCGCGAGGTGTTCCTGCGGCCGGGCACGCTGTTCCGGATCGGGCACACCCAGATCCAGTTCCAGCCGATGGACGACATCGTCGAGATCGAGCTGTCGAAGCGCGATCGCTTCGACGCGGTCATCGGCGGCTCGCCGGCGATGCGCGAGATCTTCGCGTCGCTCGAGAAGGTCTCGCCCAGCGACCTCACGGTGCTCATCACCGGCGAGACCGGCACCGGCAAGGAGATGGTCGCGCGCGGCGTGCACAACATGTCGTCGCGCAAGAAGAAGCCGTTCGTGGTGCTCGACTGCGGCTCGATCCCGCGCGAGCTGATCGAGTCGACGCTCTTCGGCCACGAGAAGGGCAGCTTCACCGGCGCGGTCGGGCAGCACATCGGCTGCTTCGAGCAGGCGCAGGGCGGCACGATCTTCCTCGACGAGATCGGCGAGCTCGACATCGGGCTGCAGCCGAAGCTCCTGCGCGTGCTCGAGCAGCGCGAGATCAAGCGCGTCGGCGGTGACCGCACGGTCAAGGTCGACGTGCGCGTGCTGGCGGCGACCAATCGCGATCTGCGCGAGGAGGTCAACAAGGGCACGTTCCGCGAGGATCTCTACTTCCGCCTGAGCGTCGTGAACTGCGAGCTGCCGCCGGTGCGCGAGCGCAAGGAGGACGTGCCCGCGCTCGCGAACCACTTCCTGCGCGACGTCGCCTCGCGCCGCGGCCTGACGATGTCGTGGTCGCAGGACGCGATGGCGGCGATGGTGAGCCACTCGTGGCCCGGCAACGTGCGCGAGATGCGCAACGTGGTCGAGCGCGCGGCGGCGCTCAGCGACGGGCCGGTGATCACGCGCGCGGATCTGGTGTTCGGCCGCGAGATGGGGCCATCGCCGCTGGCGGCGCACGATCTCGCGCAGGCCGGCGCGGCGGCGGCGCAGCGCGCGGCGGCCGCGATGTCGGGTGTGGCGCCGCCGATGAACGGGCCGGCGAGCTTCGATCCGGCGCTGCTCAAGGCGGGCCTCGGCTTCAAGCAGGCGAAGCAGACGGTCGTCGACGCGTTCGAGTCGGCGTACCTGGCGGCGCTCATGGAGCGCAACGACGGCAACATCACGCGCTCGGCGCAGGAGGCGGGGCTGACGCGCTACCACCTGCGCGAGCTGCTCAAGCGCCACGGCCTCAAGGGCGGCGACCAGGAGTAGCCGGCCGGGCGCGCGACGATCGTCGCGCCTCGTTCACGGCCCTGGTGTGAAGTTTCACGGCAGCAGCGGGCTGGCCATTGGCCGGACCGGCTGCCCGTGGCCCTCCGGATTCATCAACCCCGGAGAGGCGTGAGAGGCCGTCCGGATTCATCAACCCCGGAGGGGCGTGAGAGGCCGTCCGGATTCATCAACCCCGGAGGGGCGTGAGAGGCCGTCCGGATTCATCAACCCCGGAGGGGCGTGAGAGGCCGTCCGGAT
>JAIOQA010000552.1 GCA_021413675.1 Deltaproteobacteria bacterium | reverse complement strand
GCTCGCGCTCGTTCGCGATGAGCGCCGCGGCGTGGCCCTCGCGGGCCTCGGCCAGGGCGTGCTCGTGCTGCTCGGCGAGCGCGGCCAGCTCGGCGGCGCGCTCGGCCTCGAGCCTGGCGATCGCCTGCTCGCGCTCGGTGCGCGCGGCGTTGACCTCGGCCACCGCGCGGGTCGCGATCGCGTCGCGCTCGCGCTCGACGCGCGCCGTGAGCTCCGCGAGCGCCTGGGTGTGCGCGGCGATGAGCGCGTCGCGCTCGGCCTGGGCCTGCGCGTCGCGCTCGGCCTGCGCGCGCTGCTGATCGGTCGCGATCGCGGCGACCGCGGCGCCGTGCGAGGCGTCGAGCTCCTTGCGCAGGGCGGCGATCGCCTCGTTGCGCAGCCGCTCGGCCTCGGCCTCGGCGCGAGCCAGCGCCTCGGTGTGGCTCGCCGCGAGCGCGGCGACCTCGGTCCGGGTCGCGCGGCTCGCCTGATCGAGCGACGTCCGCAGCGCGGCGACCTCGTCGGTGAGGCGCTTCTCGAGCTCGGTCCGGGTCGCGCGCTCGGTGGCGATCGCCTTGGCGGCCGCCTCGGCGTCGGCCTTGGCCTTGGCCTCGGCGCGGGCCAGGCGCTGGCCCAGCTCCGCCGCCTCGCGCTCGGCGGTCTTGCGCGCGCTCTCGGCGGTCTCCGCCTTCTCGCTGTCGCCGACCAGCCGGCCCTCGAGCTCGAGGTTCTTGCCCTCGAGCGCGGTCTTCGCGTGCTGCAGCTGGCGCAGCTTCTCGCGGGAATCGAGGATCTGCCGATCCTTCATCCCGACCTCGTCGCGCAGCTCGAGGATCTCCTTGTCCTTCGAGTTGATGACCTCGCGCAGGCCGAGGAACTCGCGCTCGCGCGACACCGGCTTCTGCGCGTCCTGCTTGGCCTTGTCGAGCTCGGCCTTGAGCCGCGCGTTGTCGCGCTCGAGCACGTGAACCCGCTGCAGCGTGCGGCGATCGTGGACGCCGGACTGCTCGGCGTCGGCGCGGGCGGCGACCTCGTCGAGGCCGAGATCGAACTCGGGCTCCGCGCGCGCGGGCTCGGGCTCGATGGCGGCGAGCGGCGGCGGCGTGGTCGCGTCGGCCGCGCGCATCGCGCTGCGCGCGGCGATCGGCTCGGGTGGCGGCACGATGTCGGGCAGCGACGGCGGCTCGGGCTCGAGATCGAGCTCCTCGAAGTGATCGATGGGCTCGGGCACCATGCCCTCGAGCTCGGGCGCGGGCTCGGCGGCGGCGCCGATCGCCTCGGGGACGCCCTCCGACGGCTCAAGGGCGATCGCCGCGGGCGCGGACTCGGGCTCGGCGACCTCGGCGGCGTCGACGGCGTCGAGCGCGAACGGCTCGAGCTCGGGCTCGGGCAGCCCGTCGGCGTGCTCGGGCAGCACGAGCTCGGGCTCGGACATCGCGATCTCGGGGAGGACCTCGGGCTCGGGCTCGACGGCGAAGTCGGGCATGACCTCGTGCGCGGCGGGATCCGCCGGCGCATCGGGCAGCTCGATCTCGACGGGCAGCTCGGCCTCGGACTCCGCCTCCGGCTCGGCGAGCGGCGCGGGCTCGGCGCCGGGCAGCGGCGCGGCGATCGGCTCGGGCTCGACCGGCGAGACCTGGATCGGCGCGATCGCCTCCTCGCCGAAGGTCAGCGCGTCGAACGCGGCGTCGGTCTCGGCCTCGATCAGCGCGTCGACCATCTGCGGCGCGCCCAGCGAGGTCTTGTTGGCGTCCTCGTTGAAGTCGCCGACCTCGTCGAGCTCGACCGCGTCGCCGTCGATCTCGTCGACGACCATGTCGTCGTCCGCGAGATCGAGCGGCAGGTCCTCGACCTCGACGGGGATCGAGAGATCGGCGTCGGACATGAGCTCGCCGAGGCCGATGAGGTTGTCCATGCGGCCGATCAGCTCGTAGGCGCTGAGCGTGCGCTTGTCGAGGTACTCGTCGGCGTGGACCTTGAGCTTGCGGTGGTTGGCGAAGCCGTCGGCGGTGACCGTGCGGGTCACGAGGATCACCGGGATGTTCGCGGCGGCGCCCTTCTTGGCCTTGTTGCACAGCGCGTAGCCGGCCTTGTCAGGCTCGTCCACGGCGATGAACAGCGCGACCGGCGCGAGCTGCGCCAGCTTGGTGAGCGCCTCGGCCCCGTCGGGGATGATGACGATCTCGAACCCGTACGGACCCAGCTGCCCGGTCAGCAGGCGCTGGAAATCCGGATCGCTGTCGACGAGCACGATGCGGCGTTGGCTCATGTCCCCTCGCCGTCGATGATACTCGCTCCGCGGCCCGCCCCGCCAATGTCACCGGCACTTCGATAAGTGCCCGCGCAAACGATTCGCGTCGTCAGCGGCTGTGAGGCGCTCGCGCCGCGCCGCCGGTCAGCGCCCGACGCGGCCGTCGTGGACGCGCAGCACCAGATCGGAGTGCACGACCAGCCCGGCCAGCTCCTCGAGCGCGAGATCCGCCGAGGTGAACACGTAGGCGTAACCCTCACCGTCGACGAAGATGACGACGCTGTGGCCCGCGCGGCGGTCGACGCGCAGGTCGACACCGTCGACCCGCACCGCTTGTGCGTCGGAGAGGTCGACGCCGGCGGCGGGGAAGGTGAGGGCGCGCAGCTGGTAGGTCTTGCCGCGGGTCTCGAGCTGGTAGAAGAACTGCGCCGCGTCGCGGTTGTCGACGGACGTCAGGCGCGCGCCGGCGAGCTGGACGTTGGCGTCGGCGAAGTGCGGCGGCTGCACGTCCGAGCGGAAGTAGCGCCGGACCCAGGCCGCGGTGCTCGCGCCCTGGACCTCGAGCGGCGCGCCGCGCATGTGCTGGCGCACCGCCTCCTGCGCGACCGCGTCCTCGGCGGGGACGCTGCGGCCGAACGCGAACAGCGCCAGCGCGCCGACCGCGACCAGCGAGGCCGCGCCGGGCAGCGCCCAGCGGGCGACCCGGGTCTTCCAGCTCTCGCGCGCCACCGCGGCGTCCTCGGCGTCGAGGGCGCGGGTGAGCCGGGCGCGCAGGAGATCGGGCGTCGGCGGCGGGGCCAGCCGGCGGCGGAGCTCGTCGATGGTCTGGCGGTCTCCGTCGACCCGATCGCGGCACTCGCTGCAGTCGAGCAGGTGCAGCTCGAAGTCACGGAGCTCGGCCTCGGCCAGCTCGTCGTCGAGGTAGGCCATCGCGAGCGTCTCGATGCTATTGCAGAGCTTGCTCATCGGAACCGTCATGCTCCCTCACGCGACCCCTTGCGGGTCGCGCGGTACGAGGCGAGGTCGATCGGGCGTTCGCCGGAGGGCGCGGCCGGGTCGGCCTCGCGCTCCGGGCGGACGTAGCCGGCCGCCACCGCGAAGTCTTTGAGTGCGGCGCCGAGCAGACGGCGACCGCGGAACAGCCGGCTCATCACGGTGCCCACGGGGCACTCCATGATGTCGGCGATCTCCTTGTACGAGAGCCCCTCGACGTCGCACAGCACGACGGCGGTGCGGAAGTCGTCGGGGAGCGCGTCGAGCGCGCGCTGGACGTCGTCCGAGACGCTGCGCTCGAGCAGGAGCCCCTCGGGGCTCTTCTGGGTCTCGGCCGCGGCATGGTGCAGGACGCCGTCGGTGGTGTTCTGCTCGGCCTGGGCCGCGTCGAGCACCTCGCGGCTGCGCTTGCGCCGCTGGTACTCGTTGATGAACGTGTTGGTCAGGATGCGCAGCAGCCAGGCCTTGCAGTTCGAGTCCTTCTCGAACGTCTCCCAGAAGCGGTAGGCCCGCAAGAGCGCGTCCTGGACCAGGTCCTCGGCGTCGCGGGGGTTGCGCGCCAGCCGATAGGCGGCGCCATAGAGGGCGTCCAGGTGGACGAGCGCCTCGCGTTCGAACTCCGCGCGGTGGTCCTTGCGTCGGGCCAGCATTGCTTCTCGTTAGCTAAGAACCGGACCGGGGCGAGCGGCATTCCCGCTCCGGTCGCGTGTTTGATCCTCATGAAAGTACACGCAAATACTGCGGGTGCAAGCATCGTCGTTGCATTCCGGGCTGAATAGTGTAAATTGAACACCATGTCGCGTCTTCACATCGACCGGCGCCTGGCCGCCGAAATGGGCGCCGAGGCGGTCGCGATCGCCCGCGCCGGCAGCTACACGGTCGGCGACCGCACGATCGAGCTCGGCGCGCTGATCGAGCGCGCGGCGAGCGGCACCTGCTCGTATCCACCGGGCGCCGGGCTGCCCGAGGCGCCGGCCGCGCCGCGTCGGTCGACCCGCGTCGAGGTCGTCAACGCGACCACGCTCGCGGCGGCGCGCGCGCTGGTCGACGCGGGGCATGATGTCGCGGCGCTCAACTTCGCGTCGGCGCGCCACCCCGGCGGCGGCTTCCTCAACGGCGCGCGCGCCCAGGAGGAGTCGCTGTGCCGCTCGTCGGCGCTGTACCCGTGCCTGGTCGGCGACGCGATGTACGAGCATCGCACCGACGACGGCCTGTACAGCGACTGGGTCATCTACTCGCCCGCGGTGCCGGTGTTCCGCGGCGACGACGGCGCGCTCCTGCCGGCGCCGTACCCGGTGTCGTTCCTGACCTGCGCCGCGGTCAACGCCAAGGTCGCGCGCGCGCGGCGCAGCGAGGACGCGATCCTCGATGCGATGACCCGCCGGGTCGATCGCGTGCTCGCGGTCGCTGCGGCCCATGGCCACGACGCGCTCGTGCTCGGCGCGTGGGGCTGCGGGGTCTTCGCCAACGACCCCGACGCGATCGCCGCGCGGTTCGCCGCTGCGCTCGCCGATCGCTGGCGCGATCGATTCGCGGTGGTCACGTTCGCGATCGTCGACGACTGGCCCGATCGCCGCACGATCGGCCCGTTCGAGGCGCGGCTCGGTCTGATCTGACACGTCGACCGCGCGACTCGCGCGCGCGATCCGCACGCGCCAGGGTCACGCGGACGGCGAATCGAGGCCTTGGCCGTGGCGCGACGCTTGCTGAAGCGAACGGGCGGAGGTTCTCGCCATGTCTCATTCTCGCGCCTTTGCCGCGCTCGCTCTCGGTGCCGGACTGCTCGCGGCCGTGCCCGCGCTGGGCGGCGCCCACGTCGTGTTCTCGGTGATCGTCGGACCGGACTATGCCTACGGCTCGCTCGACGGCGCACGCGCCTCGGCCAACACCACAGAGCAGCTCGGTTGCCTGACCAACGGCTATCCCGGCGGGGCGTACGGGTTCTGTCGCGCGACCAGCGCGGCCGGCGTCAACCTGACCTGCTACACGTTCGACCCGTCGATCATCGGTGCGATCCGGACCATCGACAGCGAGTCGTACGTGACGTTCTACGCCGACAAGGGCGGGATGTGCACGATGGTCTCGATCGACACCAACTCGGTCTACAAGCCGTGAGCCGCGCGCGCACGATCGCCCTGGCCGCGCTCGGCGGCGCCGCGCTGTTCGCGCTCGGCCGCGCGTCGATCTCGGCGCCCGCGGTCGCGCCCGTGCGCGAGGCGCCGGTCGCCGCGCGCGAGCGGATCGTGCGGGTCGCCGTCCCCGGCACGAGCGCGGCGCGCCTCGACGATCGCGACGTCGCACGGATCCGCGACGAGGTGATCGCGGCGATCCCGCCGCGCGCGGAGGCGGACGACCCGCGCGCCGCGGCACCGGCGGCCGCGCCGGCCGACACCGCGACCGCCGACGGCGCGAGCGAGCAGCTCGTCGACGAGGCCCTGGCCGCCGGGCGCTGGACCTCGGCCGACCGTCGCGCGCTGGGCGGTCGCCTCGGCGCGATGTCGCAGCCTGCGCGCGAGCGCGCGCTCGCCCGCCTCACCACCGCGATCAACCGCGGCGAGCTCGCGATCGAGGCCGGCAGCTCGCCGTTGTGATTCACGATGTCCGGGGACCGGACAACCGATGGATCGCCTGCGCGAACCCGGCCGCGCCGCCGCGATCATCCGCGGCGCGGGCGATCGCGAAGATCGGCTCGGCCTGGTGCAGCGCGCGCCCGGCGCGGGTGAGCACGTGGTCGAGGGCGAGCCGCGCGGCGCGGGCGTTGCCGTCGGCGAACGGGTGGTAGAAGCACAGGTCGAGGTAGACCCGCGCCGCGCGGATCGCGACCGGCTCGTCGCTGTTCGCCTCGGCGATCGCCGCCGCGACCACGCGCGCGAGATCATCCATCGCCGCGTAGCGCACGCGTCCGGCGCGCGCATACGCATCGGTCGTGCGCACCGCGGCGTCCTCGACGCCGAGCACGATCGCCTGCCAAGCCGCGAGCCGCGCGAGGGTGAGCGGCTCGCCGGCCAGCGCCGACGCGCGCACCGCCGCGAGCGCCGCGCCGAAGCGATCCGCGCGCGCCGGATCGCGCGGGCGATCGATCGTCCGCAGGTACCGCAGGTGGCCGTCGTCGACGACCGGCGCCGCTGACGGCTCGACGAGCCCGATCGCGAACGCGCTGCCGCGGATGCGCCGCCAGGCGTCGATCGCGTCGTGCACGCCGAGGTCCGCGATCGCGGCGACCGCGTCGCCGAGCGCGGCACACGCCGCCCGGGCCGCTGCCTCGTCGGGCTCGCACCAGCTCGCGAACCGGCCATCGATGACCGCGCGCACCGCGGGTCGGGTCTGCAGCGGGTCCCAGCCGCCGGCTTCGAGATACCAGCCGAGGATCGTCTCGAACGTGCGATGCCAGGCGTCCTGCGTCCCGGTCCACGCGATCACGTCGGGCAGGAGCGCCGCGGCCGCGTGCTCGATCGCGCGATCGGCGGGCAGGTTCGCGGTGGCCGCGTGGAGCTCGTCGAAGCGCGCGGCGAGCACGCCGAGGATTCGCCACCAGTCGGTGAGGGCCGCCACGACCGCCTCGATCGACGCCTCGACCGCGCCGCGGCGATCGCGGCGCAGGCTGTGGTCCGCGCAGCACCAGCCGCGGACCGGTCCGCCGTTGCCCGGCTCCGTCGGCGACCAGGTCCAGCCGCTCACCCATGCGCCGTACGCGGCGGCCAGCGCGTGGTCGATCGCGGCCTCGAGTGCGCGGCGATCGATCGCGCGGGTCCCGGTGGCCGGCGTGATCAGCGCGGTCGCGATCTGCCGCGCGGGCGTCGGATCGAACGAGCGCCCGGTCGGATCGACGACGCTCCACGGCAGCTCGTGCACGAACATCGCGGCCCGAGCGTAGCGCGCGCGGCTCGCCGAAACGCAGCGCGCCCGCGTTCTCGCGAACGCGGGCGCCAGGTTGACGAACTCGCCCGCTCAGCGCTTCCAGGCCGCGTACTGCACGCCGAGGGCCTCGGCGACCGCCTTGTGCGGGACGCCGCCCTTGTACGTGTTCACGCCGCTGACGAAGTACGGCTCGTCGGCGCAGGCCTTCTCGAGGCCCTTGTCGGCCAGCCGCGTGACGTACGAGATCGTCGCGTTGGTCAGCGCGAACGTCGACGTGCGGGGCACCGCGCCCGGCATGTTGGCCACGCCGTAGTGGATGACGTCGTCGACGACGTAGGTCGGGTTGTCGTGGGTGGTCGGACGCGCGGTCTCGACGCAGCCGCCCTGATCGATCGACACGTCGACGATCACCGAGCCGGCCTCCATCTCCTTGACCATGCGGGCGGTGACCAGGCGCGGCGCGCGGGCGCCGGCGATCAGCACGGCGCCGATCACGAGGTCGGCGCGGGTGACCGCGGCCTCGATGTTGTACGGATCCGAGTACTGCGTGTGGATCCGCCCGCCGTAGATGTCGTCGAGGTACGCGAGCGTCTTGAGGTTGACGTCGAGGATCGTCACCGACGCGCCGAAGCCCATCGCGATCTTGGCCGCGTTGTGGCCGACGACGCCGGCGCCGATGATGACGACGTTGCCCGAGCGCACGCCGGGCACGCCGCCGAGCAGCACGCCCTTGCCGCCCTTCTCGCGCTCGAGCGCCGCGGCGCCCGCCTGGACCGCCATGCGGCCGGCGACCGCGCTCATCGGCGTGAGCAGCGGCAGATCGCCCGGGGTCGGCTCGAGGGTCTCGTACGCGACGCTGTTCACGCCACGGTTCAGCAGCTCCTTGCCCAGCTCCTGCGCCGCGGCGAGGTGCAGGTACGTGAAGAGCAGCTGATCCTTCCGCATCAGCGGGAACTCGGGCGCGATGGGCTCCTTGACCTTCACGACCATGTCGGCCTGGCCCCAGACCTCGTCCTTGGTCTCGACGATGGTCGCGCCGGCGCGAACGTAGGCCTCGTCGGGCAGCCCGGAGCCGTTGCCGGCCCCTCGCTCGACGAGCACCGTGTGGCCCCGGTGGGTGAGGATCGCTACGCCAGCAGGGGTCATGCCGACGCGGAACTCTTGAGTCTTGATCTCCTTCGGGACACCGATGCGCATTGCGGCGGAGTATCAGAGCGGCGTTCACGCGCTGTCAATGCGCGGACCCGCCGGTCACCGTCGAAGATCGCAACGATCTCGCGATGCAACGCGTCACGCGCGAGTGCCGCGGCGCGGCAGCGCGCGCGCTCGGCAGCATGTTGCAGCGCGCGCGCGGCGAGAGTTCGCGCGCGCGGTTGACGATGCCCGGCGACCGCGCCGCGCGCGGACGTCAGCTGCGGTAGTCGGCGTTGATCGAGACGTACTCGTGCGAGAGGTCGCACGCCAGGTACTGGCCGCGGTGCTCGCCCTGGTGCAGATCGATCGCGATCGTGTACGCCGGCTTCTGCATGACCGCGGCGGCGCGGGCGTCGTCGAGATCGGGCACCGCGGTCGAGTGCGCGACGATCGGCACGTCGTCGAACGCGACCTCGATCGCGCGCGCGTCGATCTGCACGCCGGCGTTGCCGATCGCGCACAGGATCCGGCCCCAGTTGGGATCGGCGCCGGCGATCGCGGTCTTGACCAGCGGCGAGGTCGCGACCTTGCGCGCCACCGCGCGGGCCGCGGTCTCGGAGGTCGCGCCGCGCACCGCGATCGTGACGACGTGGTGCACGCCCTCGCCATCGGACATCAGCTGGTGCGCGAGATCCGCGCACAGCGCGAGCAGCGCGTCGCCGAAGCGCGCGTGATCGGCGTCGTCGAGCGTGCCCGCGACGCCCGAGGCCATGACCGCGAGCATGTCGTTGGTCGACTGATCGCCGTCGACGGTCATCGCGTTGTAGGTGCCGCCGACCGCGCGCCGCACCATCGGATCGAGCCGCGCCGGATCGATGCCGGCGTCGGTGACGATGAAGGTGAGGGTCGTGGCCATGTTGGGCGCGATCATGCCCGCGCCCTTGGTGCAGCCCATGAGCGTGATCGGCCGGCCGCCGAGGGTCAGCGGGTGCGACGCGACCTTGGGCCGGCGATCGGTGGTCATGATCGCCTCGCTGAACGCGGCGAAGCCCTGATCGTAGAGCGACACGCCGGCGGAGTGGATGCCGGCCTCGACGCGGTCCATCGGCAGCCGCTGGCCGATCACGCCGGTCGACGCGACCAGCACCTCGCCCGGCGCGGCGCCGATCGCCCGCGCGGCGAGCTCGGCCATGCGGCCCGCGTCGCGCGCGCCGCCCGGCCCGGTGCAGGCGTTGGCGTTGCCGCTGTTGACGATGATGCCGCGGACCAGCCCCTGCGAGTTGCGCAGGTTACGGCGCGACAGCCGGACCGGCGCCGCGCGCACGCGGTTGCGCGTGAACACCGCGGCGCAGCTCGCGGGCGCCTCGGACGCGATGAGCCCGATGTCGAGCCCGCCCTTCTTCTTGATACCCGCCACCGCGCCGGCGAACAGAAACCCGGGGCACTGCCAGCTCACGTACGACTCCTCGCGAACGACCGGCGCGCGGGGCGCGCGCCGGGGCGGCGTCGATCTTACTCGGAGGTGGCCTCGGCCTCGTCGCGGCCGTGGCACTTCTTGTACTTCTTGCCCGAGCCGCACGGACACGGATCGTTGCGCCCGACCTTCGGCTTGTCGCGGCGCACGGTCTCGGGCTTCGCGTCGCCGTCGGCGGCCTGCGGCTCGCCCGGCTTCTTCGCCGCCGGCTGGGGCCGGTTCGGGCGCGGGCGGCGCTGCTGCGGCGCCTTCGCCGCGGCCTCCGCCTGCTCCTCGTCCTCGTCGACCTTGTTGGCCGCGCCGGCCTCGATCAGCTGACGCTCGCGGACCTGCAGCGCGGGGATCGCCTCCTCCTCACGCTTGAACTCGACGCGGAACAGCTTGGTCACGACGTTCGACTGGACGCGGGCCATCATGTCCGCGAACAGGTCGTAGCCGGCCTTCTTGTACTCCTTCTTCGGGTCCTTCTGGCCGTAGCCCTGGAGGCCGATGCCCTCGCGCAGGGCGTCCATCGTCTTCAGGTGCTCGATCCACTGCGCGTCGATCTCCTCGAGCTGGAAGCTGCGCGCGAAGTAGAAGAACCACGGCTGCGTGAGCTCCTTCTCGCGCTCGGTCAGCCGGGCCTCGATGACCTTCCACGCCTGCGCGACCAGATCCTCCATCGGGCCGTGCTCGAGCTCGAAGTCGCACGCGAACTGCTCGCGCAGCGCGTCCTCGAGCGCGTCGAGGTCCCACTCGTCCGACGGCGTCGTCGACGGGCACTGGGTCTCGATCACGCGGCCGAGCAGCGTGTCGCACAGGTCGTGGATGCGCTCGCGCTGGCAGATCAGCGACTGCGCGACCTCGTTGGTGATCAGCTCGATCGTCGCGTCGGCGCCGCGCTCGACGGTCTTCTCGAGATCGAGGTGCGCGCCGAACTGCCGCCAGATCTCGTGGCGCAGCACGCGCCAGGTCGGGCGCTCCTCGCCCACGCGCTCGCCGCGGGCGACGGCGGCGTCGCGCTCCTTCATGCGCGTCAGGATGCCGTTCACCACCTCGGTGATCTTCGGCTTCAGCTCCTTGGTCAGGTCCGGCACGTTGAGCGTGCCCGAGGTGACCGGCGGCGCCGAGACCACGCCCGCCTTGATGTCGTCGTCCGACAGCTCGGGCTGGTAGCGACCGTTCAGGATCTGCTTGCGCAAGGCGTAGATCGTCTTGCGCTGCTGGTTCATGACGTCGTCGTACTCGAGGACGTTCTTGCGCTGATCGAAGTTGCGACCCTCGACCTTCTTCTGCGCGCCCTCGATCGAGCGCGAGACCATGCCGCTCTCGATCGGCACGTCCTCCTCGAGGCCGAGGCGCTCCATCAGGCCCGCCATGCGGTCGAGGCCGAAGATGCGCAGCAGGTCGTCCTCGAGCGACAGGTAGAAGCGCGAGCCGCCGGGATCGCCCTGGCGACCGGCGCGACCGCGCAGCTGGTTGTCGATGCGGCGGGACTCGTGGCGCTCGGTGCCGATGATCTTCAGGCCGCCCGCGGCGATGACCTCGGCCTTCTCGGCCTCGCACGCCTTCTTGTACTCGGCGAGCAGCTCCTCGAGCCGCTTGGGCTCGTCGAACGCGGGCTCGCTGGCGCCGCGGTACGGGCTCTCGCCACCGCCCTCGCCCTCGGGGGCGATCGCGGGCTGGGCCTCGGCGGCGTTCTCGGCGAGCTTGGCCTTCTCCTCGGCCAGCGCCTCCTTCGCCATGAACTCGGCGTTGCCGCCGAGCAAGATGTCGGTGCCACGACCGGCCATGTTGGTGGCGATCGTGATCGCGCCCTTGCGACCGGCCTGGGCGATGATGCCGGCCTCGCGCTGGTGCTGCTTGGCGTTCAGGACGTGGAACGGCAGGCCCTTGGCCTTGAGGATCGACGCGAGCACCTCGGACTTCTCGACCGAGACCGTACCGACCAGCACCGGCTGGCCGCGCTCGTGACAGTCGACGATGTCGTCGACGACCGCGCGGAACTTGCCCTTCTCGTTCTTGTAGACGAGGTCGGGCTGATCCTTGCGCAGGATCTCCTTGTTGGTCGGGATGACGACGACGTCGAGCTTGTAGATCGTGTGGAACTCGGACGCCTCGGTGTCGGCGGTGCCGGTCATGCCCGACAGCTTCGAGTACATGCGGAAGTAGTTCTGGAACGTGACCGTCGCGAGGGTCTGGTTCTCCTCCTCGACGGTGACGCCCTCCTTGGCCTCGATCGCCTGGTGGAGGCCATCGGACCAGCGCCGGCCCGGCATCTTGCGGCCGGTGAACTCGTCGATGATGACGATCTTGCCCTGCTCGTCGATCAGGTAGTTGACCTGGTTCTTGTAGAGCGTGTGGGCGCGCAGCGCCTGGCTGACGTGGTGGTTGACCGACAGGTTCTTCGGGTCGTAGAGGTTGTCGATCTGCAGGATCTTCTCGACGCGCTCGACGCCCTCGTCGGTCAGCATCGCCGAGTGGGCCTTCTCGTCGACGGTGTAGTCGACCTCGCGCTTGAGCCGCGGGATGACCTTGTCGATCTTCTGGTACAGGTCGGCGGTCTCGTCGGTCGAGCCCGAGATGATGAGCGGGGTGCGGGCCTCGTCGATGAGGATCGAGTCGACCTCGTCGACGATCGCGTAGTTGAGGCCGCGCTGGACCATGCGGTCCGGCTGCGACTTCATGTTGTCGCGCAGGTAGTCGAAGCCGAACTCGTTGTTCTGGCCGTAGGTGATGTCGCAGTTGTAGTTGCGCTGGCTCTCGAGCTCGTCGAGGCCGTGGACCACGACGCCGGTGGTGAGGCCGAGGAAGCCGTAGAGCCGACCCATCCACTCGGCGTCGCGCTTGGCGAGGTAGTCGTTGACGGTGACGACGTGCACGCCCTTGCCGGACAGCGCGTTGAGGTAGCAGGGCAGGGTCGCGACCAGCGTCTTGCCTTCACCGGTGCGCATCTCGGCGATGCGGCCCGAGTGCAGCACCATGCCGCCGATCAGCTGGACGTCGTAGTGGCGCATGCCCAGGGCGCGCTTGCCGCCCTCGCGCACCACCGCGAACGCCTCCGGGAGCAGCTCGTCGAGCGTGGCGCCCTTGTCGATGCGGCGCTTGAAGTCGGCAGTCATCTCGCGGAGCTCCGCGTCCGACTTCTTCTTCATCGTCGCTTCGAGCTCGCCGATCCGGACGACGAGGGGCTGGAGCTTCTTGAGCTCGCGCTGGTTCTTGCTGCCGAACAGTTTCTGGATGAGGCCCATGCGCTACACCGGATAGGGAGAGGGAGTCGGGTCTTAGCACGCCGCGGCCCGTCACGACACCGTGAGCCGCGCGGGTCGCGCCACCGTAAGTCCTCGATCCGATGATCGGTAGGGCCCCAGGGCGATCGGGCAGGGCCGCGACCGCTCGGATGCCAGAAGTTGCGCGGCCAGGGGCTACGCGACGCGGAAGCTCGAGCCGAAGGCGAGCCAGTCGCGGGCGATGTTCATCCGCAGCTCGGCGGTGCCGAGCACCTGGCCGCTCTCATCGGTGAGCTCGGCCGGCAGCTCGGTCCAGGTCCGGCGGGCGTCGAGCCAGCGGATGTCCTTCTGGCCGGCCAGCGCGTAGCGCTTGCCATCGCGTCCGACGAAGCTGAGCTCGTAGCGGATCACCCGGCCCAGGAACGGGCGGAGGATCATCTTGCCGTCGAAGGGCGCGCCCTTCACCAGCGGGCCGGCGTCGATGGTCCCGGTCATCGTGCCGTGACCGCCGATCCACGGCACGCGGACGTTCGCGCGGAACTCGATCGGATGACGGGTCGCCGGGTCGGCGGCCAGGGTCATCGTGCCGGACATGGTCTCGTCGAAGGCGTACCCCATCGCCCAGACGATACCCGAAAATACGAAGGCGGGTCCGACACCAAGGCCGGGCCCGCCTCCGAGGACCGAGAAAGTTTCAGCGCAGGGTCAGGTGCCGGTGCGGCAGTCCGCGAACACGAACCGCTCGCAGGTGCAGTTGGTGTCGCCAGACTGGCACGCGGTGCCGTCGGGCTTCTTGCAGTTCAGGCCGTTGTAGACCGCGTCGCAGTCGTTGCGGGCGAGGCACGACGACTCGGTGTTGATGACGTCGCAGACCGGCGGCAGGTCGCAGCTGGCGATCGCCTGGCACTCGCCGGTGTAGCAGCCGTTCTTGATGAGCGGCACCGAGTCAGCCGGGCAGGTCGGGATGGCGGTCGAGCAGGTCACCGCGCCGGCGCAGGAACCCTTGTCCGGGTCAGTGCCCGGGGTGCAGGTCTGGCGCGGCTCGTCGCAGTACGAACCGGTCGCGCAGTCCGCGTCGGTCGTGCAGTAGCCGGTCTCGACGCAGGTGCCGTTGGTGGTGTCGCAGTAGCAACCGACGCCGCACTGCGTGTTGTCGGTGCACTCGACCGGCACGCAGGTGCCGCGCGAGTCGCAGGTGCTGCCGGTCGGGCACTGGCCCGCGGCGGTGCAGGTCGTCGACGGCAGGCAGGCCCCGGTGGCCTCGTCGCAGTAGCTACCGGCGGCGCAGTCGGTGTCCGCGTAGCAGGCGGTCTGCTGGTTGTCGGGCACGCACGACTGGCGACCGTCGCAGTGCGAGCCGGTCGGGCACTGGCTCGAGTCGGTGCAGAAGCCGGTCTCGACGCAGGTCCCGTACGAGTAGTCGGCCGGGTTCGTATCGCAGTAGCACCCGGTGGCGCAGTCGGCGTTCGACGCGCAGTAGTAACCGTTGCCGCCGACCGGCGAGCACGAGTCGCCCACGCAGTCGTAGCAGCCGGTCGAGTCGCAGTACTGGTAGTGGTCCTGCGACGGCGGGAAGTAGAGGTCGCAGGCGCTGACGCCCACGAGGAGCGCCAGCCCCAGACAGGCGAGGGTTGCGCGGCGATACGAAGTCAGGGTCGTCATGGTGAGAAGCCTCCGGGATTCCTGCGGGTAAGCGGTCGGTCCTGTCGCTGAGCTAAGCAGTTCACGTGCCAAGATGGCAACGGGATCTAAGTCCATGGCTTTTCGGCGGTCGGTGCGCCGGCGGGCGTCGAGGTCCGGCCACTGGCGCCAAACCCCTGACAGAAATGCCCGGGATTTCGGCAGATCGCGAAAGTCGCGGCCGGGAGCGGCTGTGGACAACGTGGCACCCCGCGCACCGCGCTGGAGACGCACCAGGGAGCGCCGCGGTCTTCGTCAACCAGCGTGCACGATCAGGTGTGAACGTGGTGCCACACCTGGGTGGGGCGGCCTTCCCCTTTCTGCGCCATCGGTCACGCCGGATGGATCCCGGGATCGGCGCGTGGGTCGCGTCGCGCGGGCGTCAGATGTCGGCGGGCTCGTCGACCGCGCGGATGGTCTCGCGCAGCGAGTGGCGGGCGCGGAACCCGAGCTCGTGCTCGGCGCGCGAACCATCGACCATGCAGACGTAGCGGATGAAGTCGAGCTCGGCGACCGGATAGCCCGAGAGCCCGAGGCGGAACGCCGCCGACCACAGGCCGCGCGCGAGCGGGTGCGGGATCCGGATGACGCGGCGGCCGAGCTCGGCCAGCAGCACCGACAGCGGGACCTCGCCCGGCCCGACGATGTTGTAGATGCCGCGCGCGCCGGGCGCGAGCGCCGCGGCGATCGCCTGCGCGACATCCTGCTCGTGGATGACCTGCACCATCGGATCGAAGCCGAGCAAGGTCGGGATCGGATCGAGGCGCAGGTAGTTCGAGGGCGCGTTGTGGACCGTGCCCAGGATGTGGACCGGCCGCAGGATCACGGTCTCGATCGCGCGCGCCTTCCAGAAGAAGGTGGAGGCGAGGTGATCGATCTCGACGAGATCGCGAATATGCGGGAAGCGCTGGGACGCGAGCATCGGCGCCTCCTCGGTCTGGAACTGCGGGTTGTCGGGACGCGGGCCATAGACGTTGGCCGAGGACAGCAGCACGACCTTCGGCACGCCGTAGGCCTGGGCGTACTCGAGCAGCCGCGAGGTGCCGCCGACGTTCCACGAGTACAGCTCGGCCGGCGTGGCCCGCGGATCGTGCATGACGCCGAGGTGGATCAGCGCGGCGACGTCGCCCGCGCGGAAGATGTCGCGGGCCTTCTTCGAGCGGAGATCGACCTGGTAGTGATCGAGGTCCTTGGGCTTGCCGACGAACGGCCGGCGATCGAGGCCGACGAGCCGGAAGCGCGGATCGTGGTGCAGCCGGCGCGCGACGACGCGCCCGAGCCGACCGGCGATGCCGGTGATGACGACCTTGCGCGGCTCGGCCGCGGTGGGCTCACCAGAAGACATGCTTCCGCTCGCGCAGCCCGAGGTGGATCATCGACTGGATGCGGTGCTTCACGGCGCGCGCCTTCTCGTCGAGGACCTCGTCGTCGTCGTCGGCATCGCCCGTGAAGGTCATGGGCTCGCCGAAGTACAGCCGGTACTTCACCGGCAGGGGCACCAGCGGCACGAACGGCGGGTACGGCACGATCGGGAACGACGGCGAGCCGAGCAGCTTGGCGATCGAGCGCAGGTTGATCGCGGGTGCCTGCTCCTCGGCGCCGATCACCGCGACCGGGACGATCGGCGTGCCGGTCTCGAGCGCGAGGCGCATGAACCCGAGGCCGAAATCGGCGAGCTGGTAGCGCTTCGAGAACGGCTTGGAGATGCCGCGCGCGCCCTCGGGGAACACCAGGATCGCCTCGTCGTCATTGAGGAGGCGCCGGCAGTTCTCGGGGGTGCCGGTGATCTGGCCCCAGCGCGACAGCAGGTACGACACGAACGGCACCGTCGGCACGAAGTGCTCGACCATGCTCCGGACCAGGCGCGGCTGCGGCGGCTCGAGGAACACCGACATGCCGATGACCAGGCCGTCGTAGGGCAGCTGGCCCGAGTGGTTCGAGATGAACAGCACGCGGCCCGAGGCCGGGATGTTCTCGATGCCGTGGGCCTCGGCCCGGAAGTAGTAGCGGTAGAGCCAGCTCGCGAGCCGCGCCGCGGTGCGCAGGTGGTCGCGCGACAGTCCGAACGCGTCGTAGCCGTACTCGTTCTGCCGCACGACCAGCGCGCGGCTGCGACCTTCGATGTCGTCGCCGCTCGCCGAGCTGCGACCGCCGCGGAGCCAATCAGCCACACCCACGGCGGCAGGATGTGCGGCCGGCTGGTCGCTGTCAACGCGTCGCGGCCGCTGCCGCGTTCCCGGCCCGAGCCGCTGTGCTAGCGTCGGAGGTCATGGGGGATGCGTTCGTCGATGTCACGTACCGCGGCCTCGAGGTCGGCCGGCGCCTGCGGATCCGGGCGTTCTCGCGCGACGCGGCCTATGTCGAGGCGCCGCTGCCGCTGCCGGTGGGCACGCCGCTCGAGCTGGCGATCGACAACGGCATGCGGATCGCCGCGGTCGTCGCCCGTGTCCACGAGCAGGTCGGCGGCAGTGATCGCGTGCCCGGCATGCGCGTCCGGCCAACGCTCGACGACGCGGCCCGCGCGTGGTGGGAGGACGCGGTCGCGTCCTGGCCCGAGGGCGTGCCCTCGACCGACGAGGTGACCCGGCCGATGCGGGTGTCGACGGCGCCGCCGCTGGGCGAGCCGCGCACGATCGCCGCGGCCGAGACCCGGCCCGCGGCGGGCGCACTGACCGAGGTCATCACCGCGTCGCGCCCGGGCGCCGTCGTCGAGATCACCGACGACGATCCCGCGGTCACGGTGCCGTACAACACGCCGGTGCCGGTCGCGAACGTGCCGGTCCAGGTCGCGGTGGTCAGCGACGCGACCGCGCCGGCGTCGGCCGAGTCGGGGCCGATCGTCGACGACGACACTGGCACCAGCCAGCGCATGCCGGCGATCGATGACGGCCAGCGCACCCAGCTGATGCCGGCGATGGTGCCGCCGCCCGACGACGACGCGCCGGGCGACGAGCTCAAGCGCACGACGGTCATGGCGGCGGTCGACATCGAGGCGATCCTGGCCGCGGGCGAGACCGGCGGCGGCGAGGACGACGAGCCCGAGATCGAGGTGTCGAGCGACGCCGACGCGAGCAACAGCGGCTCGATGCCGGCGGCTGGCGGCGCCAAGGGCAAGAAGCGCGCGCAGACCAAGCGCAAGAAGCAGCGCAAGTAGCGCCGCGACGGCTACGCGACCGCGCCGTCGAGGATCGCGAGCGCGCCGGCCGCGAGATCGAGTTCGGCGCGGGCGCCCCACGGCAGCGGCGCGTTGCGCGATCCGTGGCCGAACGGCGCGCCGGCGACGCCCGCGAGCCCGAACGCGCGGAGCCGCTCGTCGACGACGGCGATCGCCGGGCCGGGATCGTCGATCGCGCCGGCCGCCAGCGGCACCTCGGTGCAGCGGATCAGATCGCCGAGCACGACCGCGGACGCGCCCGCGAGGCCGCCGGCGAGGCCGACGTGGGTCAGGTAGCGGTCGAGCGCGTACGGCTTCTCGCCGACGTCCTCGAGCGCGACGATCGCGTCACGGGTCTCGAGCTGCCACGGCGTGCCCAGCAGGTGGGTCAGCATCGCGAGGTTCGCGGGCACGAGCCGGCCGCGGCGCACGTCGTCGCCGTGCGCGCCGATCGCCGTCAGCGGCCACGGCAAGCGACCGAGGGGCTCGGGATCGGTGAGCATCCGGATGAGCGCCGCGACGTCCTCGGCGGCGATCTCCGAGAGCTGCGTGACCACCGCGGCGTGGATGCCGCGGACGCCCGCGCGCGCGGCCCACGACAGCATCGCGGTCGCGTCCGAGAACCCGACGATCGGCTTGGGATCCGCGGCCAGCGCGGCGGCGTCGAGGTGGGGCAGGATGCGCATGATCCCGTAGCCGCCGCGCGCGATGACGATCGCGCGCACGTCGGGGTCGCGCAGGTAGCCGTTCCACTCCTCGATGCGCCGGGCGTCGGCACCGGCGAGGAAACCGGTCGCGCGGCGCACGTCGTCGGCGATGCGCAGCGGGAAGTGCGCGCCGAGCAGCTCGAGCCCGCGCGCGAACCGCGCCTCGCGCACCGGACCCGCGGGCGCGGCGATCGCGACGGCGTCACCCGGCCGC
>JAIOQA010000551.1 GCA_021413675.1 Deltaproteobacteria bacterium | reverse complement strand
GAGGCATCGAGATCACCGGCGAGCCGGACCAGGGTCGCGCGGCCGTCGATCAGCTTGTCGACCTTGAGCTTCCGCGACGCCTCGGAGACCGTGTAGTTGAGCTTGGCAGAGAGGAACGCGGCGACCGAGCCGTCGAGCTCGAACCGCTCCTGGCCGATCATGTACGCGAAGAACGTGGCCGGATCCTCGTCGAAGTACTGGCCCTCGCCGCACGACGGGCACGGCCGCTGCGGCATCTTCATCGCCTTGATCGTCTCCCAGTCCTTGTCGACCTGGAGCAGGACCCGGCTGTCGGTATCGCAGTAGTCGCAGCGATACGGCACGTAGAAGCTGAAGACCTTCCCGGTGCCGGCGAAGTTCGCGACCATGTTGAGCTGGTCGACGACCTTGGGCGCGCACTCGAGGAGCACGATCTGCTTCACCTGCTTCGCGAGCGCGGTCATGAAGTCGACCCACTCGCGGATGCCGAACGACGAGATCTTCTTGATCTCGGCGAGGTCGAGCACGAGCGTCTCGGCCTTGAGCGTGGCCGCGAGCTTCTTGCCCTCGAACGACTCGTCGATCGTGCCGGCGAACTTGAGGCACACGATGCCGCCGTCGGCGAACTTGTCGATCGCGAGCTTGGGCGGCGCGCCCGCCGGGGCGGCGCTGGGTTGCTGTTGGGCTGCGGCGTCCATCGCGGACCTCCTCTATTGTGCCTGGAAGAAGTGAAGCGACTTGGCCTGGGTGCGGAACTCGCGCAGGTTCAGGTCGAGCTCGAAGACCGCCGTCACCTCGGTCTGTCGGCCGCGCACCACGTCGAAGAACATGGCCGCGCTCGAATTGTGACACACCATCATGCCGAGGCCGGCACCGCCGTGGCTCTGGTCCATCTCGCCCTGGGCCAGGCCGCGCGCCAGGCCGTCGAAGACGTGCTTGCGCAAGAGCCGGCCGAACGGATCGATCACCTGCAGCGCGAGCTTGGTGCCGTCGGTCGCGAGCCGGATGGTCGGCTGCTCGGCGTCGAGCAGCGACAGCACCGCCTTGCGGTCCTGGGCGTACTTGGGGACGCCGTCGGGGCCGACCGGCGCGTCGTACATCGCGTTCATCAGCATCTCGTGCGCGAGCTCGCCGAACATCTCGCCGATGCGCTTGGGCACCTGCAGCCCGGCGATGAAGTTCTGGACGTGCGCCACCGCGGCGTCGCGGCCGGCGGTGGTGGGCACCTTGTCCTGGAAGCCGGAGAAGCCGAAATCCAGGTACGCCGAGATCGGCGGCGCGGCGCCGCCGTCCTTCAGGCGGCGCAGGATCATCATCAGCTCCCACGGCCGCGGCGTGGACTCGAAGTCCTTCCGTCCGAGGACGTTCGAGATGTTCTGGTTCTCGACCAGGTAGCGGAGCGATCGCTTGAGCGGCTCGGCGGTCCACAAGAGGCCGCGCAGGCCCGCCTTGCCGCGCACCGCGCTCGCGACCAGGTCGCCGTCGAACGTGTCGGCGGCGATCAGCTCGCACGTCGACACATGCTGTGCGACTTCGGCCGGATCCTCGACGCAGACCGCCTCGATACCGGCGCTCGCGAAGTAGCGGATCAGCCGCCGGCTCACCATCTTGTTGCGTTCCAGCAGGACCGCTCGCATGCCCATCCTAGGCTCGCCTGATCCCGATCCAGGCGGAGCCGAAGTTTCCACTAGGCTAACAAATGCGAAGCGCTGTCACAAACTACGCTCGGTGATTCAGGACCCCATCGCTACCCCCAGCCGAGCGCAGCGAGGCGGTTCTGGGTCTGGATGAGGTCGGGCCGCGCGTCCTCGCGCGGGCTGATCGATCGAAAAGAGCCCGAAAGCGAAGCGCGAGGGCGCTGAACGCGCCCGACCGAGCGCGTCAGCGTCGCCGGCGCGGGGCGCGGACGTGCACAAAGCACGGCCGATGAATGTCGCCCGCGTGGTAGCGTACCTATGGGATGCAGAGGATGGACGCTCGGCGCGGCTGCGCGCGCATGTCGGTGAGGCTCGTGACCTGTACGCTCGCGCTCGCGCTCGGCGCCAGCGCGGCGCGCGCGGGCGACGACCGGTCGGGCAACATCGTCGCGACGGTCAAGACCACCAGGAGCCGCGCCGAGATGTCGGCGTTCCTTGTCAAGACCGCCGAGGCCGCCGCCGACAAGCGCGACTGGAAGCGCGCGATCCCGCTCTACACCGCGATCGTCGTCGCGCGCGGGCCGGGTGCCCCCGAGGCCCGCAAGCTCGCCTCGCTCTGGACCCTCGCGGGTCAGCGCGACGAGGCGGTCAAGGTGCTGCGCGAGTTCATGGCGGCGACGGACGATCCCGCTGCGATGAACGAGGCCAAGACCGAGGTCGCGCGCCTCGAGAAGAACGCCGATCCATTCGGCAAGCAGTTCGAGACCGCGGCGATGGCCGCCGAGGCCAGCAAGGCCTTCAAGCTGGGCCGGACCGCGTTCGCGGCCAAGCAGTTCGGCGACGCGCTGGTCTACTACACGATGGGCTACGCGCTGGCGCCCGACCTGCCCGGGTTCCTCCGCGAGCTCGGCGCGACCTACGACAAGGTCGGCGCGCGCGACAAGAAGATCGACTTCTACCGCGAGTACCTGGTCCGGCGGCCGTTCGGCAAGAACGCCGACGAGGTCCGCAAGGATCTGGCCGGCGAGAAGAACGTGCTCGGCAAGCTGACGGTGTCGTCCAGCCTGCCCTGCGACCAGGTCTGGCTCAACCGCCAGCCGATGCCGGGCAAGCTGCCCAAGGCCGACCTCGCGCTGCCGCCCGGCACCTACAAGGCGCTGTGCCTGAACGCGAAGTACGAGATCGCGATCTTCGAGTACGCCACGGTGACCGCCGGCCAGGCCGCGCAGCTATCGTTCAACTGGGCGATCCTCGTCAACTCGCTGGACAAGCCGCTGGGCCGGATCTCGATCGAAAATCCGAAATCGCCCGGGGTGATGCTGGACCTCGGGATCTCCAACCCCGAGGTCGGCGTGGTCGTCCCTGCCGACGGTCGGGCGCTGCGGATGGTCCTGAAAGATGACTCGGGATCCAAGCAGGTCGAGCGCTTCCAGAAGCTAAGCCCTGGCCAACGCGTGGTCGTTAAGTGGTAGATTACCGACCAGCGAGGAATGACCGATCGCCCTTCCACCGACGGTAAGATGCAGCCGGGGTCGTTGACCGACCCCGTCCCGTTCGGGAAGTACGCGCTGATGGGCCTGATCGCCCGCGGCGGTATGGCCGAGGTCTACCGGGCCCGATACACCGAGGACGCCGCCAGCAAGCGCGTGCTCGCGATCAAGGTCATGCGGCCGCAGCTCGCCCGCGAGGCGCGCTTCGTCGACATGTTCAACCGCGAGGGCCAGCTCGCGATGCTCCTAAAGAACCGCTGCATCGTCGAGACGATGGAGATCGGGCGCATCGAGGGCCGGCACTACATCGCGATGGAGTACATCGGCGGGCGCGACCTGACCCAGGTGCTGCGCCGCTGTCAGGAATCGAACCAGCGCATCCCGGTGCCGCACGCGGTCTACATCGCGGCGCGCATCGCCGAGGGCCTCGCGTTCGCGCACCAGCTCCAGGACGGCGACGGTCGGCCGCTCAACATCGTCAACCGCGACGTCTCGCCGTCGAACGTCCGGCTGTCGTACGACGGCGACGTCAAGCTCCTCGACTTCGGCATCGCCCAGGCGCTGATGAAGTTCACGAGCGAGATCGGCGTGCTCAAGGGCAAGTTCAGCTACATGTCCCCGGAGCAGATCCGCGGCATGCCGCTCGACGCGCGCACCGATGTCTTCTCGACCGGCATCATCCTCCACGAGATGCTGACCACGGAGAAGCTGTTCCGCGGCGACACCGAGTTCGCGTTGATGGAGAAGGTGCGCAAGGCCGAGGTGCCGCCACCGTCGAACTTCAACCGGCGCGTGACGCCGGAGCTCGACGCGGTGGTCTTCAAGGCGCTCGCGCGCGACGTCGCCGATCGCTACCAGAGCGCCTCCGAGCTGGCCGCCGCGCTCGACGCGCTGATCGAGGGCTACCGCTTCGATCCCAAGGAGCTGCGGCAGTTCATGCGGCAGATGTTCCGCAAGGAGTACGCGAAGGAGCTCGAGGAGGCGCAAGTGCCGCCCGACGGCCGCGGCGCGGACACGCGCACCGGGCCGACCGGCGCGATGAGCGTGCCTGGCGATGCGACCGGTGGGTTCGCCGGCGGATCCGCCGCGCCCGCGACCCGTCCTCAACCGGCCCGCGCCCCGGCGCCGCCGACCGCGCCTCCGCCGGTCGCGACCGCGCCTGTGCCCCCGCCAGCGGTCCTGCCTCCCGACGATCCTGCGATCGCCGAGGACGGCGACAAGCCGAAGGGCTTCTGGGGCTCGCTGTTCCGGAGGAAGAAATGACCGACGCCAAGACCACCGGCACGCGCGAGACGCGCATCGCCGCTCACCTGCTGACCGTGATGGTCGGCGTGATCATGCTCACCGGCGCTGCCGGGAGCCTGACCACCGATGCGCCGCGCGTGCTGACCGTCGCGTTCCTCGCGTTCGGTGCGGCCGGGCTCGTGCTGCCCCACTACAGCTGGCGCGGCTCGCGCCCGGCGTGGGCGTTCGCGGTCGCGCTCGACGGCGTCGTGACCCCGTGCCTCCTGTTCGGCTCGCCGAAGATCGCCAAGGTCTTCGAGATCAACCTCGGCGTCGCCGGGTTGCCGACCGTGGTCGCGGCGGTCGCGTTCGCGCTGATGCTGTCCTTGTCCGCCGACTACGAGCGCTGATCGATCGAGCGCGACCCTGAAGCGAAGGCTTCAGCGGCGCCGCGCTCACATCTGGTTCGAGGCCTCGATGACGTCGTTGTAGGCCTTGATCACCGCCTGCGGCGTGCCGGTCACCATCTCCGGGTTGCCGTTCTCGATGAGCATCTTGTCGCCCGACTCGAACGGCGCCTTCTCCTTCGCGTGGTGGAGCAGCGCCTGCGCCTGCTTCGCGAACGCCGGCGCCGTCGACGAGACGAAGATGCTGGCGGTCGCGTCGCCGACCTTGTTCGCGTGGCCGTAGGTCTGGAGCTCGGTGATCGCCGCGGTCAGCGCGTCGACCGCGGGCGCGAGCGCCGCCGCGTCGACGTGCGCGGCATCGCCGCCCGCCGCGGCCAGGCGCATGACCTTCTTGCCGGTGACGATGATCTGCAAGGTCAGGAACGGCATCGTCCGGCCGTCGGACTTCTCGCGCGCGGCCATCGCCGCGGCCAGCGACTTGTCCTCGAAGGCGTCGAGCTGCGCGTCGATGACCTCGTCCGCGGCCTTGAACTCGCTGAACGCGGCGACCAGCGTGGGGTGCAGCTCCTGGCCGTGCTTCATCGCGTCGGTCTTGTAGACGCCGCCGCTGTAGTAGTCGCTGGCGTCGACGAGCAGCGGCTCGAGCGCGCCGAGCGCGGTCACGAAGCGATCGCCGGCCTGCTCGAGCTCGGGCATCGCGGGCGGCTGGGCCTTGGCGTCCGCGAGCTTCTTGCGGCACTCGCGATCGAGATCGCCGACCAGCGTGTACGTGCCGAGCACCGGGCCGCTCGCGGTCGGGCCCTTCTTGAGATCGACCCACTCGGCGTAGCGATCGGCGGCCTGGTGCGCGCGCTGCGCGAACCGGTTCGAGCACTCGATGTACGCGTTGACCTTGCGGCCCTCGGCACCCTCGTCGGGTTCGTCGGGCTCGTCGGGCGTGGGCACGGCAGCCGCTGGCGCCGCCGCGGTCGCGCCGCTCGCCGCGCCCGATCCGCTCGCCGAGCCGGCGGCCCCCGGCTTCTTCTTGCAGCCCACGGCGAGGGCGGCGAACAGCGACAGGGCGATCCCGATGCGGACGTTCTTCATCGACGGTGTAGAGCCAGCCCGCGGGCGTTGTGACCGGCGGGCGGTTCCGCCCTTTGCCGGTCGTCGCCGCGGCCCGCGTGCATCACCGCGCGATAGTCCGCGCGTGCCGACGCTTCGCGACGAGCTCGATCGGATCCCTCCGGAGATCGCCGCGCTGATCTCGGCCGCCACCGCGCGCCGCTTGCGGGCGATCCCGCTCGGAGTCACGCGCGAGACCCCGCCGGCCCTGCGCGTGGCGATGCGCGCGCCTGGTGACCTCGCCGCGATCCAGGAGCTCCGCGCCCTGACCGGCTATCCGATCGTCCCGGTCGAGATGGCGAGCATGCACCTGGGGCCGGCGCTCGATCGCATCTACGCCCACCCCACGGTCGCGCCGACGCCGCCCCCGCCCTCCACGACCAGGCCGTCTGCACCCGACGACTGGAAGCGCATCCAGGTGACTGACGGCCCTGACACCGTGCTGCACGGCTGGTCGATGGGGAAGACGTTCCTGCTCGCGATCGTCGTGGGCGCGATCGGCATCGGCATCTTCTACCTCCGGGTGTGGCGCTGGGACCGGAAGCACCAGCCGCCCGAGACGCGGTACTACGGCATCGTCCAGGCGCCGGACGTGGGGATCGACTTCGAGTTCTCGACGAGGACCCCGTGGGCACCGGCCGCCCACGCGCCGGGATTCGCGCAGTATGGCCGCGGGCGCGACGAGCGCCTCGAGTTCCGGCGGATCAGCGGGACCACCGATCTCCGCGCCGCCGCGCAGGCGGCGATCGCGGCGTCGACGATCTGGGACGCGCCGACCGCGTTCACCGCCGCGCAGTGCGGCGACAGCGACGATCGCCCGCCCCCGTCGATGGTGTGCCACGCGCCCGGGTTCCACCAGTGGGCCTGGCCAGCGGGCGCGGACACGCTGGTGGTCACGCTCGAGTGCCGGCCGGACTTCCCGGTCGAGGACATCGGGATGACCGTCCAGAGCGTCGCATCGCTGCGGCGCTGATCAGCGCTCGCAGCCCGGCGCCGCGCGATCGGGGTGGCGCGGCGAGATCCTCACCGTGGGCCACGTGATGCCCCACGCGGTGCCGACCGCGACGGTGCGCCAGCGCGACACGCCGGGCTCGCCATCATCGGGGGCGGACTGCGCGTAGCGCTCGCGCGTCGTCGTGGTGACGCCGACGACCGGCCCACCAGGTGTGGCGTACAGGCACGTCCCCTTGGGCACCAGGATGCGATCCGTGTCGGACATGCCGTATCCCATCGTGCCCAACCCGCCGAGCCCGAGCAGGTCCGACGCGGTCACCGCGGCGGCCGGCGCGAACCCGCGCGCGTAGATCATCTCGCGATCGATCTCGACCTCGATCCAGCCGTCCTTCGCCTTCCCGATCGCGCGCACGTTCACGTCGGCGCGCGCGGTGGCGATCGCGCGACCGTCGTCGCGGGGCTCGGCGCGCACGATCGTCCCGGAGGCCAGCAGGTGCCGCGGCTTCGACGCGACGGACTTGCGATCGTAGGTGGTCGCCAGCGCGGTCGCCGGGACCACGCCGCTCGCGCTGACCTCGTCGTCGGAGATCGTCACCTCGCGCGCGGCCGCATCGGGCCCCGGGCCGACCGTGACGACGAGCGCTCCGGGCCGGGCGACCGCGCCGCGCCGCCCGGTCGTCGCATCGAGGAGCGCCACCTGCCGACCGATGACGGTCGCGAGATCGGCACGCTCGACCCATACCAGCACGCGCGCGTCGTCCATCTCGGTCCGGATCTGGACCCGTTGCGCGTTCTCGTCTGCGACGACCGCGATCAGATCGAACGGCTGCGGGTTCGCCTCGTCGATCGGGGCGCCGTCGGCCTGGAAACGTGCCGGCCCCAGGCGCGCGAGGTGCGCGCGCCGCGCGATCCGCGCCTCGGCGTGCGGCGCGAGCGCGACCAGCGGATCGTGCTGCGGACGCGCGTGCGCGCGGCCGCCAAGGGTCAGCATCAGCGCGAGGACACCAGCGCGACCGAGGTTCATCGATGAGCTTCCATGCAAGCCAGGACACCGCGGGCGGCCTCAGGTTCCTCGTTCATCGCGGCGTGCTCGAGGTTGCGCAGCAGACCGCGCAGCACACCCGCCGACATCGCGGAGTGCCGCTGCGGTGACCGCACTGCAACCGTCTTTACTCAGCACTGCGAAACTGCGTAACGCGTTGCGCGGCTCGGGGCGCCTGTCGGGATTTCATCGCTAACAATTCCAGCGGCTTGGCCGACGGCGCGGTGCGTCCACATTTTGCATTACGGCAGCGCAGTTGTAACTGGAGCCCGACAAATGCAAATCGGCGTCATCACGAACCCCAACAGTCGCAAGAACAAGAACCGCCCGGGACGGGCGGCGAAGTTGCAGTCGATCGTTGGGGAGATGGGCGAGGTCCACTCGACCGACACCGTCGATTCGATCAAGCCGATCCTGCGCGACTTCCTGCGCAAGCGCGCGCGCTACTGGGTCGCCGATGGCGGCGACGGCGCGCTGCACTGGATGTTGCGCATGGGCATGGAGGTCCTCCAGGAGGACGAGTTCGCGGGCGAGTCACGGACCCTGCCCTTCACGATGCCGACCAACGGCGGCACGATCGACTTCATCGCCAACAACGTCGGCATCAAGGGCGACGCCGAGGGCCTGCTCCAGACCCTGCGCCGCCGCATCGAGGACGGCCTGGTCGTCGAGGACACCGAGGTCGACTCGATCGTCATCGACGGCATCGAGGCGACCCCGGCCGGCGATGTCCCGTTCCGCACCTACGGCTTCGCGGTCGCGGTCGGCGGCATCGGCCAGCGCTTCTTCGCGAAGTACTACGAGGACGCGGATCCGAACCCGCGCACGATCGTGAAGGTCGTGACCTCGACGCTCCTGTCGCTGCCGATCGCGCGCTCGCCGCTGCGCCACCTGCCGTTCATGCCCAAGGTCGCGAGCTACGCCGACTCGATGTTCCAGTCGACGCGCGCGCAGATCACGCTCGACGGCATGGTCCTGCCCGGTGACGACTTCACCGGCATCCACGTCGCGTCGATGTCGATCAACCTCGGCAACGTGCTGCACTTCTTCGGGCAGGCCGATCAGCCCGGCCTGATGAACGCGATCGTCGGCACGCCGTCGCCGTGGAGCATCGCGCGCAACCTGCCGCGCATGATCCGCGGCGAGGAGATGCGCGGCCGCAACGTGCTCGACCGCCCGTGTCGCGAGATGACGGTCGAGGCCACTGGCGACGACCTGCTCGAGCCGGTGATCGACGGCGAGCTGTACAAGAACCTGCGCAAGGTCACGTTCCACGTCGGGCCGCGCGTGCGGATCCCGAAGGTGGTCGCCGGCCGCCGCGCGGCCTGATCTCGCGCCCAGGGAGGCGGGCGGCTACGGCTCGAGGCAGAAGCCGGCGGTGCCGCAGGTGAGCGGCGTCGGGCACGGCGTCGACGGTCCGCACGCCGGACGCTCGCAGAACGAGCCGTTGCAGGCGTACGGCGCCGGGCACGGCGCCTGGGCGCTGCACGTCCGGATCGCGCACACGCCGCTGCCGAGACAGTGCTTGCCGGCGGAGCAGTCGGTGTCGACGGTGCAGTCGCGCACGCAGGCGCCGAACTGACCGCACGTGAGCGCGCCCGGGCAGTCGTTGTCGGTGCCGCAGCCGTTGCACACGCCGCCCGGCGCGTTGGCGTTGCAGGTCGAGATGCCGGGGCAGTCGAGGTCGCTCCGGCAGTCGACGGGACCGAGGCCGGTCGCGGCGGTCGCGTCGACGCTGGCGTCGCTCCCGGGCGCCGCATCGAGCGGCGCATCACTCGCGTTCGCTGCGTCGCCCGCCGCGTCGGGCGCTCCGCCCGGGGCGTCGATCGCCGCGACCGGCGCGTCGGCGGCGCCGCTGTTGCCACCACACGCGCCCAGAGCGAGCGCGACCGCTGCCATGACGTACCTCGACATGGCGCGCATCCTACGCAGCCGGACCTGCACCGTCGAGCCACCGCGGCATGGCGCGGCGCGGCTCCGGCAAGGATCGGCGCGCCGGGCGGATCCGGCGCAACCGCCCCGACCCGCGGTGTTACCGTGAGATCGTGGACCCGACCGGCGAGGGCGAGACGGCGTCGCGCGACGAGCCGACCTCGGCGACCGTCGCCCACGGCCGCCGCAAGCGCGGCTCGCTCGGGCCCGGCGACCACGTCGGCCGCTACCTCGTGCAGGGCACGCTGGGCATGGGCGGCATGGGGGTCGTGTATCGCGCGCGCGACCCGGAGCTCGGGCGCGCGGTCGCGATCAAGCTGGTCCGCGCCGGCTCGACCGCGGACACGATGGCGCAGGAGCGCCTGCTGCGCGAGGCCCAGGCGCTCGCGCGGCTCGCGCACCCCAACGTCGTCGGCGTCCACGATGTCGGGACGTACGGCGCGGGCGTGTTCATCGCGATGGAGCTGGTCGAGGGCGACTCGCTCAAGGCCTGGGTCGCGGCGGCGCCGCGGCCGTGGCGCGCGATCGTCGCGGTGCTGCTGGAGGCCGGGCGCGGGCTCGCCGCGGCGCACGCCGCCGGCATCGTCCATCGCGACTTCAAGCCGCACAACGTGATCGTCGGCCACGACCAGCGCGTGCGCGTCCTCGACTTCGGGCTCGCGCGCGCGATCCGCGATCCCTCGCTCAGCTCGATCTCGGGTGCGATCACGCCGATCGATCTGCCCGCCGACGCGCCGGCGCGGAGCGCGCGGCACGAGGTCGATCTCGAGGGCGAGACGGTCAACGCCGGCGACGACGTCGCCTCGACGGTGGGGCACCCGGTTGGCGCCCACGACACGCCGGATCCCTCGGCGGCGCTGCTCGGCGCCTCGCCCGGCCTGCCCTCGACCAGCGCGACCTACGACTCCGACCAGCGCTTCGCCACGCCGCTCACCCGGATCGGCGCGGTCGTGGGGACACCCAAGTACATGTCGCCGGAGCACCACCGCAGCGACGACGTCGACGCGCTCTCCGATCAGTTCAGCTTCTGCGTCAGCGCGTGGGAGGCGCTCTACGGCCAGCCGCCGTTCGCGGGCCGCGATCGCGACGCGCTGGCCCGCGCGAAGGAGCGCGGCGAGCTGGTGGCCCCGCCGCGCGGTGCGAAGGTCCCCGCGCGGCTACGGCGGATCTTGACCCGCGGCCTCGCGACCGCGCGCGCCGACCGCTTCCCGTCGATGGAGGCGCTGCTCGCGCAGCTCGCGCGGGTGCCGGGCGCGGCCCAGCGGCGCGCCGCCGTCGGCATCGGCGCGGTCGCGATCGCGGGCCTCTCCGCGTTCGCGCTGACCCGCGCGTCCACCGACGCCGCCGCGCGCTGCGCCGAGGCCGGCGCCGCGACCCGCGCGCTCTGGAGCGAGGCCCGCGCCGCGGAGCTGACCGCGGGCTTCGCGCGCACCGGCCGGCCGCACGCCGCGGCGACCGCGCGCCTGGTCACGACCGCGCTCGACGACTACGCCGGCGGCCTGGCGGCGATGCGGATCGGCTCGTGCGAGGCGACCCACGTCCGCGGCGAGCAATCCGAGGAGCTGCTCGATCTGCGCACGCAGTGCCTCGATCAGCGCGGCACCGAGCTGGGCGCGCTCGTCGACGCGCTCGTCCGGTCGCCGGACGGTGACCTGGTCGATCACGCCACCGACGCGGTCGCGCACCTGGAGCCGGTCGATCGCTGTGGCGACGTCGCCGCGCTGCGCGCCGCGGTGCCGCTGCCGACCGCTCCCGAGCAGCTCGCGCGCCTGGTGACGCTGCGCCAGCGCCTGGCCGAGGCCAGCGCGCTCAGCCTCACCGGGCACTACCGCGACGCCGCCGCGCGCGCCGCCGATCTGACCGCGACCGCGCACGCGCTGGGCTACCTGCCGCTCCTGGCCCGGACCGAGCAGCTGCGCGGCGATCTCGCCGAGCAGCTCAACCGCCCCGACGACGCCGCCGAGGCGTTTCGCGCCGCCGCCCGGGTCGCGGCCACCGCGCGCGACGATTTCGGCGCGGCCCAGGCGATGACCGACCTCGCGTGGGTCACGGGCTACCGGCAGAATCACCCCGAGGTGGGGCTGGGGCTGCTCGACGCCGCCGAGATCATGATCGCGCGGGCCGGTGATCCGCCCAACCTGCGCGCGATGCTCGGCGTCCGCCGCGGCACGTTGCTCGGAACCATCGGCCGCTACGACGAGGCCGTCGCCGCGCTGCGCGCCGCCGTCGACGTCCGGCTCGCGCTCGGCGAGCACGTCGGGGCGGGCTCGGGCGCGGGCGCCGCGCTCAACTCGCTCGGCGAGGTGCTGCGCGACACGGGCCGCCTGCCGGAGGCGCGCGACTGCTTCCAGCGCGCGCTCGCGATCATGGAGCGGACGCTCGGCCCCGATCACCCCGACGTGAGCGCGGTGCTCAACAACCTGGGCGCGGTGCTGTGGAGCGAGGGCAAGATCGCCCAGGCCCGGCCCTACCTCGAGCGCTCGCTCGCGCTCGACGAGGCGACCTTCGGCCCCGATCATCCGCGGATCGCGGTCTCGCTGCTCAACCTCGGCGGACTCGAGAACGCGGCCGACCACCCGAAAGAGGCGCGGGTATTCCTCGAGCGCGCGCTCGCGATCCAGCGCAAGGCGCTCGGCCCAGACGCGCCCGAGCTCGCGATGGCGATACACAACCTCGGCGCGGTGACCGCGGTCGAGGGTGACTGGCCGGCGGCGCAGCGCTACTTCGAGGACGCGCTCGCGATCTTCGAGCGCGCGCTCGGGCACGATCACGCCCACGCCGCGCTGCCGCTGATCGGCATCGGCGACACGCTGCTCGCGCGCCAGCGGCCGGCCGACGCGGCGCCCTACTATCGCCGCGCGATCGCGATCCTCGATCGCGCGTACGGCCCGGACAACGCCGACACCGCGTACGCGCTGACCGGCCTGGGGCGCGCGCTCATCCTGCTCGGCCACCCGGTCGAGGCGCTGCCGCTGCTCGAGCGCGCGGTCGCGCTGCGGACCGCCCACGAGGTCGCCGACGATGACGCCGCGCGATCGCAGTTCCTGCTGGCGCGAGCGCTCGTCGACGCGGGTCGCGACCGGGCCCGCGCGCGGGCGCTCGCCCAGGCCGCCCGCGACCGGATCGCCGATGGCCCCGCGGACGACCGGAAGGAGATCGACGCCTGGCTCGCGCGTCATCCCTAGCGAGGTCTCTCATCGCGCGGGATCCGGTCGAAGATCTCCTAGGAAGTTCGCCGAGTAGCGTCATCGTAGCCCTCGGGTATCGCGCGGGGTGTTGGCCAACGAACACCTGTCCTCGCTTCGGCTGTCTTCGTTACCATCGGCAACGTCGTGCACGAGCCCCGCGCCATCACGGTGATCATCGACGCGCGCCCCGACGGCGAACGCGGCGTGGGACCGTTGCCGCGCACGCTCCAGGATCGCTTCACGCTCGGCGAGCAACTCGGCGCCGGCGGCATGGGCACGGTGGTCGAGGCCCACGACCGCGAGGTCGGCCGCACGGTCGCGGTCAAGCGCCTGGTCGCGATCGACGACGCGCGCCAGGTCGCGCTGCTCGCCGAGGAGGCGCGCATCCAGGGCCGCCTCGATCACCCGGCGATCCCCGCGGTGTTCGAGCTCGGCCGCGACCGCGACGGTCGCGCCGGGTTCGCGATGCGCCGGGTCGGCGGCACGACCCTGTCGACGATCCTCGCCGAGCGCAACGCCGGCACGACCACGCACAGCACCGAGCGGCTGCTGCGCATCTTCGCCGACGCGTGCCAGGCGATCGCCCACGCCCATACCCGCGGCGTGCTGCACTGCGATCTCAAGCCCTCGAACGTGATGGTCGACGCCGACGATCGCGTCTACGTGATCGACTGGGGCATCGCGACCCTGTACGGCGCCGACCGAGAGGCGGTCGCGCGCCGCACCGGCGGCACGCTCGGCTACATGGCGCCCGAGCAGCTCGAGGGCAGCGCGCCGCTCGGGCCCGCCCTCGACGTCTACGCGCTCGGCTGCATCCTGTTCGAGATCCTGGCGCGCGAGCCGCTGCACCTGCGCAGCGAGGGCCTCTTGCGCTCGGTGCTCGCCGGCGCCGACGGCCGGCCGTCGCAGCGCAAGGGCGGCGCCGGGACCTCGGCGCCGCTCGACGCGATCTGCCAGCGGGCGACCGCGCGCGCGCCCGCCGATCGCTACGCGAGCGCCGGCGAGCTGGCCCGCGAGGTCACCGACTGGCTCGACCTCGAGCGCGACGGCGCGCTGCGCGAGCAGCTCGGGGCCGCGCACCTGGCCGCGGCCAGCGCCGCGCTCGCCGAAGGCACCGTCGATGGCCGCGAGCGCGCGCTCGGCCTTGCCAGCCGCGCGGTGGCGCTCACGCCCCACGATCCCGCCGCGGCGGCGCTGGTCCGGACCCTGCTCGCCGACGACGACATCCCGGTCGGCGCCCGCGCCGAGATCGCCGAGCTCGACCGCAAGGACGAGCGCGAGCTGGCGCGCGCCGCCGCGTGGTCGTACCTCGGCTTCCTGCTGTTCCCGCTCATCAACCTCGTGCAGGGCCACGCCGACCTCGCGGCCACGCTGCTCACGCTCGGCGCGTGGCTCGGCCTCGAGGTGCTGGCGATCGCGGCGATGCGCGGGCGCGGCCCGAGCGCGTGGCTGTGGTGGAGCGTCGCGCTCCTGACCGTCGAGTGCACGGTGTTCTCGCGCTACCTGAGCCCGTTCCTCGTGACGCCGGCGCTGACCGCGCTGACCGCGGCGGGCGCGATGATGCACCCGCGGATCCGGCGCGGCCCGCTGGTGGTCGCGGCGCTCGCGCTGCCGACCCTCGCGCCGTTCGCGCTCGAGCTCAGCGGCTGGCTCGCGCGCACCGTCGAGATCGACCACGGGCGGCTCTACCTCCGCTCGGCGGTCTCCGAGGTCCACCGGACCACGACCATGCTCGGCATGCTGGCGACCTCGATCGCGCTCCTGCTGGTGGCGGCGGTGATCGGCCGGCTGGTGGCGGTCCCCGCGCACCGCGCGCGCCGCCAGCTCGCGGCCCAGGCCTGGCACCTCGAGCACCTGGTCGCGGCCGGCGAGGCCCCGCGCCGCGGCCGGAGCGCGCCATGAGCGGCAACGCGGACACCACCCGCGTCGTCCTGCCCGACGGCGGGACGTTCGATGCGCGCACCGTCGATGGCGCCGAGGACGACGGCCCGCACCCGCGCTACGTGCCGATCGCCTCGCACGCGGACGGCGCGCAGACCCTGGTCGACGCCTACGAGCCGCGCCTCAACCGGGTCGTGACGATCGCGCAATCCTCCGCGCCGCTCGACGACGAGGCCGCCGATCGGTTCCTCCGCGGCGCGCGGATCGCCGGCAGCCTCGACCACCCGAGCGTGCCGTGCATCCTGGCGATCGGCCGGGACGACGCGGGCCATGTCTTCTTCGCGATGCCCAAGCGGCGCGGCGTCGATCTCGCGACCTGGTGCCGCGGGACCGGCGAACCGCCCGCGCTCGGCCGGCGCATCAGCGCGATCACCGAGATCGCGCGCGTCGTGGCCCACGCCCACCGGCTCGGCGTGATCCACGGCCGCCTGCGCGCCCCGGCGATCGAGATCGGCGAGATCGGCGAGGTCCGGGTCGGCGACTGGAGCGCGGCGCGGGTCGCGAGCGGCAGCCCGATCGCGCGCGCGCTCGCGACCGCCGCGGCGACCGAGGGCCCGGCGCCGACCGAGGCCGACGATCTCGCCGCGCTCGGCATGCTGCTCGACGACGCGATCGGCGACGATCCAGTGCCGGAGCTCGAGGGCCTGAGCGCGCGCACGCGCACCGCGACCGCGCCGACCGCCACCGAGGTGGTGCGCGAGCTGACGCAGTTCCTCGACGGCGCCCGCAGCGCCGAACTGCGCCGCCGCGCCGCCGCCAACCACCTCGCCGACGCGCGCCGCTACCTCGCCATCGGCGACCGCGGCGCGGCGCTCACCGACGCCCGCCGCGCGCTCGCGCTCGCGCCCGATCGCGCCGACGCCGCGGCGATCGTCGCGCGGCTCGTGCTCGAGGTGCCCGAGCCGCTGCCGGCGGCCGCCGCGGAGGCGATCCGCGCGAGCGACGAGCAGGTCATCCGCGCGATGGGCACCGCGGTGATCGCCGCGTTCGCCGCGTTCATGATCTACGTGCCGCTGATGCTCCTCCAGGGCGTGCGCGACACGACCACGGTGATCGCGGTCGCGGCGATGACCGCGCTGATGCTGGGCTGGGCGATCCGCTGGCGCACCGTCGGGCCGCACGTGTTCTCGTGGCCCGCGATGCTCGGCGCCGCGATGGTGCTGACGCTCTACGCCCGGGTCATGGGCCCGTTCATCAACGCGCCCGCGGAGGCCACGCTCGCCGTGATGGCCGTCAGCTTCTTCCCGACCGCGCCCCGCCCCGGCGCGGTGCTCGCGACCTTCGCGATCCCCGTGGTCGGCACCTGGTCGCTCGAGGCCCTGGGCGTGCTGCCGACCTCGACCGCGGTCGTCGACGGCGCGCTGATGATCGACTCGCCGATCGTGAAGCTCGCGCCGACCGAGACGATCACCGGGCTGGTGTTCGTGAGCCTGGTGGTGCTCGGCGTCGCCGGCGCGATGGCCGGCTACCTCGCGACCTCGCACCGGCGCCACACCCGCCGCCTGGTCGCCCAGACCTGGCGGATCCGGCAGCTGGCCGTGCCGCGCGTCGCCGACGACACCGGGCGTCGCCCGACGACCCAGGAGATCGGCGGGTGATCCGGCGCGGGCTCGCGCTCGCGCTGCTGATCGCGTGCCGCGCGCCGCTGGCCCCGGCGCCCGCGTCCAGCAGGTCGAGCGCGCAGGCCGCCGCGCCGCTGCCCGCGCCGACGGTCGCCGCGATCGATCGCGTCATGCAGCCGTTCACCGGGGATCGCCCGGGCTGCGCGGTCGGGGTCGCGCGCCGCGGCGCGCTGGTGCTCGCGCGCGGCTACGGCCTGGCCGACGTCGCCGCCCACCGGCCGATCACGCCGGCGACGATCTTCGATCTCGGCTCGACCTCGAAGCAGTTCACCGCCGCGGTGATCTTGTCGCTGGTCGCCGACGGCGCGCTCGCCCTCGACACGCCGGTGCGCGCGATCGTCCCCGAGCTGCCCGCGCGCCGCGGCCGCGCGATCACGATCGCCGACCTGCTGCACCACACCAGCGGCCTGCCCGACTACATCGAGCTGCTCCAGACCGCCGGCTACGGCCTCGAGGATCACACCACCGCCGCCGACGCGCTCGCCGCGATCATCGCCGCGCCCGCGCGCCCGCCCGGCGTCGAGGAGGTCTACAGCAACAGCGGCTACTTCCTGCTCGCGCTGATCGCCGAGCGCGTCAGCCATCGATCCTTCGCCGCGCTGGCGCGCGATCGTCTGTTCACCCCGGTCGGCATGACGCACACCGCGGTCACGCCGCGCAGCACCGATCCAGCCGCCGCGCGCGGCTACGATCACGATGGCGGCTGGGACGAGGTCACCTCGGGCTGGGATCAGGTCGGCGACGGCGCGGTCCACGCGACGATCGGCGATCTCGCGCGCTGGGCCGGCGAGTTCGACGCGCCGACCGCGCTCGCGCCCGGCCTGATCGCGGCGCTCTTGACCCGCGGCCAGCTCGATGACGGCACCGTGCTCGACTACGCCGCGGGCCTCGAGCACGGCGAGCACGACGGCCGCGCCACGGTCTCGCACAGCGGCGCGTGGGTCGGGTTCGGCGCCGAGCTGCTGCGCTTCCCCGACGAGCAGCTCGCGATCATCTGCCTCTGCAACTTCGACGACAGCGACCCCGCGACCTACGCCAAGGCGATCGCCGACGCGATCCACGCGACTCCCTGACGCCGCGAGTCACCGTCGGGCGATGCCGGGCGCGAGGACCTCGAACATGCGATCGGGATCCACGATGCCCTCGGTGGCGGCATAGCCGGCGGCGGCGGCGCGCAGCGCGGCGCCCTCGTCACCGCCCACGAGCGCGCCGAGGCGATCGCGCGCGGCCGCCACGTGCAGCGCCATGTCGTGGGTCGTGGCGAGCTCGATCGCCTCGCGCAGCAGCGGGATCGGATCGCCGCGGCCCGCATCGATCACCGCGAGGCCGGCGCGCAGGAGCAGCGCGTACACCGCGGCGTAGCCGGTCTTCTCGCCGGCGAGCTGCCGCGCGATGCGCTCCACGTCCTGGGCGCGCGGGTCGGGCGCCGCCTGCTCCGCGATGGCCCCGAGCAGCAGCCGACCGCGGAGCGCGCAGGCATCGGCCCGCACGATCTGCACGCGCAGCAGCATCGACCGGTCGAGCGCCACGAACCGGGGCGCCAGCGCAAGGACCGCGGCGCTGGCGGTTCGCTCGTAGAGCGCGAGCTCGGTGCGCGCGCGGAGCTCGTACCAGTGCTGCAGGTGGAAGCCCTGATCGGGCGGGGTCCACGATGCCTCGTCGAGGCTGTTGCGGGCGCCGTGCCGATCGTCGCGCGCGAGCAAGGACGGTCCCTGCAGGAGCCGCAGCGTGGTCTCGAGATACCGATCGCCGCGCTGCCGCCCGGTGCGCACCGACTCGCGGATCAGCGCGTGCTGGTGCAGCAGCCGGCCCAGCAGGCGCAGCGCGTGGATCCGGAACACCACGGCGTTGTTGCGCTCGTAGGTCATGCCCGCCTGACCGTGCGCCGACGCGATCTCGGCCGCCTCGAGCGCCACGACCGCCCGCGTGAAGCGGCCCTCGAAGAACGAGGCGCCGCCATCCGCGAGCTCCAGCCAGGTCCGCGCGAACGCCGCGTCCGGGCAGTCCTCGGCGAGGCGCACCAGCTCGGCGTACAGGCGGCGCGCCCGCGTGGCCGCGCGCCCGCCCTGGCTGCCGAGGAAGATCACCTCCGTGGCGAGCGCGCCCAGGAGGCGTCGCGGCTCGCCGGTCCGCAGCGCCAGGCGCAGGTACCGGCCGTTGAAATCGGCGCCGCGGATGTTGTCGACCATCGCCAGGCCGTGCGCCACCGCCTTGAGCACGTCGAGGCGGCGCAGCGTCTCGACCGGGACCTGGCTCTCCCGTCGGGTCGTGTGGCCGAAGCCGCGCATCCGCACGCGCGCGCGATTCCACACGACCCGCGCCAGCGCGCGGCGCGGCGTCGCGGCTAGCGGCTCGCCGATGTCGGCGAGCAACGACCGCAGCGTGGCCATGCCCTGCTCGAGGTGCCCGGTGATGATCCATTGATCCGCCGCCTGCCGCTGGCAGTCGAGCCGGACGGCCGGCTCGGCGCCGTCGGCGGCCGCGAGGAACGCCAGCGCCGCCTCGGGGCCGCGGCCCGCGTGCATGAGCGCGGTCGCCAGCTCGATCTGCAGCCCGCGCAGCCGCGCGCGATCGTGGGTGCCGAGCTCGATCGCGGCCGCGAAGAA
>JAIOQA010000526.1 GCA_021413675.1 Deltaproteobacteria bacterium | reverse complement strand
GGCGCGGCCGGCGCGGTGGTCGCGCGCGGCGGCGGCGGCGGTCCGCCAGCGGTGGTCGCGCGGCGCGGCCCGAGCCCGGCGATCGCCTGCTGCCGGCTCTTGTCGTCGCCGATGCGGCGGTACGCGTCGCGGATCAGGATGAAGATCTCGGCGGCGAAGTTGCGCAGCTCCTGCGAGCGATAGCGCGCGAAGCGATCGGGGTGGTAGCGCTTGGTCAGCTCGCCGAACGCGGCGCGCACGTCGCTGTCGTTGGCCTCGTAGCCGACGCCGAGCACCTGGAACGGGTTGAGCTTCTTCAGCGACTCGAACTCGGCGCCGAGCGCGGTCAACAGCTCCGACTCCGCGGCGGCGAGATCGTTGCCGTCGTCGAGGCCGGCGTCGGCGGGCAGGGTCGGGATCGCGCCGGTCTGGCTGTTGATCGCCGGCCCCGACTGGCCGGCCTGGCCCTTCTGGGCCGAGGCCAGCGCGGTCTCGATGAGCCACATCGCGCTCTGCGGGATCGCCGACAGCCGCACGTCCACGCCCGGGCCGCGGCCACCGAGGCCGCCCTCGGGCACGTGCTCGGCGATGTAGCCCGACAGCACGATCATCGAGTCGGTCGGGAGCGTCAGATCGATGCGGACCGCGGTGCCGATCGGGGGCGGCTTGCCGGTCTTCAAGAACATCGCGCCGCGGGCGAGATCTTTCTTGTAGATCGCCGAGAGCTGCTGCCATGACGCGCAGCGCAGCTTGATGCTCAGCGGACCCTCGGCCATCTGACCCGAAGTGTAGCGAGCGATCACGGGCCGCGGCAAGCAAGTGCGCAGACTCGCAGAGGGATTCTTCGCGAGTTCGGTGGCGCGGGCGATTGCCTCGGCGCCATTCGCAGGGCAGTAACCCGACGCCCTCGGCGGACGTCCCAGGCGCGGGTCAGCTCTCGATCTCGGCGACCAGCTTGCGGTAGCGCGACAGCACCTTCTCGTGGCGCTCCTTGATGCGCTGGAGGTAGTGGTGCTCGCGGGTGCGGAGCATGGCCTGCTGGGCCTGCTCCTTGATGCGCGCGATCAGCTGGGGCAGGTCGTCGAACGGCTTGAGCACGAACCCGACCACGCCCAGATCGGCGGCGGAGGTCGCGGTCTCGACGTCGGAGAAGCCGGTCATGAGGAACGCGGCCAGGCCCGGGCGCTTGGCGCGCAGCCGGCGCACCGTCTCGAGCCCGTCGATGCCGGGCAGCTTGAGATCGACGATCGCCAGATCGATCGCCTGGGTCTTGGCCGCCATCTTGTCGGCGTCGCGGACCGCGTCCTCGCCGTTCAGGAACGCGAACGTGACCAGGCCGGCGTCCTCGAGCTCGTCGACCAGGCGGTTGGCGATCTCGGCGTCGTCCTCGACCAGGAACACGGTCGGCTCGCGATCGGCGTCGAGATCCGTGGGGACATCGGTGACCGACGGCGACGATGGACGCTCGGCCTGCTTGAGGCGGTGCTCGAGATCGATCGAGCGCCGCTCGGTGCGCACCAGATCGCGGAAGAAGTCCTCGACGATCGTGCGCAGGCTCGCGACGTGGCGGCGCTGGGTGTGGCGCTCGCGGCGCGCGTGGGTCACGCGGTCGAGCATCGCGCGCACACCGGCCGCGCCGTCGGCCGCGGGATCGATGAGCTCGGCCGCGCCGGCGCGCCAGGCGGCGAGCACGAGGTCCGCGGTCGCGTGCAGCGCCACCGCGATCGGCGCCGCGCTGGGCACGCTCTCGAGCAGCGCCGCGATCCGCCCCGCCGCGGTCGCCGGATCGTCGCCGACGTCGATCGCGACGCACGGCTGATCGCCGTCAGGCGCGGTGACGATGCCCGCCGCCGCCTGCTCGGCGCGCTCGACGATCGTCACCGCCAGGCCGGCGTTGGTGAAGAGATCGGCGATCGCGCGCACCCCGGGGGCGGTGCGCGCGCCGACGATGACTGCGCTCTTGATCGCGACGCTCGGCATGGCTCAGTGGAAGACCCAGCGGTCCTCGCCCGCCGCGACGATCTCGGCGGTCGTGAACGGCAGGTCGAAGTGGGTCTGCTTGAGATAGTACTTGTCGAGGAGATCGCGGTAGTGGGGGCTGCCAGGATCGTAGATCGCGCCGCCCGGCAGCTGCATCCGCGCCTTGATCGGGCCGCCGTTGGTCGCCTCGGCCAGGAACCGCTCGGCGGGGCCGTCGGCCTCCTGGTGGAAGTCGAGGTTGTCCCAGCCGCAGTCGGCGCGGTTGACGACGAAGTTGTCGCCGGCCTTGGCGAAGCCCGTGGGATCGGTCGGATCGGTCGCCGGCGGCACGTTGAGCGCGGCGTTGGGGAACAGCGGCGGGATGATCAGGCGGTGCTTGTCGCCCCAGACCCAGGTGTTCGGGTCCGACGAGCCGTAGCCGTCCGACGACTTCAGCCAGGCCAGCGCCTCGAGCGTCGCCGACAGGATGTGCTGGGTACAGCTCTCGTCGGCGCCGGCGGTGGTGAGGTTGTCGCACAGGATCGGCTGGCCGGTGGTCGCCGACATCACCATGCCGGTCGGCTCGACCAGGAGGCCGTAGATGTTGCGGACCAGCAGGTTCTGCTCGATGCCCCAGACGTTGAACGGGATCGCGGCGTACTCGTCGCCGAGCGTGTCCTGGATGAAGTAGTGCATCCAGACGTTGAACAGCGCGGTCGCGGCCGAGTCGCGCTTCTCGTCGGCGCTCGGCGACGCGCCGGTCGCGGTCGGCGCCGCGAAGCTCCAGCCGGCGAGCAGCGTGCGCGCGCTGGCCAGCGCGGCCTTGTCGGCGGGCGACAGGGTCGCGACGTAGGCGACGACGTCGGCGGGCGCGCCCGTGGGGTTGGCGGCGTAGGCCAGCGCGGTGAGCATCGGCGGCGTCAGCTTCTTGCCGACCAGCGAGGTCGAGTCGTGCTGGATCGCGGCGAGATCGTCGAGCGTGATCTTGTTGCCGGTGCTGGTGGCGTCGGCCTGGATGCGCTCGGCGATGCGCTCGCTGCGCACGCCCGCGGCGTAGGTCGTGCCGGCGTAGAGGACGTGGCCGTCCTTGTCGTACTGGTTGAGCGGATCGTTGTCGAAGGTCGCGCCGACGGGATCCGAGTTGGCGGTCGCGATGAAGCCCGCGGTCGGGTTGATCACGTGCGGCACGTAGCGCGTGTCCATCGTGCCGGTCCAGTCGGCGGAGCCGTCGCCGGGCATGACCATGAACGGCGCGATGCCGTCGGGGTTGGTCTGGGCGTTCCACTCGTAGGCCGCGTCCTTGCGGACCGGCACCTTGGCGTTCGAGGTCCAGCCGATGTTGCCCTGATTGTCGATGATGACCCAGTTCTGGCCGCCGTACTGGAAGTTGGCCAGCGCCTTGAAACCCTGATCGACCGTCGACGATTTGACCAGGCCCCAGACCGCGCGGATCTCCATCGTCGGCTGGTAGCCGGTGTACTCGACCGACAGTGCGGTCGACGCGGTGCGCGGCACGACGTGGCCATTCGAGATGATCGGGATGATCGGGCCGTGGTGCGGCACCATCTCGTAGGTCGCGTTGACCTCACCGGTGATGGTGCCGTTCGCGCCGATCTTGATGGTCTCGGTCCGCGACTCGATCTTGACCTGCCCGCCATCGTGGAGGACGCAGTCGCCGCCGCCGGTCGTGCACGGGACGATGGTCTCGGCGAAGACGTCGTTGACGTCGTGGAAGACGACGGTCGACTGCCACGCGGCCTTGCCGTTGTGGCCGAGGATGATGCCGGGGATGCCCGGGAACGTGACGCCCTCGGCGTCGAGCTCGCCGGGCACGGTGAGGTGGGTCGGGTAGAAGATCGACGGGTTCGGCATCTGCAGGTGCTGATCACCCGCGAGGAGGGTCTTGCCGTTCGCGAGCGCCGGGCCGACCGCCCAGTCGTTGGAGCCGGCGTGCGGCACCATGAAGACGTGCGGCGACAGCAGGCCGAACAGATCGTTCTTCATGCGATCGCTGAAGAAGTCGCGCGCGTTGTCGAGGACCTCGCGCGGCACCACCGGGCGGCGTGCGCCGCTCGATTTGCCGCGCTTGCCCCGCAGGTTCGCGCCGGGCCGGCCGGCGTCGGAGCGCGTGCCGGTGTCGGGATCGACGTTGGGGAAGCCGTCGATCGTCGGGAAGTGGCCGACCGGCGCGATGTGCAGCAGGTCGGCGGAGATGCCCTTGCGCGCGAAGTACGCCGGGTTGCCGGCGGACGCGCCGTCGAACTTCTGGCGCGCGCCCTGATAGATCGTGGTGAGGTCGAGCTCGACCGGGGTGGTCCACGACAGCGCGAAGGCCTGGAAGCGGCCGAGCACCAGCGAGTCGATCGGATCCCACGCGACGAACCGGTCGATGTCGAACGAGGTCGCGACCGACGGATCGATCTGGAACTTGCCGGCCTTCACGTCGGCGGCGTAGGCGTTGACGCCGTCGGCGAAGCGGGTCAGCAGCTGGACGATCTTCTTGTCCTCGGGATCGGTCGAGGCCTTGAGGATCGCCCAGGCCTCCTCGGCGAGCGGCCGCATGCGGTGCATGCGCATCTGCAGATCGGTCTCGATCGTCTTCTGATCGAGGGCGCCGAACAGCTCGGCGAGCCGGCCCGAGCCGAAGCGCCGCAGGATGTCCATCTGCGGCAGGCGATCGTGCGCCATGACGTAGCCCTGGCCGTAGCCGAGATCGGCCACCGACTGGGCGTTGATGTGCATGATGCCGTACTTGTCGCGGGCGGCGTGGACCGGCGCCGACAGGCCGGCCGCGGCGAAGTCCTGGGTCATCGGCAGCGCGTCGAACGGGCCGGGCGGGATCGCGGCCGAGTCGGGCGGGAGCACGACGGCGGTGCCGTTGTCACCGCAGGCGCCCAGCACCAGGGCGAACGTGAGTGCGACAGCGCGCCCTCTCTGACACTGCTTCATGCGAGGACGATAACACCGCCCGTCGTTGTAGGATGCGCGCGATGTCGCAAACCGCGAGCGCCGAGCCCGAGCACCTCTTCCTCCGCGCATGTCGTCGACTGCCGGTGCCGCGCACGCCGATCTGGATGATGCGCCAGGCCGGGCGCTACTTGCCCGAGTACCGCGCGGTGCGCGCCAAGGCGTCGTTCCTCGAGCTGTGCCGCACGCCGGAGCTGGCGTGCGAGGTCACGCTCCAGCCGATCGATCTGCTCGGCTTCGACGCCGCGATCCTGTTCTCCGACATCCTCATCACGCTGCCGGCGATGGGGCTCGAGGTCGCGTTCCCCGACAAGGGCCCGAAGATCCTCGCGCCGGTCCGGGATCGCGCCGGGATCGACGCGATCGTCGTCCCCGATCCCGAGGCCGAGCTGCCGTTCGTGATGGAGGCGGTGCGCCAGATCCAGCGCGGCCTCGGTGGGCGCGTGCCGCTCATCGGCTTCGCGGGCGCGCCGTTCACGATGATGACCTACGCGGTCGAGGGCGGCGGCTCGAAGGACTACGCCCACACCCGCAAGCTGCTGTTCGGCGATCCCGGCGCGGCCCACGCGCTGCTCGACAAGCTCGCGCGCACCACCGCGGTCTACCTCGAGGCGCAGATCGCCGCGGGCGCCGATGCGGTGCAGCTGTTCGACTCGTGGGCCGGCATCCTGTCGCCGCGCGACTTCCGCGAGTTCGCGCTGCGCTGGTCGAAGCGCGTGATCGAGCTGATCCGCGAGTCGCGGACGTTCGCGGCGCGGCCGGTGCCGATCATCTACTTCGTCAATGGCTGCGCGCCATACCTCGAGGACTACGCGACCTCGGGCGCCGATGTCCTCGGCGTCGACTGGCGCGTCGACATCGATGTCGCGCGGCGCGGGGTCGGCGATGGCGTGGCGCTGCAGGGCAACCTCGATCCGGGCGCGCTGTTCCTGAGCCCGCGCGACCTGCGCGATCGCGTGGCCGAGGTCCTGGCCAAGGCCGGGCCGGTCGGCCACATCTTCAACCTCGGGCACGGCGTGTTGCCCGAGACCGATCCCGAGCACGTGCGCGCGATGATCACCGCGGTCCGCGAGCTGTCGACCAGGGCGGGGGCGTGACCATGCGCATCGCGGTCATCGGCGGCGGCATCGCGGGCCTGGCCGCGGCGTACCGGCTCGGCCAGGCGGGCGTCGACGCGGTCGTGCTCGAGGCCGGGCTGCGCGCCGGCGGCGTGGTCGGCACCTCGAAGGTCGACGGCTTCGTGCGCGAGCACGCGGCCAACGCGATCCTCGCCAGCGGCGTCGATGGCGTGGCCGATCTCGCCGACGAGCTCGGCGTCGAGATGGTCGCGAGCTCGCCGTCAGCCAAGCGGCGGTGGATCTGGATCGACGGCGCGCTGCGCGAGCTGCCGTCGAACCCGATCGCGTTCGCGAAGAGCGAGCTGTTGACCTGGCGCGGCAAGCTGGCGCTGTTCGCCGAGCCGCTGCGGCCGGCGCGCGATCGCCGGCTCACCGACGAGAGCGTCCACGACTGGGCGACCCGGCGGCTGGGGCCCGAGGCGGCGCGCGCGCTGATCGCGCCGTTCATCACCGGCATCTACGCCGCGGATGCGCGCGAGGTCAGCCTCGCGGCCGGCATGAAGGCGTTCGCGGCGCTCGAGGCCGACGGCGGCCTGGTCCGCGGCATGCTGATGAAGATGATCCGCGGCCGCGGCGCGAAGTCGCACGGCCCCAAGCGCCGTGGCCTCATCGCGCCGCGCGGCGGCATGCAGGCGATCATCGACGCGCTGGTCGCGAAGCTCGGTCCGCGCGTGCGCATCGGCACGTCGGTCACCGCGGTGCGCCCGGATCGCGCCGCGGGCGGCGTGGCGATCGCGATCGGCGACAAGATCGAGCGCTTCGATGGCGCGGTGCTCGCGGTGTCGGCGAAGACCGCGGCGAAGCTGGTCAGCGCCGACGTACCGGGCCTCGCGGCCGCGCTCGGCGGCTTCGTGCGCGCGCCGGCGGCGCTGGTGTATCTCGGCTTCGCGCCCGGCGCGCTGCCGCCCGACCGCGAGGGCTTCGGCTTCCTGGTCGCACAGGGCGAGGCGCTGCGGCTGCTCGGCTGCGTGATCGAGAGCTCGCTGTGGCCGGGCCGCGCGCCCGACGGCGCGGTGCTCCTGCGCTGCATCTTCGGCGGCGCGCGCGATCCCGAGGCCTGCGCACTCGACGACGCGGCGCTCATCGCGCACGCGAAGGCCGATGTCGCGAAGGCGCTCGGCGTGACCGGCGAACCGATCCACACCAGCGTGGTGCGGTGGGCCGAGGGCGTGGCGCAGCTGCCGGTCGGCCACCACGAGCGGCTCGCGGTGGTCGATGGTCAGGCGCGCGCGGCGCGGCTGGTGATGGCGGGCGCGGGCATGCACGGCGTGGCGCTCAACGATCTGGTGGCGGACGCGCGCCGCGTGGTTGCGGAGGTGCGCGGGTGGGGCGCGTAGCAGGGATCGCCGTCGCGATCGCGATCGGCGGATGCAGCGGCGGCAGCGCCGCCAAGCACGAGGTCGAGGACCGGCCGCGCGACGCGACCGCGAGTGACGGTGCGGTGAGCGCGAGCGACGCAGTGGCTGGTGCGCCGACCGCGCCGGCCGCGCCTGGCACCGTGACGGTGAAGGTGACCTGGCCCGACGCGCCGGCGGCGGTGCGCACGACCGGCAAGCCCAACGCGTGCGGCGTCGCGAGGCGCGCGCCCGCGGTGGTCGGCACGCTGTTCGGCGTGCCCGGCGCGGTCGTGCACGTGGATGCTTCGCCCGCGAGCGGCGACGCGACCGCGGCGTTCGTGATCGGCGACTGCCGGCTCGCGCCGACGGTGGCGATCGCGCGACCGAAGGCCGCGATCGCGATCACCTCGACCGATCCGCGGCGCCATCGCGTGATCGTCGGGCAGGGCGGCGCGATCGGGGACGTGATGACGTGGAAGACCTCGGTCGACCGCGCCGGCGTCGAGCTGCCGTGGGCGGGCGCGGAGATCGCGATGCCGGCCGGCGAGCTCGGCGTGGTGCGCCTCGCGACGGTCGCCAGCAACGAGGAGCCGTCGTGGCTGGTGGTCACCGATCGCGCGGCCGCGATCACCGATCGCGACGGCCTTGCGACGCTGTCCCTGCCGGCGGGTCACTGGCGGATCGACGCGTGGTTGCCCGAGGCGGTCGCGGGCGCCGGCCAGCACGTCGCGTCGACCGAGGTCGACGTGCGCGCGGGCGAGACCGCCGACGCGACGATCGCGCTGGGGCAGCCATGAGCTGGACCGTCGTCGCGGCGGTGGAAGACGCGCTGTGGGCCGCGGCCGCGAAGGCGCGGGTGCCCGAGGCCTGGCTCGGCGGGCCCGGGCTGTCCGCGGCGGTCGTCGATCGCTCGCGCCGCTACACGTCGGAGCGCGAGCAGCTGACCGCGCCGCCCGGCGAGTGGGGCGACCTCGCGGCGCGCGCGCTGTTCTTCACCGTCGCGGATGCCGCGAAGATCCAGGTGCCGCTCGCCGAGCTGGCGATGCGCGCGGTCGATCCGGTCGCGCGGAGCATCGGCGGCGAGCTGCGCGTGCTCGATCTGGGCGCGGGCTGCGGCGCGATGAGCCTGGGGCTGGTCGCGCACGCCGCGGCCCACGGTAGCGGCGCGCTGGTCATCGAGCTGGTCGATCGCGACGCGAAGGCGCTGGCGATCGCGGGCGACGCGATCCGCGGGTTCGCGGCGGCGGTCGGCGTGACCGTGCGCGTGAGTGTCCGGACCGCGGACGTCACCGCGCCGCTCGGCGGGCCCTACGGCCTGATCGCGCTGGGCTCGGTGGTGAACGAGCTATCGGCGGCGACCGGGCTCGCGGTCGTGAAGGCGGCGATGAAGGCGATCACGCCCGACGGCGCGGTCATCGTCATCGATCCGGCGCTGCGCACCACCGCGCGCGGCCTCCACGCGATCCGCGACGCGCTGATCACCGGCGGCGACGCCACGGTGTTCGCGCCGTGCACCCGGCGGACCGCGCCGTGCCCGATGCTCGCCGACGAGCGCGACTGGTGCCACGAGGAGCGCGCGCTCGAGCTGCCGCCGCGCGCGCTGCGCATCGCGATCAACACCGGCCTGCGCGACGGGGCGATGAAGTTCGCGTACCTCACCCTGCGCCGCGATCCGCTGCCGATCCTCGACGAGCCCGAGGCGCTGCGCATCGTCGGGATCGGCCGCAAGAGCAAGGGCAAGCTCGAGATCCCGGCGTGCGGCGCGGAGGGCCTGGTCACGCTGCGCCTCCTGCACCGCCACCGCTACGAGGGCAACCGCACGATCGAGCGCGCGCGCCGCGGCGATCTGGTGACCGGCATCGTCGGCAGCGACGTCACCGACGAGACCCGGGTCAGCCGGATCACGCTCGGCGAGGACCTTACATAGGCGAGACACCGCGCCGCAGACCGTTTCCACCGCTCGCACGTAGTGTCCGTGCGCCACCCCTCCGTGGTGGCCAAGGAGACGACGATGGCGCACCGCAGCTGGCTGGTCTATCTCGGCGTCGCGACGATGGTCGCGAGCTGCACCCACCCGACGGGCATCGCCGTCGCGCCGAAGCCGACCCCGCCGGCGCCGGTCGTGGTGCCGCCGCCCGCGGCACAGGATGTCGCAGACGCCGAGTCCGACGCGAAGGCGCTGCGCTCCCGGGTGTCGCGCGTGACGGTCTACTCGGATCGCGCGCGCGTGACCCGGCAGGCGACCGCCGAGGTCACGACCGAGCCGGTGGTGTACGCGTTCCGCAACCTGCCGGGCTGGGTCGATGACGGCTCGGTCCAGGTCGCGGCCAGCGGCGGCCAGATCGTCGACGTGCGGGTCGACCGCCGGTTCCTCGCGCGCGCGACCGACGCCAGCTGGCGGAAGATCGAGGCCGAGCAGAAGGCGCTGACCCGCAAGCTGGCGGGGCTGCGCGACGAGCTCGCGGTGCTCGACGCCCAGAAGCAGCAGATCGAGTCGATCAAGGCGTTCTCGCTGGCCAAGATCACGCAGGACACCACCATCGGCAACATCAGCGTGAAGAGCTACGGCGACGTGGTCGACTTCATCAGCGCGTCCTTGCGCGCGACCGCGAAGTCGCGGCGCGAGGTCCAGGATCAGATCGACGAGCTGACGCCGGACTACGACGCCAGCCAGCGCCGGGTCGCCGATGCCCAGAACCTGATGAAGCTCGAGGAGACCACCGTGCTGGTCACGCTGCAGGCGCCGAGCGCGGCCCAGGCGACGGTCGAGCTGACGTACATGCTGCCGGGCGTGACCTGGGAGCCGATGCACGAGCTGCGCGCGACCACGACCGACGCGAAGACCGTCGAGGTGGTGTCGTACGCGGCGCTGACCCAGACCAGCGGCGAGGACTGGGGCGGCGCCGAGCTGTCGTTCTCGACGCAGTCGACGACCCAGTCGGTGCGCATCCCCGAGCTCGAGGCGCTGACCCTCGGCGACACCCAGACCGCGACCCGCATCCTGACCAGCCAGGTGTCGTCGTTCACGCGCGCGCAGACCGCGTTCCAGGGTCAGAGCCAGCTGTGGAACTCGGTCCACAACGGCTCGTCCGACGAGCGCGCGCGGGAGAGCTTCGAGCACACCTACCAGAGCAACCTCGAGTTCCTGCAGGTGGTGCAGGGCCGCACGGTGTCCTTGTTCGAGAGCCTCGAGAAGCGCGGCACGACCGCGCACTACAAGGCCCAGCCCGCGCCGAGCGTGCGCGGCGACGGTCACCCGGTGCGGCTCCTGATCGGCCGCAGCACGCTGGGCTCGACGCAGCAGACGGTGGCGGCGCCGGAGCAGAGCCTCAACGCCGCGCGCACGCTGGCGATGACCAACGCGACCGGCCAGCCGCTCCTGCCCGGCAAGGTCGCGCTCTACCAGGACGGCACGTTCCTCGGCCTGACCGACATGGACTTCATCTCCAACGGCGAGAAGTTCTCGCTGTTCCTGAGCGTCGCCGATCACCTCAAGCTGTCGCGCCAGCTCGATCGCAAGCAGAGCACGCTGGTCCGCAAGACCCGCAACCAGATGCAGGTCATGTTCATCGTCACCGTCGAGAACCTCAGCGCCGACCCGACCACGTTCACGCTCGCGGATCGCGTGCCGGTGTCGGAGAACAAGGAGATCAAGGTCGACAAGATCAGCATCACGCCGGCGGTGAAGCCCGACTCGCAGGGCCTCCTGCACTGGGAGCTGACGCTCAAGCCCGGCGAGAAGCGCGAGTTCCGCATCGGCTACCAGGTCGAGTACCCGGCGGAGCTGGTCATCGAGACCAGCCGCCGGCGGGCGAGCGAGCCGGCGCCGGCGAACAACATGCCGGCGGCGCCGTCGAAGACGCGGATCGAGGATCAGATCATGGAGCTGGAGTCGAACTTCTAGGATCGCGAACCGCGCGCGGGTCAGGGCTGGAGGCGCAGGTCGTGGGTGACCTGGCCGGTGCGTAGATCGATCGCCAGCGCGCGGCCGCGATCGTCGGCGATCGCGACGGTGCCGTCGTCGAGGCGAACCGCGGCGGTCTCGGCGCCGGCCAGCGTGAGGTGGACGACCACGCCCATGCGCTCGAGGTGCACGACGCTGACGACGACGGCGTCGTCAGCGCGCTGGGCGATCGCCGCGAAGCGGCTGTCGACGTCGAAGGCGATCAGCGGGGCCGGCCCGAGCGGCAGCGCGTGGCCCCCGAAGCGGAGCTCCTGGCCGTCAGGGCCCAGGATGATCTCGACCGGGTCGGGCGGGGCCGGGCGGATGTCGCGGAAGGCCATTCCCGCGCCGTCGGGGAGCGCGGCGTGCGCCCGCCGGCGGCGCAGGGTCACGCCTTCATAGAACCAGGCTTCGTTCTGGGTCGCGATCGCGGTGACCGCGCCGTCGCGGCGGAGCTTCACGACGAACTGCTGGAGATCGACCGCCCACAGCGCGGACCAGCCGCGGGCGGTGGCGTCGATCAGCGCGACCTGATTGCCGCGCGCGGTCCACCACTGATCGCCATCGTACGTGGGCGCCCACGCGCCGAGCTCGGCGTCGCACCAGTGGGCGGCGCGGCGCTGGACGAGATCGAGGCGCGCGAGCCGGTGGACCGAGCCGCGGTCTGCGAGCGCGATCGCGTGGGTGCCGTGGTCGGAGACCGCGAGCTGGGTCGCGGGCTGATCGAGGTGCGCGATCGTGTGGCCATCGCGTGCGACCAGCCGCACGCCGAGCTCGCCGAGCGCGAGCAGCACGCGACCGCCGGGCAAGAGCGCGACGTCGTGGATCGCGACGGTGCCGGCGTCGGCGGCGCTGCGGACCAGGCGCAGCGGCTCGGCGCGATCGACGAGCATCGGCCGGCGCTCGGCCGCGGCGTAGGTCGGCTGGTCGACGCGCAGCGCGGCGTCGTCGGCGTAGCGCACCAGCTTGGGCAGGAGCGTCGGCGAGTCGCCGTCGGCGCCACGGCCGACGTCGGCGATGAGCGCGCGCACCGCGGGCCGCGCGATCGCGCGCAGCTCGGGCGAGGGCGGCATCGCGAGCAGGGTCTCGACCAGCGCGACCCGGCGCCAGGCGGCGTCGGGGGCGAGATCGTCGAGGAACGCGACCAGCGCGGGCGCGACCTCGGCGAAGCGCGCCGGCGCGATCGCGAGCCGCCGCACCAGCAGCCGGGCCGCGGCGGTGCCGCCGCCGGCGATGCCGCGATCGATCCAGCCGTCGATCCAGGTCGCGAGCTCGTTGTCGGGCCGGCGCAGCGGCCACGCGATCTCGATCGCCTGGAGGTAGTCGCCGGCGGCGGCGAGCTGGCCGGCCCACGCCAGGCGCAGCGCCGCTGCCTCGGCATCGCCGCCGCGCTCGAGGCGCGCGATCGCGTCGGCCCACGCGCCGTGGCGGCGCGCCACCCGCTCGGCGCGCGCGCGATCGCCGGCCTTGAACCACAGCCGCACGACCAGCCCGGGCGGCCGGCCGCGGGCCTCGGCGAGGCGGGCCGCGAGCGCGAAGCGATCGTGGCGTTCGAGCAGCGCGAGCGCGGCGTCGACATCGCCGAGCAGGTCCGCGAGCACGAACGCGGCGTCCTCGATGCGCAGGTCGCGCTCGAGCCGCGCCGCGGCGGCGCGGTAGCGGCCGCGCAGCATCTCGGTCGCGTCCTCGCCGACCGGGATCGCGGTGCGCGCGCCGGGCGGGGCCATCGCGAGCGCGAGATCGCGGCGCGGCTTGGGCACCTCGAGCGCGAGGCGCGTCGGACCGTCGCGCTCACCATCGCCGATGGGGATCGCGCGGCGCAGCGCCTGATCGAGGTCGCCGCGATCGAACATCGCGAGGGTCTCGCGCAGGTACTCGGCGTGGTTGCGCCCCAGCACCTCGCCGAGGCGGCTGCGCCACAGCGCGAGCGCGAGGCGCTCGCGGAGGCGATCGAGCCACGACGGACGGGGCGGCGGCGCGGGGAGCGCGTCGGCGTCGCTGGCGCGGGACGAGGTCGACGAGCCCGACGCGGGTGCGCCTGCCGCGGATGCGCCTGCGGCGGGCAGGGCGCGGCGCGACGGCCCGAGCTTGTGGGCGAGCCAGGCGAGCGTGCGCTGCCAGCGCGACGGTCGGCCGGGTTCACGCGAGGAGCCGGATCGCGACCCGTGCGTCGCGATCGCGCCGGGCGCGGCGGTCGGTGTGACCTCGGTCGGCGCGTCCTTCCGCGCGGCGCCCTGGCCCGCGTTCGCCAGCGCGGCCTGCAGCTGCCTTGCCTCGGGCGCGAGCTCGGCGACGCCCGCGGCCGCGCGCAGATCGACGCGCTCGATCACCGGCGCGACCGCCCGCGCCGGCGGCGGTGCCAGCGCGCGCACGTCGGCGAGCGCGTGATCGTCGAGATCGATCCAGGTCGCGACGTCGATCGGATGCGAGGTGTCGATGGCGCGCGCGACGCCGCCCTCGGCGACGACGATCACGTCGGGCGCGAAGCGCTTGATGTCATCGGTGTCGAGCGGCAGCGCGGCGATCACGCCGTGCTGCGCGACCAGCGGCGCGCCCGGCGCCAGCTCGGCGCGCACCCGGCGCGGCGCGGCGCCCACGACGATCACCCGCGCCTCGCTCGCGATCACCCGCGCGCCCGGCGTCCACCAGGCCAGCGCGCGGCGGCGCGCCGCGAGCTCGCCGATGACCGTCGGGTCGAGCACGATGCCGACGGCGATCACGCTGCCGCGGTGGGCGAGGTGGCGCGGCCGCGCGACGCGATCGTCCTTCACGTCGCCACCTTGCCGCCGCGGCGGAACAGCACCGCGCCGCGGGTATCGTCGTAGATGATCACCTCGCCGTCGCGCGTGGCCCAGGCCAGCTCGTGGCGATCCGGACACATCGCGACGGTCGTGATCTCCTGGCGCGCGGGCAGGAGGCGATCTTTGCCCTCGACGTGGATCCAGGACAGCTGGTGGCCCTCGCGCACCAGCAGCGCGGCCCCGTTGCGCCGCACGCCAGCGCCGACGACGGGCAGGTCGGTCTGGAGGCGCACCGGCGCGGCGGTGCCCTCGCGCACGTCCCATGTGCCGGGGGCCTGGCGCACGGCGAACGCGCCGCGAAACCCGAACCGGACGACCGGTTCGCCCTCGTACATGATCCGCGTGGAGCTGGGCGCGCCCGCGGCGCTCCACGTCTGGATGTGGAGGTCACCGACGCCGTCGATCCGGGCCCAGGAGAAGGTGTCGCTGGCGGCCCAGGTCGCGTTCACGCCGACACCGGCGAGCGCCACGGCGGGCTGGACCCGCCCGCGCGCCGACCTCGCGCCGAAGTCGTCGACGGCGACCAGGCCGCCGGCGAGCTCGACGAGCAGGGTCTGCGTGTCGGGCTTCGCGCCGGGGACCAGCGCCACCACGCCGAGGCGCGCCGCGTCCGGGGCGGGGCCGACGGGGACGCGCAGGCCCTCGGGCACGGCGATGCGGCTGACGCCCGGCTGCGCGCCATCGATGACCTCGAGCTCGTCCTCGCGGTCGGCGCGCGCGAGCACCGCGAGCATCGCGCGGCGCCCCGAGCCCATCGCGACCAGCTGGCGCTCGTCGGGGATCCGCCAGCGCTTGGGGCGCCCGACCGTGGCGTTCGGCGAGTTCGGGATCGGCCAGCGCTCGATCTCGCGCGGGCCGTAGCGGACCATGAGCTTGCGCCCGGTGAGGAAGCGCAGATCGCGGACCGCGCCGGGCGATGGCTCCGGCATCGTGCGCGCGCCCGCACCGCTCCCCAGCGGATCGCGCAAGAGGCGCGCGCACACCTCGGGCGCGGGCAGCTCCAGGCGCAGGCGCGCCGGCGCGGCGGCCAGGCCGCGGCGGCCGCGGACCACGGTGAGGTCGAGCGCGCGCGCGCCGGGTGCGAGCAGATCCTCGACGGTGAGCACCGCAGCGCCCAGCCGCGCGGCCGCACCGGTGTCGGCCGCGCCGCCGACGCACCACCAGTCGAGCCCCCGATCGCTCGCGAGCGCGGCGTGCCAGCCGGCGATTGCGTCCCCGGTCGCGGTGCGCGCGGTGCGCGCGTCGAGCAGGCGCCGGATGCCGGCGGCGTCGAGGCCCTCGTGCAGCGCGCGATCTGGATCCTCGAGCACGCCCCACGCGAACGACGCGCCGGCGGCGGTGGCGCGGCGCGCGAGCACGATCAGCGCCGCGAGGTGCGCGAGGCGCGGCGCGCCGAGCTGGCTCGGGCCCGCCGAGACGATCGCGACCGAGCGCAACGCCCCGCGCGGCCCGCGCCGCGCGAGATCGAGGAACAGGTGCTCGCCGCCGGCGGCGCGGCGCAGGAACTCGTCGGGGAATTCCTCGGCGAGGCCCCACTCACCGATCAAGAGCCGCTCGTACGAGCCGCGCCGGGTCAGGCCGGCGTAGCCGTCGGGCGCGTCGGCGTGGGATGTCCGGGAATCGGACAGCGGTCCGGTGGCGAGCGCGAGCCGGCCGACCCAGGGCGCGAGCGCGAGCGCCAGGTCGAGCGGCAGGATCGCCAGCTCGGCGGCCCACGGTGCCAGCGCGGCGGGCAGCGCGATCACGCCGCCTCCAGCCACGCCGCGAGCAGCCCGCGATCGATCGCGCGCGCGCCGGCGCACGGTACCAGCAGGTGCGGCGACGCCAGCACCGCGACCGGCGCCTCCGCGATCCGCGCCCGCACCGCGCGCGCGAGCACGGCCGCTGGCACCGAGGGCTCGAGCGCGGTCGGCACCAGCAGATCGGGCGCGTCGGGATCGCGGCCGAGGTAGACCACGCCATCGACCCACGGCAGGCGCTCCGCGTCGCCGCGGACCAGCAGCAGCTCGGCGCCGACGACGGCGTCGAGCGCCGCCAGCGCATCATCGTCGAGCGCGGCGATCCGGCGGCCGAGGGCGCGCGCGGCGCCGCCGATCGCCACCACCGCGCGCGCGGGCAGCGGCCGGGCGCGCGCGGCCCACGTCACCGCGATCCGGTTCACGCAGCAGCGCCCAGCGCGCGCACGATCGCCGCGCGGACCTCGGCCAGCGCCGGCGGCCGCGCATCGGCGGCGAACCCGGCGTCGATCTCGCGCGCCACCGCCTCGAGGCGCAGGCGCCGGGCGGGATCGTCGTCGGCGGCGAGCAGCGCCTGCGCCGCGTCGATCAGGCGGGCCGCGCGCGCCGCCGGCGCCAGCGACGCCTCGGCGGCGGCCGACCCGACGGTCGCGTTGGCGCTGGCCTCGAGCAGCGGGCGCAGCACCTCGCGCGCCTGA
>JAIOQA010000525.1 GCA_021413675.1 Deltaproteobacteria bacterium | reverse complement strand
GCGACCGTGACCGTGCCGATCTTCAGCCTGAACGGCGGCGCCATCGCGGTCGCCGAGGCCGAGCGCCGGCACCAGCGCGAGCTGCGCGAGCGGCTCGCGATCGCCACCGCCCGCGAGGTCACCGCGGCGGTCGCCCAGGTCGAGGCCACCGGCGCGCGCGCGCAGGAGCTGCGCCTGGCGCTGGCGCCGCTCGATCAGGAGATCGACGCGCTGCTCGCGGAGCCGCAGACCGCGGTCGCGACCGATCCGGTGAAGCTGCTGCTCCTCGACGAGCGACGGGTGATCGCGCACCGCGCGCTGATCGATGCCAGCTACGCCCACCGCGCGGCGCAGATCGCGCTCGAGGCGCTGATCGGCGGGCCGCTGTGACCGCGCGCGAGGCCCGCTGATGGCGATGGTCACGCCCAACACGCTCGAGCGGCGCGAGTACAAGTACCTGATCGACGAGGACACCGCCGAGCGCATCCGTCGCTACATCGGCGGCATCTGTGCGGTCGATCCGTACGCCGCCCAGACCGGTGGCCGCTACCTGACCGACACGCTGTACCTCGACACGCCCGACCTCGCGTCGTACCGCGCCACCGTCGAGGATGCCGGGGATCGCTGGAAGCTGAGGGTCCGCACCTACCCGAGCATGGACGAGCCGATCGTGTTCTTCGAGGTCAAGCGTCGGGTCAGCGAGACCATCCTCAAGACCCGCGGATCGTTCCGCGGTGACTGGGCGCGCTTGCTCACGGCCACGGATCCCGAGATCCTCGGGGCGGTCGGCGCGAAGCAGCGACGCGCGATCGACAACTTCCTGTGCCACTACCACTACCTCCCGATGGCGCCGTCGGTGCTCGTGCGCTACGAGCGCGAGCCCTACTTCAGCCTCGTCGACGACTACGCGCGCCTGACCTTCGATCGGCAGCTCTGCTTCCAGCGCTCGACCGAGCTGACCCTGCAGCCGCGGCACGAGCGCTGGGACTACACCGATCACGCGGTGAACCAGCGCGGCCTGACCGCGACCAGCTCGAGCGTGCTGCTCGAGCTCAAGTTCACCAACCTGGTGCCGGGCTGGATGCGCCGCATGGTCCACTCGCTCGACATCCAGCGGCTGGCGTTCTGCAAGTACACGCGCGCCGTCGACACGATGCGCGCGGTGCCGGTGGCGAGGGTCGCGCGTGAGGGACTCTGGCGGTGACGGGATGACGCCCGGCAGGAACCCGCTGCGCGTGCTGCTGGTCGAGGACGACGAGCGGCTGGCACAGCTCACCGCCGAGTACTTCGAGAGCCACGGCATCGAGGTCACGCGCGCCGGCGATGGCAACGAGGCGATCGCCGCGGCCGCGCGCTTCGCGTTCGACGTGGTGATCCTCGATCTGATGCTGCCCGGCAAGGACGGCATCGAGGTGTGCCGCGAGCTGCGCCGCCGCCACGCGATGCCGATCGTCATGCTGACCGCGCGTGGCGACGAGGTCGACCGCGTGATCGGGCTCGACGCCGGCGCCGACGACTACGTCACCAAGCCGTTCTCGGCGCGCGAGTTGCTGGCGCGGGTCCATGCCCAGGGCCGCCGCACCCGCGGCGAGGTCGGGCCGCGCGGCGAGCGCGAGATCCGCGCCGGGCGGGTGCGGTTGAACCCGCAGAGCCTGACCGCGCTCGTCGACGATCAGCCGGTGGCGCTGTCGCCCCGCGAGTTCGCGCTCTTGCGCGTGCTGGTCGAGAGCGCGGGCCGCATCCTGTCGCGCGAGCAGCTGCTGGCGCTCGCGACCGGCTCGACCGAGGACGCCTTCGATCGGGCGATCGACGTCCAGGTCTCGCGGCTGCGCGCCAAGCTCGGCGACGATGGCCGGCACCCGCGCATGCTGAAGACGATCCGCGGCGTGGGCTACATGTTCGCGGTGGACGATCTGCCGTGAAGGTCCGGCTCGCGCGATCGCTGGTCGCGCGCGTCTACGCGCTGGCCCTCGGCTGCGTGGTGCTGATGATCGTCGCGCAGAGCGTGCTGTTCCAGTTCCTCCGGCCGCCCGGCAAGCCCGGGCCGGGCGGGCCGCCGCCGGGCGAGAACCGGAGCGTGGCCAGTGCGCTCGGGGCGATCCCCGACGAGTCGACCGCGCTGCGCGTGCTCGAGGCGATCGAGCGCGACGATCGCGGCGACCTGACGTTGCTCGACCGCACCGGCGCAAAGCTCTTCGAGCACGGGCGGCCGGCGCCCGATCTCGACGCCGAGGTGCTGGCCGCGGTGGCGCGCACCGGCGCGTTCCAGGGCCCGGGCTACAGCGCACAGGTGGTGCGCGGCGGCGGGCTCGATGGCGCCGTCGTGATCCGCCGGGCGATGCCGTCGCCGACGCCGGGGCCGCCGTCGTTCCCGGTGGCGCCGGTGGTCGCCGTGCTCGGCGCGACGCTGCTCATCGCGCTCGCGATGTCGTGGTGGTTCGCGCGCCGGCTGGCCGCGCCGCTGTCGATCCTGCGCGCCGCCGCCGAGCGCTTCGGCGAGGGCGCCCTGTCGGCGCGCGCGTTCCTCGAGCGCGGCGACGAGCT
>JAIOQA010000004.1 GCA_021413675.1 Deltaproteobacteria bacterium | reverse complement strand
GCCCGCGCTCGCGCAGGCTGTCCATGCGCAGCTGGCTGCCCGGGAACACCAGCCCCTGGCCGAGCATCAGCCCGGCGGCGCCGCACAGGATCAGCGCCGACAGCTCGGTCACGCCGTGCGGCAACAGCCAGCCCCACAGATCGACGCTGAGCCCGCGCGCGTGATAGAGCGCCGCGAACGAGCCCAGCACGAGGCCGTTGTAGAAGAGCAGCCACAAGGTCGGCAGCCCGGCCACGAACCCGAGCGCGAACGCGAGGATGCCGATGCGCGCGTTGTGCGAGAACAGGAACGACGCGAAGGTCGCGAGCGTGCTCGAGACCGACTGCGAGTCGTAGAGCCCGGCGCGCAGCTCGGCGGTCGACGACGCCGGCGTCCGGCCCTGCGCCATGTCGCCCGCGAACGCGTAGTAGTAGTCGGCGTCGTGGAGGGTCAGCGCGAACGCCGCGATCGCCCCGGCCAGCGTGATCACCACCGCGGCCAGGATGTGCCAGCGCGCCTGGCGGATCGCCGACGGCAGGCGCCAGCCGAAGAAGTCCGCGAGCTGGCGCCGCAGGTGCTGCCGGGTGCCGTAGACCACGAAGTACGCCCGCCCGACCAGGTTCTCGAGGTACTCGACCAGCGCGCGGTCGAGCGAGATCGAGCGCGCGACCGACAGCGACGACAGGGTCGCGCGGTACAGGTGCGGCAGCCGCGCGAGCTGCTCGGCCTCGAGGCGGCGCAGGCCGCGCTTGTCGGCGGCGGTGATGAGGTCCTCGAGCTCGCGCCAGGTGGCCTCGCGCTCGCGGCGGAACTCGACCGAACGGATCCCGCGGGGCTGCGCCTGCATCAGAACAGCTCCCGGCGCTTGATGTCGAGGTAGCGGTTCACGAGCGCCATCGAGAAGCCCTCCGGGGTGCTGTCGATGCAGTGGGCGCCGGCGCGGCGCAGCCGCTCGATCACGACCTGGCGCTCGCGCACGAAGTCACCGGCGACCACCGCCTCGTGCAAGGTCGTCAACGAGCGCGGCCGGGCCAGCGCGCGCGTGCCGAGCGAGGGATCGCGGACCGCGACGAACAGCACGAGGTGGCGGCGCGCGAGCCGCGTGACGTTGTCGATCATCAGCTCGGCGGTGACCGTGTCGAGGAAGTCGGTGAACAGCACGACCAGCGAGCGCCGGCGCAGGCGGGTCGACAGCTCGGCCAGGGTGAGCGTGAAGTTGGTCTCGACCGGGTGGTAGGCCAGCTCCGCCGAGAGCGCCTGCAGCCGCGCGAAGCTGTGCATGCCGCCGGCGGGCTCGGCCCAGGTCCGCACGCGCTCGTCGAAGCCGAGCATGCCGACGCGATCGCCGGTGCGCAGGCAGAACCAGGCCAGCATGATCGCGGCGTTGATCGCGTGGTCGAGCTTGGGCACGCCGGCGAGCGGCTCGCTCATCAGCTGACCGCCGTCGACCGCGAGCACGACCTGGTGGTTGCGCTCGGCCCGGAACTCCTGACAGAGCAGCTTGCGGTGGCGCGCCGAGGCCTTCCAGTCGATCGCGCGATGGTCGAGGCCGGGCACGTACTCGCGCAGCGACTCGAACTCGGAGCCGTCGCCGAGGTAGCGCTCGACCTTGAGGCCGGCCATGAAGTCGCGGTCGGCGAACAGCCGCATCGCGACCGCGCGGACCGCGCCGAGGTTGGGGACGACGCCGACCTTGCGATCGATCGGGATCGCGGCCCGGCGCTCGATCAGGCCCAGCGGCCCGGTCCAGCGGACGTGGATCGCGCGCACCGCGAGATCGCCGCGGCGGCGCGGCACCAGCGCGATCGGCACCTCGGCCCGCGCCGGCGGCGTGCGGTCGTCGGCGGGGCGCAGCACCGCGCGCACCGGCGGCTGGGGCGCGAGCTCGTCGTCGAGCTCGGCGAGCACCTCGAGCGCGGCGGCGCGGCGCCAGCCGGCCGCCGCCACGTCGATCCGCGCGACGCCCTGCTCGCCGATGAAGATCTGCTCGGGCACGCGCGCCGTGACGCGCAACCGGCGGCGCGGCAGCGCGAGCAGCGCGTCGACGCCGGTGATCGTGATCGCCGCGCCGAGGTAGCAGAGCCACACGGTCCACAGGCGCGGCGAGATCGAGGCCGCCGCCAGGGACAGCGGGATCCCGGCGAGGAACACGAGCAGGCAGCGGAGCGTGGGGCGCATGGCGATGGGTCCGGTCGATTCAGCGCGGGACCGGCGCCTGCTCGAGCAGCTGGCGGATGACGGTCTCGCTGGTCAGGCCCTCGATCTCGGCGGTCGGCGCCAGCACGATGCGGTGGCGCAGGGCCGGCACCGCGAGCGCCTTGACGTCGTCGGGCAGCACGAAGTCGCGGCCCTGGATCGCGGCGTAGGCCCGGCACGCGGTCGTGAGCATCGTGGCCGCGCGCGGCGACGCGCCGTACGCGATGCTCGGCCGCTCGCGGGTCGCGCGCACGAGATCGACGACGTAGTCGAGCAGCTCGTCGGACACGCGGATCGTCTCGATGAAGCGGCGCATCGCGACCAGCGTCGCGAGGTCGGCGACCGGCTGCAGCTGGAAGCCCTCGAGCCGCGGCATCGCGCTGCGATGGCCGTGGCGCCGCACGATGTCGCGCTCCTCGTCACGGCTCGGGTAGCCGATCACCACCTTGAACAGGAAGCGATCGAGCTGGGCCTCGGGCAGGAGGTACGTGCCCTCCTGCTCGATCGGGTTCTGGGTCGCGATGACCATGAACCCCTCGCCGAGATCGTAGCCGGTGCCGTCGACGGTGACCGCGCGCTCCTGCATCGCCTGCAACAGCGCCGCCTGGGTCTTGGGCGGCGTGCGGTTGATCTCGTCGGCGAGCAAGAGCTCGGTGAAGATCGGCCCCTTGGTCAGCGCGAAGCTGTTGGTCTGGAAGTTGAAGAGGTTGGTGCCGATGATGTCGCCCGGCATGAGATCGGGCGTGAACTGCACGCGCCCGAACTGCAGCGACAGGCCCGCGGCAAACGAGCGCGCGAGCAGCGTCTTGGCCACGCCGGGCACGCCCTCGAACAGGATGTGGCCCTCGCTGAGCAGCGCGACCAGCAGCAGATCGATCGCGTGATCCTGGCCGACCACGACGCGGTGGACCTCCTCGCGGAGGCGCGTGCTGAGGTCACGAACGGTTGTGAGGTCCATGGATCATCTCCTCTCGCCATCGGTAGATCTGGTCGGCGAGCTCGACCACGCGGGTCGGTGACGGTGCAGCGGGCGCAGCCTCGACGGCGGCGGTGAGATCGGGGAGCGAGATCTGGCCGCCGCGGGTCTGGCGGACGCGCTCGAGCCAGGCGGTGAGCGCCGCCGCCGGCAGCTCGCTCGGCGCGTGCAGCGCGTGGCGGACCGCCTGGATCGTGGTCGCGAGGTAGCGGCGCAGCGCGTGGCCGTGGTGGCCGCCGTAGCTCAGCAGCGCGGCGGTGTTGCGGACCAGGAAGTCCTTGCCCGGCGCGATCGGCGGCGGCGCCGCGCGGCGCGGCCCGAACCGGACCATCGCGGCCCAGACGATCAGCAGCGTGCAGATCAGCGCCTGGAGCGTCGCGAGCACCAGCGGGAACTCGAACAGCGCGCGCCACAGGCTGGTCGCCTTCGCGTACCCGTGGGTGGTCTCGTCGAGGACCACCGGCCCACCGGCCCGCAGCTGATCGACCAGCGCGATCGTGAACCGCGCGTTCGCGGGCTCGCGCAGGCCGAAGTTGTTGAGCACGTCGGGGTCGGTGAGGATCCAGATCGCGGGGGCGTCGTCGCCGTCGAGCTGGAACGATCCGAACAGCGCGCCATCGGGGCCGGTGATCGCGGCTTCGAGCTCGACGCCGGCGAGGGTCTGGGGTTCGCGGATCACCGGGCCCGGCCCGGCGCCGCCCTGCCACGCCACCGGCGCCGCGCCGCGGGCCAGGCGCCCGTGGACGCCGAGCTCGGACAGCACCGGCAGGACCTCGTCGGCAGGCACGAGCGCGGAGTCCTTCACCCAGGCCTCCCCGCGATCCGACATCCCGTACCACTTGGGCAGGACGATCAGCGTGGTCCGAGCCGCGCGGATGTCGGCGTGCAGCCGCGCGATCGCCGCGGAGTCGGTGGCGAGCAGCGCCGGCTCGGCGAGCACGAGCAGGCCGTGCGCCGCCTTCTGGCCGGAGTCGCTGCGGCTCTGGATCACCGGCACGTCGAGCCGCTCGAGGATCGCGACCATGCCGCGGTGGCCGATCGCCGACCGCGAGTAGCCGTCGGCGCCCGACGACGGGTGGCTCGCGAGATCGTCGCCGAACACCGTCAGCGCGATCGCGACGATCAGCGACACCGCCGCGACCGGGATGATCACCCACAGCGTGGTGCGCGAGAACGGGAGCTTCACGCGCGCCCCTTCGCGCGGCCATCAGCCGTTCGCCTCGTCGGCTGGGCGTCGCCGCGAAACGCGCTCGCGAAGCGCTGGAACTGTTCGCGGCAGCGGTGGTAGTCGGCGACGGTCGCGATGTCGTCGCCGAAGTGCGTGACCTCGACCGCGGTGATGAGACCGGCGAGCGCCTCGCGCGCATCGGCCTGCAGCGGGACGCGGGCCAGGATCTCGCGGCTGGTCAACGCCGGCCCGACCCGCACCGCCGACGAGCGGACGAGCTCGACCAGCGTGCGCAGGAGCAGCGTGTGGATCGCGTCGGCGTAGTCGCCGCGCGCCGCGAGCTCCTCGGCGTCGCCCAGCGGCCGCTCGATCACCGCGAGATCGATCGGCGCCGCGCCATCGGGATCCTCGGCGCCGAGCTCGGCGTCCTCGCCGCCGTAGCGCACGAGCTCGCTGCTCAGCCAGAACGCGACCAGGATGCTGCCGACGACGAGCAGGCCCCACATCAGCAGGTTCAAGAGCGTGCCGAGGGGCCCGATCGGGCCTGCCTCGTCCTCGACGGGGCGCCGGTGCTCGGGGAGGTCGAACGGCTGATCGCCGCGGCGATTCGGGTCCCAGTGGCGCGCCGAGCCCGAGCCATCACCCGCGTAGCGCGGCAGCTCGGCCTGCAGCTCGTCGTCGAGCGCGGCGCGCGCGGCCTCGTCGATGCGCTGCGGATCGAGGCGCGCGGGCTCGGCCCCGGCGGGCGCGCACACGAGCGCCAGCAGCATGCCCAGCACGAGCGCGCGCGCCCACGTGCGGCGCCGCCTCCACCCCGCCGCTGCCGGCACGACCCGACTCACCGACCGATAGTCGTCTGCGCGGATCGCCCTTGCAAGCGGCCGGGCCGGACGGTTCCGGCAAGAGCGTGACGACATCGGGCCCGCTATCGCACCAGCCCGCCGCCGGTTGCGTCGATCCCCGATGTTCGCGCTGATCACGCGTCAGGGCGCCGCGCCCGGCACGGTCTCGATCTCGATCATCGCCTCCGGCGCCAGCCACGTGCGCGCGGCGGCGACCACCGCGGCGGGATCGACCGCGCGGACCCGCGCGAGCTCGGTGGCGATGCCGTCGGGCCGCTCGAGGTGGAGCATCGAGCGAAGCAGCTGGTTGGCGCGGCGCTCGAGGCCATCGAGGCGCCACAGCGTGCCGGCCTCGGTGCGGCGGCGCACCCGCGCGATGACCGCGGCGTCGGCCTGCGCGGCGACGCGCGCGAGCTCCTCGTCGAGGATCGCGCGGATCGCGGCGCGATCCGCGGTCACGGGCGCGTCGACGGCGACGTGGAACTCGCCGCCGAGCCGGTTGGTCTCGACCCACGCCGAGACCGCGTGGGCGAGGCGGCCCTCGCGGATCAGCCGGCGCCAGAGCACGCCGCTGCCCGGCTTGACCAGCGCGAACACCGCGGCGTCGAGCGCGAAGGCGTCGGCGGTGCCGGCCGCCGGCCCGCGCCACACCCGGTGGATCCGCACGACCGCGGCGAACCGATCGTGCAGCACCTCGCGCACCGGCGACGTCAACGGCGGCGCGCTCGGCGTCGGGCGCACCGGGCGCGCCGAGGCCGGGAACGAGCCGAACCAGCGGCCGACCGCGGCGCGGGCAAGGTCGATCTCGACGTCGCCGGCGAGCACGAGGACCGCGTTGGCCGGCACGTACCAGGTCCGGTAGAAGTCGGCGACCTGCGCGAGCGTCGCGTCCTCGATGTCCTCGTGGCGACCGATCGTGAGGTAGCGCGCGGGGTGACCCTCGGGGTACAGCGCCGCCGCGATCGCGAAGCGCTCGCCGCCGAACGCGACGTTCTCGTAGCGCTGGCGGCGCTCGTTGCGCACGACCGCCTTCTGGCCGTCGAGCCGCGCCTGGGTCAGCGCCGGCAAGAAGTAGCCCATGCGATCAGCCTCGAGCCACAGCGCGAGCTCGAGTGCCTCGGCCGGCACGGTCTCGTGATAGGCGGTCCTGTCGGCGGACGTCGAAGCGTTGACGTTCGACGCACCCGCCCGGCGCAGGAGCTCGTAGTGGCGCTGGCCGGCGAGGTGCAGCGACTCCTTGAAGAGGTGCTCGTACAGGTGCGCGAACCCGCTCGAGCCCGCGCCCTCGTCGGACGAGCCGACCCGGTACCAGACGTGGCACGCGACCCGCGGCACCGTGGGATCGGCGTGGACGATCACCTCGAGGCCGCAGGGCTCGCGCCAGCGCGTGACCACCAGCTCGGGATCGCCGTCGCGCCAGCTCAGGGTCTCGGGCGTCATTCCGCCGTGCCCCGGGTGCGCGCGAGCGATAGCGCCAGCTGGTAGAGCTGCCGACGCGGGCGGCCGGTCACGACCACGAGGCGCTGCGCGGCATCCTTGGGCCCGAGCCCGCTGTCGAGCAGCCGCACGAGCTCGGCCTCGAGATCGATCGCCGCCGGCGCCGCGGTCGCGCCCTCGACGATCAACACGCACTCGCCGCGCGGCGACACCTCGGCGTAGCGCGCGGCCAGCTCGGCCAGCGGCGCGCGCACGTGCTGCTCGTGGATCTTGGTGAGCTCGCGCCCGAGCGAGGCGCGGCGCTCGCCGCCGAGCGCGGCCGCGAGATCCGCGAGCGTCGCGCCGACCCGGTCGGGCGCCTCGTAGAAGATCATCGTCGCGGCGACCCCGCGCAGCGCGCCGAACGCCTCCTGGCGCGCGCCGAGATCGCGGGCTCGTGGCCGGCGTCGAGCACCGCGCGGATCACCCGCGCGCCCGGGTCCGAGATGCCGGGCGTGCCGGCCTCGCTGATCAGCGCGACCTGCTGACCCGCCGCGAGCGCCTCGATCGCCAGATCGACGCGACCGGCCTCGTTGCCGTCGAACAGCGAGCGGACCTTGCGGTTCGGGTTGGGCGGGTCGCCGACGCCGAGCGCGTCGACCCGCGTCAGCAGCACGCGCGCCGAGCGGGTGTCCTCGGCCAGGACGAGATCGGCCGCGCGCAGGATCCGCGCCGCGCGCAGCGACAGATCCTCGAGGTTGCCGATCGGCGTGGCGACCACCTGCAGCACGCCGGTGCGCGCGTCGTCGGACATCAAGGTGGTTACTCGCGGCCGAGCGAGTCGATGTCGACCGCGGTGCCGAGCTCGGCCTCGAGGAACTTGCGCAGCCGGCCGAGCAGCCGCTTCTCGAGCTGACGCGCGCGCTCGCGCGACACGCCGTACTGATCGCCGATCTCCTGCAGCGTCTTCGGATCCTCGGTCAGCCAGCGCTCGCGGAAGATCGTCTGCTCGCGGCCCTCGAGCTCGAGCGCGAACTGCTCGAGCTTGGCGCGGAGCAGCTGGGCGAACTCGCCCTGCTCCACCGCGTGATCGGGGCGGGCCTCGTCGGACGGCATGTAGTCGAGCCGGGTCCGGCTACCATCGTCGTCGGAAGACACCGGCGCGTCGAGCGACGCCTCGGGCGCCGCCATCCGCTTCTCCATCTCGACGACGTCGTGCTCCGAGACGTCGAGCTTCTCGGCGATCATCGCCGCGGTCGGCTGGAACCCGAGCTGCTCGAGGCGCTCGCGCTCCTTGCGCAGGTTGAAGAACAGCTTGCGCTGCGCCTGCGTGGTGCCGATCTTCACCAGCCGCCAGTTGTTGAGGATGAACTTGAGGATGTAGGCGCGGATCCAGAACGCCGCGTAGCTCGACAGCTTGACGCCGCGGTACGGATCGAACTTCCCGACCGCCTGGATGAGGCCGATGTTGCCCTCCTGGATCAGGTCGAGGAGGTTGCGGTGGGCGCGCCGGTACTCGTACGCGATCTTCACGACCAGCCGCAGGTTGGCCTCGACCAGCTTGCGCGCGGCCTTGGTGTCGCCCGCCTCGAACAGCTTGACCGCGAGGGTGTGCTCCTCCTCGGCGGTGAGCAGCGGGAAGCGCCGGGCCTCGGTCATGTAGACCTGCAACGGATCGCGGCGCGACAGCGACCGCCCGCTGGCCTTGGCCTCCTGCGACTTCTCGGCCCGCGCCCAGGCGTCCTCGTTGTCGGCGACCGGCTCGGCGCCGTCGACGTCGATCACCTCGGCGGCGGTCTGCAGGAACGACTCGTCGACGGCATCGGGCTCGGCCTCGGTGTCACCGTCGGCCTCGCCGTCGTCCTTGTCTTCCTTCTCTTTGTCCTCGTCGTCGTCGGCTTGCGCCGCGTCGGCGTCTCGAGGAGCCGCCCCGCCGACGTCGATGACGCCGCGCTGGGCCTTGCCGCGCGCCGCCCCGGGGCGTCGCGCCGTCGCTTTTCGCTCGGCCATGGTCGCGGGGCCCATCTTACACGGGAATACCGGTCGCGCCACGGCGGTTGGCGCGCGCGGATCGCGAGTCGTCGTGGCGCTCGCGGGGTCGACGTCTATACTCGATCCCATATGCGCCGCAGGCCGTCCCTGAACTTCCTCGTGGTCGCGATCGCCGCCGCGTCGGCCCTGGTGCTGACGCTGGTGCATCGCTCGCCCGAGGGCCTGGTGTCGATCTCGCTCGACTCGGCGCCGGTGCGCGCCGCGCCCGGCGAACCCGCCGGCGCATCGCGCGATCTGACCGAGCTCAAGATCTTCAACCTCACGCTCGTGCGCATCAAGGAGCGCTACGTCGATCCGTCGCGCATCGACCCGAAGAAGATGCTGTACCAGGCCCTCGACTCGGTGCAGTTCAACATCCCGGAGGTGCTCGTCGAGCCCAACCCGGACAAGAACGAGGTCGCGGTCGTCGTCAACGACAAGCGCGAGGTCTTCAACACCGACGACATCGACTCGCCGTGGCGGCTCGCGGCCAAGCTGAAGAAGGTGTTCCGGTTCATCCAGGCCAACATGAACCAGGGCGCGGATCTCGCGCAGGTCGAGTACGCGGCGGTCAACGGCATGCTGTCGACCCTCGATCCCCACTCGACGCTGCTCGACCCCGAGGCGGCGCGCGAGATGGATCTCACCACCAGCGGCAAGTTCGGCGGCCTCGGGATCGTCATCCGCATCGTCGACAAGAAGCTGACGGTCATCCGGCCGATGAAGGACACCCCGGCGTCGCGCGCCGGCGTGAAGGCCGGCGATCACATCGTCCGCATCAACAGCGACACGACCGAGAACCTGACCTCGAACGAGGCGGTCGATCGCATGCGCGGCGAGCCCAAGACGCCGGTGACGCTGTGGGTGGAGCGCAAGGGTCAGACGGCGCTGCTCCGGTTCGATCTCGTGCGCGACGTGATCCGGCTCGAGTCGGTGCAGTCGAAGCTGCTCGACAAGAACGTCGGCCTCATCAAGATCAAGCAGTTCTCGTCGACGACGGCGGCGGAGGTGGCGCAGGCGATGGACGATCTGTCGGCGCGCGGCGCGCGGGCGTGGGTCCTCGACCTCCGCTACAACCCCGGCGGCCTGCTCGAGCAGGCGGTCGAGACCAGCGATCTGTTCGTCGACTCGGGCACGATCGTGACGACCGTCTCGGGTCGCCGCCGCGAGCCGCACCGCGCCGAGCCCGGCGGTGATCCCAAGGCGCCGCTCGCCGTGCTCGTCAACGCCGGCTCGGCGTCGGCGTCGGAGATCGTCGCGGGCGCGCTCAAGAACCTCGACCGCGCCGCGATCATCGGCACGCGCACGTTCGGCAAGGGCTCGGTCCAGGAGCTCTACGACAACGACGACGGCTCGAAGCTCAAGATCACCGTCGCCGAGTACCTGACCCCGGGCGATCGCTCGATCCAGAACCTCGGCATCGTCCCCGACATCGCGCTGCAGCGCATGTACGTGCCCGACAAGAACGACGCGCCCGGCGATGTGGTGCGGCTGCTCGCGCCCTCGCACTCGTACGGCGAGAAGGACCTCGAGGCCGCGATCGTCTCGACCTACGCCAAGGACACCGACCGCCCGGCCTACGACCTGCCGTTCCTGGTGGTCAAGCCGAGCGCGAAGGCCGCCGACCCGACGCCGGGCCTCGACGACGAGGATCCGGACGACGACGAGCTGGTCAGCGACTTCGAGACCGACTTCGCGCGCGACCTGGTGTCGAGCTCGACGGCCTCGACGCGCACCGGCCTGGTCAAGGACGCCAAGAAGCTGGTCGCGCAGCGCCGCGTCGACGAGGACACCAAGCTCGGCGCCGCGCTCGCCAAGCTCGCGGTCGACTGGGCCACGCCGCCCGCCAACCAGAACGAGCCGGCCAGGCTGACGGTCGCGGTCTCGGCCGCGCCTGGCGACGCGGTGCACGCGGGCGATCTGGTCACGGTCACCGGCACGGTCACCAACACCGGCACCGGCCCGGCGTGGCGCGTCCACGCCCGCGTCCACGCCGACGATCCGTACTTCGACGATCAGGAGCTGGTGTTCGGCAAGGTGATGCCGGGCGAGACCAAGACCTTCAGCCAGCGCATCCAGCTGCCGAAGGACGCGGTCGATCGCGTCGATCAGCTGAGCGTCGAGGTCAAGGAGGCGCGCGGCGCCGCCGTCCAGGTCCAGCCGCTGGCGCTGCACATCGCCGCGTCGCCGCGCCCGACCTTCGCGTTCAGCTACTACCTGGTCGACGAGTCGAACGGCGACGGCCTGGTCCAGGTCGGCGAGAAGTTCCGGCTCCACGTCGACTTCAAGAACGCGGGCGCCGGCGCCGCCGCCGAGACCACCGCGCTGTTGCGCAACGACTCGGGCGACGGCCTCGTCCTCGGCAAGTCGCGCGCCGAGCTGGGCGCGCTCGCGCCGGGCCAGGGCCAGTCGACGGACTTCACGTTCGAGATCGGGCCGCAGCTCAAGGGCCCGAACGTGATCATCGAGCTCGCGGTCTACGACGCGGTCCTCGGCACGCAGGAGACCGAGAAGCTGACCTTCCCGCTGCGCGACGCGGGCGTGACGGTCGGCGCGGCACACGGCGTCGCGAGCCCGCGCAAGGAGCTCGAGATCCGCAGCGGCGCGGCCGCCGACGCCGACGTCATCGGCTACGCCAAGCCGGGCGCGCGCCTCAAGGTGACCGGCGACGCGGGGCTGTTCACCCGGGTCGAGTTCGACGGTCGCCCGGGCTTCGTCGCGACCGCGCAGGTCAACCGCCAGAACGGCGCGGCCGGCGCTGGCGCGACCGCGCGCTGGCAGGTGACGCCGCCGACGATCGCGCTGTCGCTGCCGAGCCTCGAGGTGCAGGCGCCGACCTACAGCCTCGCCGGCACGATCAGCGACGACACCCACGTCGAGGACGTCTACGTGTTCGTCTCGAACAACGGCGCCAAGATCGATGGCCGCAAGGTGTTCTATCGCTCGAACCGCGGGTCGGCGAAGGGCGACCGCCTCGACTTCAAGGTCGACGTGCCGCTCTGGCCGGGCTCGAACCAGATCACCGTGATCGCGCGCGAGAACTCGGACGTGCGCTCGGTGCAGACGTTCTTCGTGTTCCGCGGCGGCACCGCGACCGCGGTCGCGCCCGCCAGCGGCCACTGATCGACGATCGAGGTCACGCCCGGCGCCCTCGCGAGCGATCGCGGGGGCGTCGCCTGTTTCGGCGTCCAGGCGCCCCCTTGGGCGCGACGCGTCGCCGCACCCTTGCCTACATCCACCTGCCGCCGGGCCCGAGTGATCTCGTGCGGATCCGCACCTCGTGCAGGTCTTTGCCACGCGAGTGAATCACCGTCCCGGCAGATGCGTCAGTATGGTGACGATGCGCACCAAGCTCTTCCCCCTGGTCCTCGGCGCGATGGCGGCGACGGTCACCGTGAAGGCGGCGGCTGCCGACAACAAGACCGACGTGGTCGGCACCTACGACGTGAAGTACGACGAGGTGTCGAACAACTGTACGGATGTCGGCATCACGTTCGGCCGCGGCACGCTCGACGTGCAGCTCAAGAAGGGCACGCTGGTGGTCGACATCGAGCGCGTCCCGCTGATGAACGGCGCCGCGCCGCGCGGCGGCAAGCTGCGCGCCCAGTCGAAGCTCGGCCCGAGCTCGATCCAGGGCCTCGATGGCAAGTTCTCGGTCGCTGGCCGCGTCGACAACGGCGTGCTGCAGCTGGTGTTCGTGGCCGAGTACTACGTGAAGGCCAAGCCGCTCTGCACGCAGTCGTGGAACGTCTCGGGGCTGCGCCAGGCCGCGGCCGGCAAGTCGTCGACCGCGCCCGCGAGGGCGAGCGAGTCGATCGACCGCGAGGCGATCGCGCCGCAGAGCTGGCCGTTCTGAGCTCGCGCTAATCGATCGCGACGCCCGCTACCAGCGCACCGGCGACGGCACGGTCTGCTCGCCGCCGATGCCGCGGTCGGCGTCGCCCATCTGACCGGCGCCGTTGGCGCCCCAGCACCGCACGGTCTGATCGCGGCGCCGCGCGCAGTGGTGATAGCCCGACGATGACACCTGGGTCGCGTCGGTGAGGCCGTCGACCGGCGTGAGCCGCGCGTTCGCGTCGAAGTACCAGCCCACGACCGCGCCGGCGCGCGTCACCGCGAGCATGCCGCTGTAGCCGGCGGCGATCGCGACGACGTCGGTGAGCCCGGCCACCGGCGCGGCGCGCGCCTGCCCGGCGCCCCAGCAGCGCACGGTGCCGTCGGTGAGCCGCGCGCACGCGTGGTCGTAGGCGATCGCGACCTCGGCGGCGCCCGCGACGCCAGCGATCGCGGCCGGTCGCAGGATCGCCGCCGCGGCGCCGCCGAGCTGGCCGCGATCGTTCGCGCCCCAGCACCACACGCCCCCGTCCTTGCGGACCGCGCACGTGGTCGCGTCGCCGGCCGCGATCTGCACGGCGTCGGTCACGCCCGGCACCGCGATCGGCGCACCATCCGCCGGCGCCGTGGCGACGCCGAGCTGGCCGTGGGTGTTCGCGCCCCAGCACCAGACCGCGCCGCCGGCCACGATCGCGCACGCGTGCGCCGCCATCGACGAGGGCGACACCGCGACCGCGATCGCCTTCGCGAGGCCCGGCACCGGCGACGCCGCCGGCGATCGATCGGGCGCGCGATCGCCGCGCTCGCCGTTGCCGTTGTAGCCCCAGCAGGTGACGTGGCCATCGCCGAGCACGGCGCAGCCGGTGTAGCTGCCGAGGCCGATCGCCCGGGCATCGGCGACGCCGGGCACCGCCTCGGGGTGCGCGCGGCGGCGCTCGAAGTCCTGCGCGCCGGCGGTGCGCAGCGACTCGCCTGGCACGCCGAGCTGCCCGAGGTTGCCGTCGCCCCAGCAGCGCACGGTGTGATCGGTCATCAGCGCGCAGCTGGTCGAGCCCGCCGCCGCCACCGCGAGCACCGGCGCGTCGCCGGCTGCCGCGACCACCGGCGCCTGCAGATCGACGTCGATCGGCGCCGCGCTCGACAGCGCGCCGTGCGCGCGATTGCCGAGCTCGGAGTGACCGGCGCCGCCCCAGCAGCGCACCGTGCCGTCGGCGAGCCGCGCGCACGCGTGATCCTCGCCGTGCGCGAGCTGCACGGCGCCAGCGACCTCGGGCACCGGGGTCAGCGATGCGCAGTAGCTCATGATCACGCCCGAGGTGCCGCCGATGCCGCGGTGCTGCGACGCCGCGCAGCCCTGCGGGAACCCGAACCCGCCGCGATCCGAGCCGCCGAGGCACGCGACCGCGCCGGCGCGCGTGCGCACGCAGGTATGCGCGCGACCGGTGCCGACCTCCACGACGTCGGTCGCGCCGACGAGCGCGCGCGGCCGCGCGATCGGATCGCCGCCCGCGCCGAGCTGGAACTGATCGTTCTGGCCCCAGCAGCGCACGGTGCCGTCGGCGAGCTGCGCGCAGGTGTGCGCGGGCCCGGCCACGACCGCGACCGCGTGATCGACGCCGGCGATCACCGTCGGGGCGATCACGGCCGCGATCGCCGCGCCGGCCTGGCCGTGATCGTTCCGGCCCCAGCACACCACGTCGCCGTCGGCGCGCACGGCGCACGCGTGTCCCTCACCCGCGGCGAGATCGATCGCGTCCGACACGCCCGCGATCGCGGTCGGCGCGAGGACCGCGTCGCTGGCCGGCCCGGCGATGGCGGTGCGGTTCGCGCCCCAGCACCGCACGCTGCCGTCGTCGCGCCGCGCGCAGCCGAAGCCATCGCCGCCCTGGGTCGCGTCGCCGACGGCGACCTCGACCACGTGATCGAGCCCGGGGACCGGCGCCGGCGCGACCCGGCCCGCGGTGGTGCCATCGCCGAGCTCGCCGTGTGCGTTGACGCCCCAGCACGCGACGGTGCCGCCGCGGATCACCGCGCACGTGTGCCGCCACCCGACCGCGAGCTGCACGACATCGGCGAGGCCCGCGATCGGCGTCGGGGTCGCGGACTCGTCGCGCGGCTCGCCCGGCAGCGACAGCCCGTCGGGGTTCTGGCCCCAGCAGCGCACGCCGCCGTCGGTGAGGATCGCGCAGCTCCGCCAGCCGCCGAGCGCGACGCTCACGCCGCGGCTCGCCGCGCGCGGGACGGCGTCGTGCGCCGCGGCGGCGTCGTGCGCCGCGCTGGCGTCGCGCGCCGCGCTGGCGTC
>JAIOQA010000003.1 GCA_021413675.1 Deltaproteobacteria bacterium | reverse complement strand
CGCGAAGTCGTCGACCGGCCCCCGGTAGTCGTTCTGCATCGACAGGACCGTCCGCGTCCCCTGGCGCATCAGCACCACCTGGGTCGCGTCGTTGAACATCTCGCTGCCCGCGCCGTTCACGTAGAACCCGCAGAACGCGTGGGCCGCGCGCGGCGCCGCCACGAGCGCCGCGGCGATCGCCGCCGCCGTGATCGCCTTCATCATCGCCTTCGTCTTCATCGTGTGCTCCTGGTGGGGGCGTGCGGTCGCGACGCTCGGGGGCGGATCACGCGCACGGCGCCGCCGGCTCGCGCGCGTCGGGCGCGAACGAGTCCAGCAACGCAGCCGATGGCGCAGCAGTGCCCATGATCCCCGGGGCCGCGACGCGGCCAGGTGAGAGCATAGACAAACGCACGGGGCCTGTCCTTGGCCTGGGGCGGTGTCTGCGATCCGGTTTTTCGAGAATGTCGCGGCGCGGTTACAAGCGACAGGCCATCTGGCGCGCCGACTCGCGCAGCGCGGCGTCGAACGACGCGCAGACCTGACCGGCGCGCTCGAGCGCCGCGGGGTCCTGGGCCTGGCGCACGCCGCGCATCATCTCGCGCGCGCCATCCTCGAGCGTGCGGCGCGCCGCCGACGGCAGGCGCGGGCAGCGCAGGTAGGCCGCCAGGGTCGCGAGGTACGCGTCGCAGGCTGGCGCGGCGCCGACCAGAGCGCCGTCGGCGGTCGGCGCGCAGCCGGTCGCGATGAGCGTATCGCCGAGGGTCTCCGCGTCGGCCGTGCAGCTGGCGGCTGCGGCGCGTTGTCGCGCACCGCGCAGCCGGGGCCATCCCGCCGCGCGGCTGACCAGCGCGGCCTGGCGATCGCCGCGGTGGTCGCCGGCCGCGGGGCACGCGGCCTCGATCGAGGCCAGCGCGACCAGGCGATCGCAGGCCGCGATGCCCGAGGTCGGGCGGGCGAGCGTGAGGCGCGCCGTGCAATCGGCGCTCGACGTGAGCGTGAGGGTCGGCGCGCCCCGCGGCGCGAACCGCACCTGCAGATCGTCGCGGTGCCCGGTGAAGACATCGCCATCGGGCGCCAGCAGGATCTCGCCGAGATCCTCGCGCGCGCCGGCCAGATCGATGACGTACGCGCCGTCGCGCCAGGCGATCGGCACCGCCACCTTCGCGTTGCCGGCGACCGAGCAGCCGGTCCAGCGGGCGGTGCCGCGCCAGGTGCCGACGATCTCGGCGACGTCGGCAGCGTCGGGCGACGCGATCGCCGCCGCGCTGCCGAGCGCGATCACCGCGAGCGCGAGCAGCCGCGCGATCATCCCACCCGGGCGAAGCACCCGTTCATTCTGCGCGCGGTTCGCCCTTGTGCAAGCCGGCCGCGAAGTACGCGCCGGCGCCCAGCACGAGCGTCGCGAGCACGTACAGGCTCTCCGTCGGGTGCTCCTTGATCTGCGCGTACGCGACCCAGCACGACATCGCCACGAACAGGATCGGCGTCAGCGGGTACAGGAACGTGCGGTACGGCCGCGCCGCGTCGGGCCGCTTGAACCGCATCACGATCACGCCGGCCACCGTCAGCGCCGCGAAGATCGCCAGCGTGAAGCCGACGTAGCGCACGACCTCGTCGAACTTGCCGAGGATGACGATCGCGATCGCGATCGTGCTCTGCAACATCACCGAGACCAGCGGCGCCCCGCCCTTGCTGCGGCGCGCGAGGATCTTCGGCAGCGCGCGATCCTCGGCCATCGCGGCGTAGACCCGCGGGCCGGCCATCACCATCGCCGAGACCGCGGACACCAGCGCGAGCGCGATGAGCGTGGACAGGAGCGTGCCCGCGCTCTGGCCGAACATGCCGATCGCCGCCGACGCGCCGACCTCGACGATCGGGCCGTTGGGTCCCTCGCCCAGCGCGACCGGGCCGAGGGCGTAGAGGAAGACGACGTTGAGCAGCACGTACAGCGCCATGACCGCGCCGGTGCCGAGGATCAGCGCGCGCGGCACGTTGCGCTCGGGCTGCTCGATCTCGCCGGCGATGTAGGCCGCCGCGTTCCAGCCCGAGTACGCGAACGACACGTACATGAGCGAGATCGCGAAGTCGTTGCTCCAGATGTTGGCGGTGCCGCCGCCGTGGGTCGCGAAGTGGCCCCAGTCGCCGCTGCCGACGAGCAGGCCGGCGCCGATGAACACCACGATCAGGATGGTCTTCGCGGCGGTGAACCAGGTCTGGACCCGACCGCCGAGGATGACGTCGATCGAGTGCAGCGCGGTGAACGCCAGGATGAGCGCGATCGCGACGATCTTCTGGGTGTCGCCGCCGGCGAGGCCGGGCGCGATGACCGCGGTGTACTTGGCGAACGCCATCGCCGCCGCGGCGATCGGCGCCGAGAACCCGGCGACCAGCGAGGCCCAGCCCGACATGACGCCGACCACCGGGTGGTAGGCCTCGCGCAGGTAGACGTACTCGTCGCCGACCCGCGGCATCATCGCGCCGAGCTCGGCGTAGGCGACCGCGCCCGAGAGCGCGAGCACGCCGCCGACCACCCACGCGATCAGGATCGTCAGCGGGTCGTGGAGCGACGCCGCCTGGAAGCCGGTCGACGTGAACACGCCGGTGCCGATCATGTTCGCGACGACGATCGCCGCCGCGGCGGTGAAGCCGAGCTTGCGCGCGGTCATGAGCCGGCGCTAACCCGCGCGCTGCGCGGTGAGCGTGCGCGCGTGGGCGCGAGCGCCGGGCCGCAGGTGGCGATCGAGAAACGCGAGGGCGTCGCGCCAGCAACGGCGCGCCGCAGGGTCCCAGACCAGGGCGTGGAAGGCATGGATTCCGCCGGGGTAGTAACGCGCCTCGCACGGGACGTCGAGGGCGGCCAGCGCCCGCGCGAGCCGGCGCGTGTCATCGAGCAGGGGATCGCGCGTGCCGACCGGCGCGAAGAACGGGGGCAGCGGCCGGTCGAGCCTGGGGCCGCGCTCGAGGGCGACCAGCGGATCGGCGAGATCGATGGTCGCGCCGTGATCATCCTGCTGGAGGTACGACGCCGAGATGTCCTGGATCATTCCGTTGATCCATCGCGGCATGGGCCGGCGCTCGGCGAAGCGCTCGGGCCGCGAGACCTCGAGGAGCGCGCAGAACGGCAAGGCGGCGCGCGGCACGAGGCCGGTGTCCCAGGCGGCAGCGGCCCAGGGCTCGGGGCGGCGCTGGCTGGTGGCGAGGGCGAGCGCGGTGATCAGGTTGCCGCCGGCGGACTCGCCGGCGACGGCGACGCGATCGAGATCGGCGCCGAGGGCCTTGCCGTTCTCGGCGAGCCACGCCCACGCGGCGCAGACGTCCTCGATGGCGGCGGGGAACGGGTGGCGCGGCGCGAGGCGGTAGCTGATGTTGACGACGAGGTAGCCGAAGCGCGCGAAGGTCAGGCCCATCAGCCAGTGGGTGTCCTTCGAGAGGAGATGGAAGCCGCCGCCGTGGACGTAGAAGACCACGGGCCACGGGCCGGGCCGCGCGATGGGCTTGTAGACATCGAGGCGGTGGAACTCGGCGTGGGAGCCGCGGCCGACCTGGTACGGCAAGTCGCGCACGACCTCGACGCCGTGGGCCTCGGGGCGCGAGCTCGGGTGCAGCCGCGCAGCGAACGACAGCGCGCGGAAGAAGGTCTCGGCGCCGTGCGCGCGCCACGCGGAGACGAGCCGTTGGGCAAACCGCGGGGCCATGTCGGGACGATCGCGGGGTCGGATGAGCGTGTCAACCGAATGGAAGCGGGCTCAGGCGCTCCGCGGGACTCGCGGTCTGGAGCGTGCGCGTGAGCGTATCCGTGCTCGAACGAGCGGTCGTGAGAACGCGAGCGCCGTCGGGACGGGGCCTGCCCCTGCGCGAGGGTTCTCCGGGCGTGCTCGAACAGTCCTCGCGCCGGTGAGCGCGAGCGCGGTGCGGTGTGAGCCACCGACGCGGCGCCGAGCCGTGTGCTGACGGCGGGGGCGCTGCGGAACTGCGCGCGCCCGGAGACCCTCGCTCCGGGTCACCCGTCCCGACGGTGTCGTTTGCGCGGACCGCGCGGGCGACAAGGAGGGCGGCACGCTGAAGCGGAGCGACTTCCCGTGCCCGTGCCCGATCCGGACTCGAGCGCATCGTTGGCGATCGCAGCGTCCAGGAGCGCGTTAGAGGATCACTGATCGAGGGCCTGTAGCGTGAGCTCGACGTCGCGCTTCTGGCCGTCGCGCTCGAGGGTCAGCTTGACGGTGTCGCCGACCTTGTGGTTGTCGAGGGCGCGGTAGAGGTCGGCCTGCTTCTTGATCTGGGCGCCGTCGAAGCCGACGATCAGGTCGCCGAGCTTCCAGACGCCGTTGGCGCCGGGCTGGGTGCTGACCACGCCGGCGCGCTCGGCGGCGCCGCCGGGGACGACGCCGAGGATCAGCACGCCCTCGACCTTGGGGTTGAGCTGAGCGACGAGCTGGTCGGCGGCGATGTTCACTCCCAGGCCGGGGCGCGCGATCTTGCCGTACTGGATGAGCTGCGGGACGATCCGGTTGATGGTGTCGACGGGCACCGCGAAGCCGATGCCGTTGGAGCCGCCGGAGGGGCTGTAGATCGCGGTGTTGACGCCGATGAGGCGGCCGGCGCTGTCGAGCAGCGGCCCGCCCGAGTTGCCGGGGTTGATCGGCGCGTCGGTCTGGATCACGTCGTGGATCGGGCGCTGGGTCACGCTCTTGATCTCGCGGCCGAGGCCCGAGATCACGCCGGTGGTGAGGGTCTGGTCGAGGCCGAACGGGTTGCCGATGGCGAGGACCTTCTGGCCGACGAGCAGGTTGGTCGAGGTGCCGATCGCGAGCGGCCGCAGCTTGGACGGCGGCGCCGAGATGCGCAGCACCGCGAGGTCCTTGTCGGGCGCCTGGCCGACGATCTCCGCCGAGTAGGCGGTCCCGTCGGACAGGATCACCTGGGCGCGGCTCGCGCCCTCGATGACGTGGAAGTTGGTGACGATGTTGCCGGCCGTGTCCCAGATGAAGCCCGAGCCGACGCCGGCGGGGATCTCCATCTCGTTCAGGCTCAGCTGGTCGCGGCGGACCTGGATGCTGGTGATGTGGACGACCGACGGCGCGTCGTTCTGGAAGACGGCGATGGTCGCCTTCTCGTCAGCGCCGAGGTCCTGCGCGGGCGTGATCGCGCGCGGCTCGAAGCTGACCGGCGGCGGCTCGTTGGACCGTCGCTGCTGGATCACGGTGAAGACCAGCGCGCCCGCGACGAGCAGTAGGAGGATCGCGAGGATCGGGACGAACCGCGACGACTCGCGCACGACGGTGGGCGGATGTTCTCGGGTCACCACGAATCGGGAGTTTGGCACGATGTCGCGACAACCGCCCGCGGCGCGGCGGTGATTCCCGGATCGCGCGCGGTCGCCGCACGAGCGCGGAAGTGCTCGACGCGACTGGCCCGCGCGGTGTCGGCTACGGGCCGACCTCGAGCACGCCGCTGCAGGTCAGCTCGGCCAGGCCGGTGGCGGCGTCGCGCGTGATCGGGAGCGCAGCGCCGTCGCAGCGCGCGGTCGTGGTCGCGGCGAAGCGCTCGGGGATGTAGATCGAGTGCGGCGCCGACGCGCCCTTGACCTCGAGGCGCAGCGAGTCGCCCGCCGGCGAGGACTCGTTGGCGATCGGCGTGCCGGCGATGCGGGCGGCGTGGACGCGCGAGATCCAGGCCACCACCTGCGGCCGCTCGGTCCAGGTGTCGCCGGTGGCGTCGTAGTCGTAGACGCCCCACGAGCCCTGGCTCTGCTCCTTCCACACCCAGAACGCGTTGCTCGCCAGGTAGCGATCGTGGAGCTGCTGCTCGGTCTGCATCCACAGATCGTGCTTGGCGTCGCCGGGGCCGATGCCGAACTCGCCGATGAACAGCGGCGTGCGCCAGGCGGTCGCCTCGCTCCGCGTGCCCATGACGCTGGGCTCGAGCTGCTCGGCGACGAGGTTGTTGATGAGATCCGGGTTGGACTGGAACACGTAGGTGTAGACGTGCGGCGAGTAGACCGCGCCGTCGACCGGGAACGGCTCCTTCGACTCGGGCACGAAGTCGGCGATGTTGCGCACCGACGGCGACTCGAAGAACACCAGCTTGTCGGGCGCGGCCGCGCGCACCGTGGCCGCGGCCTCGACGTGGAACGCGGTCAGCTTGACGCCGCTGGTGTCGGGCTCGTTGAACAGCTCGAAGCCGATCACCGCCGGGTCGTCGGCCCAGCGGGTCGCGACCGCGGTCAGCATCGCGTTGAAGCGCATGCGCAGGCCGCCGGGATCGCCGTCGGCGAAGAACGTCTCGAACGCGCTCTGCACCTGGGCCGACAGCCGGCGATCGCCGAGATCGGTCAGCGGCCCCTGCAGGAGCATCGTCGGCGCCGGCTTGATCGCCCACAGCGGCGCGCCGTCCTCGCCGATCTCCTTCGAGTAGGCGTCCTGGTGCAGATCGACCACGACGCCGATGCCGGCGCTGCCGGCGCACTGGATCGCGGCGTCGACGCGATCGAGATAGGCCTGATCGTAGCTGCCCTCGGTCGGCTCGACGCCGCTCCAGTTGATCGGCAGGCGCAGCAGGTCGAGGCCCATCGCCCGCATGCGCGCGCAGTCGGCGGTGGTCAGCGCCGGGATGGGCTCGAGCGCGACGCGGCCGTCGGCGAACGTGACGTCGAAGACGCCCTGCACGCGCGCGTTCACGCCGCGCAGGATCGCGATGCGGCCGGCGTCGTCGCGCAGGTGCTCGCCATCGCTCCAGAACGGATGGGTGTGCGGCGCGGGATCCGCTCCTCCGCACGCGACGAGGACACCGAGGCTACAGACGAGCGGCGCACGCATTGGTAGATCCTTACTTGTTCCCGCGCTTGCGGGCATCGGGACCCCCGTTCAAACCGTGCGTGCGGATTTCCCGCACACGGCTTACCGGTGGTCGTTCAGAGAGCGGCATCGTACGTGCGCCGGGATAGCGAACCGT
>JAIOQA010000520.1 GCA_021413675.1 Deltaproteobacteria bacterium | reverse complement strand
GCGTGGAGGCCGTGCGCGCGGAGGCCGTGCGCGTCGAGGCGCCGCGCGCCGATGCCGCGATGCGCGCCGAGGTGCAGGCGATCGCGCGCGGCGAGATGCCCGCGGCGCGTCCCGAGCCCGCGCGTCCCGCGCCGACGCTGCGCGTGGCACCGCGGATCGAGCCGGCACCCGAGGCGCCGCGCGACGAGCTGGCCGCGCGCCGCGCCCCCGATGCACGCGCCGCCGCGCCCGTGATCGATCGATCGCCTCCGCCGCGCGCGCCGGCTGGCGACGCGCCCCTTCCGGACATGCCGTTCGGCGACGCGCCGCCCTTCGATGGCGAGTCTCCGCCGCACCTGAACGAGATGCCGCCGCTCGACGACGTGCCGCCGTTCGATGCCCACGCTTCGCGCAGCGCTCGCGCGCCGGTGCCGCCGAACGCGCGGCCCGCGATCACGACCGAGCGCGGCCCCGACGCGCGGCCGGCGCCGCGCCCCGCGAACGGCGCGGGCCACGCGAGCGCGCATTCAACCGGCGCCTCGCATCCGGCGGCGCCGGCCGCCGCGCACGGCACCCGACCCGGCGGTCCGAACGACACGCGCGCGGCGTGGGCCGAGGTCCTGAACGCGCTCGAGGCGCGCCGCAAGCTGCGGCTGTTCGGCTGGTACGAGCAGGCGAGCGTGCTGCTCTGGACCGGCGAGGCGCTCGAGGTCGGCTTCACCGCCGATCTTCACAGCCTCGGCGAGATGGCGCGCGAGCCCGACGCGATCGCCGAGATGCGCGCGTTCCTCGCCGACCACCTCGGCCACCCGGTGACGCTCTCGATCAAGCTCCTCGACGCTGCGGCCTCGGCCGCGGCGCCGGTCAAGTCGATCGTCGAGGAGACCCGCGCGCGCGCGGCCGAAGATCGCAAGATTCGCGAGACCGAGGCACGCGAGCACCCTGTCACGAAGCTGGTCCTCGAGACCTTCGGGGCCCAGATCAAGGAGATCAAGACCGATGTCTAGCGGCAAGAATCCATTCGGTGGTGGCGGCAAGATGCCCGACCTGGGCGCGCTCATGAAGCAGGCGCAGAAGCTCCAGGCCGACGTGCAGAAGGCCCAGGAAGAGCTCGCGCTGATGACCGTCGACGGCGCCGCCGGCGGCGGCATGGTCCAGGTCACGGTCAACGGTCAGCACGACATCGTGAAGATCAAGATCGAGAAGACCGTCGTCGACCCGAGCGACATCGGCATGCTCGAGGACCTGGTCACCGCGGCGATCAACCAGGCCAACGCCAAGGTCCGCGAGATCAGCAAGGAGCGGATGTCCAAGATGATGCCCGCCGGCATGCCGGGGATGTTCTAGTCCACGCATGGCCGATCCGGTCCAGCGGCTCGCGCACGAGCTCGCCCGCCTCCCGGGCATCGGCGAGAAGACCGCCACGCGCCTGGCGTTCCACCTGGTCCGCGCCTCGGCGGAGCAGGTGCGCAACCTCGCCGCCGCGCTGGTCGATCTCGTCGAGCAGACCCGGTTGTGCTCGTCGTGCATGAACGTCACGGACGACGATCCGTGCGCGATGTGCCGCGACACCCGGCGCGACCGCGAGACCCTGTGCGTGGTCGCGACCCCGTCCGACCTGGTCGCGATCGACCGAGGCGGCCACTTTTCCGGCCGGTACCACGTCCTCCACGGACTCCTCTCGCCGCTCGATGGCGTCGGGCCCGAGGACCTGCGGATCGCCGAGCTGCTGCGCCGACTCGGCCCCGGTGACGGCACCTCACCGCCGGTGCGCGAGGTCATCATCGCGACCAGCCCCAGCGTCGAGGGCGAGGCCACGGCGATGTACCTGGCACGCCTGATCAAGCCGCTGGGCGTGACGGTGAGCCGGATCGCGACGGGGCTGCCGATCGGCGGCGAGATCGAGTACTCCGACCAGGCGACGCTGGCGCGGGCGCTCGCCCATCGCTCGCACCTGTAGGCCCACGACGGAACCCGTCGATCTGTAGCGCAAGGTGGGGATCCCTCGCGCTCCCGCCCGTATTGATACGTGGGCGGAAAGGTTGAAAGAATCGGCGGGCGGGTGGTACCGTGAAGCCCGCTAGGGGAGGGTATTCCCTCTCCTGCCCGGAGCAGCACGACCGGGGCGTGAGGCAAAGGAGCCTAGTCGAGATGGGCAATAATCTGGTGATGTACGAAGAGGAGCTCCAGCAGATCAATCGCATCTGCGACACGCTCCACAAGGAAGCCAACGCCAAGGCGGTCCTCGTCATCGACAAGAATGGCCAGGCGATCGCCCAGGGTGGCGAGGTCGAGCATCTCGATGTCACGTCGCTGTCGTCGCTCACTGCGGGTAACGTCGCCGCCACCGGAGGCATCGCGCAGCTCCTCTCCGAGAAGGAGTTCGCGGGGCAGTTCCACGAGGGCGAGCGGACCAACGTCCACCTGTCGATCGTCGCGCAGCGGCTGATCCTGGTGGTGCTGTTCGACGAGCGCTCGTCGCTCGGGCTGGTGCGGCTGCGCGTGCGCAAGGCGGCGCTCGAGCTCACCGCGACCATCGATCAGCTGGTCAAGAAGAGCGAGTCTTCTGCTCAGCCGTCGGTGTTCGCGGAGATCACCGATGCCGACATCGACAACCTCTTCAACGACTGAGGCGCGACCGTGAGCTTCATCAACTACTCGTCGCGCGAGATCAACTGCAAGATCGTCTACTACGGACCGGGTTTGTGCGGGAAGACGACGAACCTGCAGTACATCTACAACAAGACCAATCCCGAGGCGAAGGGCAAGATGATCTCGCTTGCCACCGAGACCGAGCGGACCTTGTTCTTCGACTTCTTGCCGCTCTCGCTCGGTGAGATCCGCGGCTTCCGCACCCGCTTCCACCTCTACACGGTGCCGGGTCAGGTCTTCTACGACGCCAGCCGCAAGCTGATCCTGAAGGGCGTCGACGGCGTCGTGTTCTGCGGCGACTCGCAGATCGAGCGCATGGAAGCGAACATCGAGTCGCTCGACAACCTGCGCACGAACCTCGCCGAGCAGGGCTACGACCTCGACAAGCTCCCGTACGTCGTCCAGTACAACAAGCGCGACCTGCCGAACGCCGCGCCGATGGCGGAGCTCGAGGAGACGCTGAACCCGACGAAGGTGCCGCAGTTCGAGGCGGTGGCGACCAAGGGCAACGGCGTGTTCGACACGCTGAAGGCCGTGGCCAAGCTGGTCCTCACCGAGCTGAGGAAGGGGAGCTGAACATGACCTCCGCCGCGCCCGCTGCGCGCCCGCGGTTCCGGACCGACCTCGTCGCCGAGCCGATCGACGACGACGGGCAGCGCTACATCGACGTCATCGACCCGGACACCGGCAACACGTTCCGGTTCTACGAAGTCGAGTACTCGATCGCGTGCGCGATGGATGGCGAGCGCGATCTGTCGAGCCTCGCGGCGTGGGCCAAGGAAGAGCTGGGCATCGCGCCGTCGACCGACGAGCTCGCGACGGTCATCTCGACGCTCGGCGAGCTGGGCTATCTCGAGGCGGCGGACTCCGCGGCGGCCTCGTCGTCGTTCGCCGACGAGCTGCTCGCGCGCGGCGTGGTCGCGCCGGCGCCGGCGCCCGAGATCGTCGAGCGGGCACCGGATGTCGAGCTGGGCGCGGGCGGGCTGACCGCGGGCTGGAACGTGCCCGCGACGGCGGCGTTCGCCGCGGCGCAGGCGCCTGCCGAGGTCGAGGACGTCGAGTTGGGTCACTCGGGTCCGCCGGCGCAGCAGGTCGCCGCCGCGCTCGAGTCGATGGATCTGGATCTGGGCGCCTCGGGGCGCTCGGACATCAGCACCGAGATGCCGCCGGCGACCGCGTCGCCGTACGAGTTCGCGCCGTCGCTGCGGCCGAGCACCAAGCCCGATTCGGATGATGACGGGCCGACCAACCTGCCGCGTCCGGCGCAGGGCGACTTCGACGACGACGAGGTCTCGGTCGATCTGAGCGAGCACCTCGCGATCCGGCCGCAGGACGTGAAGGAAGCGGTCCGCGCGTCGCAGGTCATGAAGGCCGTCGACGTGCCGCCCGAGCTGCTCGCGCAGCTCGACGAGCGCGAGGCGCAGATCGCGGCGGCGGCCGAGGCCGCCAAGCAGGCCGCGCGCGACGCGCAGAGCGCGCCCATGGCCGCGCCGGTCCCGAGCAAGACGCCGGTATCGATCCCGGTCCCGCCGGTGCCCATCGATCTGCCGCCGCCGGCTGCGGTGAAGCCGCCGGTCGAGCTGCCGCGCGAGCCGGTCGCCGTGGGCAAGCCGAAGCTCAAGCCCGAGCCGGCCCCGGTCGCGAAGCCGACCCCGGTGACGCCGGTCGAGGCGCCGCGCAAGGGCACGAGCCCGGTGCTGATCGCGCTGCTGGCGCTGGTGATCGTCGGCGCTGCGGCGTTCGCGGTCTGGAAGTTCGTCATCGACAAGCCGAGCGCGGGCTCGCAGCCCGGCTCGGCGAGCGGAGACACGACGGGCTCCGCGAGCACGGGCTCGGCGGGCTCCGCGGTCGGGGGCTCGGGCTCGACCGCGGGTTCGGCGGCGGGCTCGGCGGGTTCTGCCGCGGGTTCGGCGGCGGGCTCGGCGGGTTCTGCGGCTGGCTCGGCGACGGGCTCGGCGGGTTCCGCCGCGGGCTCGGCGGCGGCGCCGGCCCCGGTCACCGCGACGCTGCACACCGCGGCCGGCACCTCGGCGGACATCAAGGCGCCCTCGGCCGGCGTGGTCGCGGTCGCGCCCGCGGTCGGCGCGCCGGTGAAGGCCGGCGACGTGATCGTCCGGCTCGCGGCGCCTGCGCGCATCGAGGCGAAGGTCGCGGAGCTCGACTACGACATCGGCAAGCGCGTGCCTGCCGAGATCAAGCGCTACCAGGAGCAGGCCGCGGCCGCGCGGACCGCGGGCAACGAGGCCGTCGCCAAGGGCTTCGACGCCAAGGCCGAGGAGCGCAGCAAGCGGCTCACCGAGAAGCAGGCCGAGCGCGCGAAGTTCGACGCCGAGATCGCGTCGCTGATCGTGAAGGCGAACACCGCGGGCACCGTGAAGAAGACCACCGCCAAGGGCGCGCAGGTCGTCGCCGGCGCGGTGCTCGCCACCGTCGAGCAGGCGCCGACCCTCGTCGGCGAGGTCACGCTCACCGGCGCGGCGCCGACGGTCGGCGCGACCGTGAAGGTCGCCTCGAAGGCCGCCGCCGATCAGCAGATCGAGTGCAGCGTCACCGCTGTCGATGGCGCGAAGGCCACGATCGCGTGCCCCGCCGACAGCGGCTGGGCCGACGGCACCGACGTCCAGATCGTCCCGTAGTCGCGCGCGCGACCGGCGACACCATCGGGGCAGCTCACGGGCTGCCCCGAGTTGCGTCCGGAGCCATGCGCGAGGTCCGCGCGTGCGGATCCCGCACGCGTCGCGGTGCGGATCCCGCACCTAACGGCGCTGAATCATGCGGGTCGGCGGGACATGCGATCCCCGATCCGTCCGCGCGCGGCGCTCGCGCTCCTGCTCTCTGCCTGCGGCGCCGCGACCGCGCCTGACGTCCCGCCCGACGCTGACACGCCCGACGCTGACACGCCCGACGCCGCCAGCGCCGCGGGCGACTACCTCCTGCTCGCGCCGATCGCGTCGACGACCACGTACCTCATCGATCGCTCCGGCGCGGTCGTTCATGCCTGGCCGTCCTCCGCCCGTCCGGGCCAGGCGGTCTACCTCCTCGACGACGGCGACCTCCTGCGGACCGAGGTCGCGCCATCCACGGTCTTCAGTGGCGGCGGGATCGGCGGACGCGTCACGCGCTACGCCTGGTACGGCGCGATCGCCTGGAGCTACGCCTACGCCAGCGCCACGCACCAGCAGCACCACGACGCGATCGCGCTGCCCGATGGGCACGTGTTGCTGGTCGCGTGGGAGACCGTTCCCGACGCGCTCGCCCGCGGCCGCGATCCCGCGGCGCTCCCCGCGCAGGGCGAGCTCTGGGCCGATCACCTCGTCGAGATCGATCCCGCGACCGACGCGATCGTCTGGGAGTGGCACCTCGTCGATCACCTGGTGCAGGACCGCGACGCCGCGAAGCCCGCGTACGGCGCGATCGCCGCGCACCCCGAGCTCGTCGATATCAACGCCGCGGCCCGGCCGCAGAACGACTGGACGCACGTGAACGCGGTCGCGTACGACGCCGCGCAGGACGAGATCCTGCTCAGCGTGCACAACCTGAACGAGGTCTGGGTCCTCGATCACGGCACCACCGCAGCCATCGCTGCTGGCCACACCGGCGGTCGTCGCGGTCGCGGCGGCGATCTGCTCTACCGCTTTGGCAATCCCGCGATCGCCGGTGCCGCTGGCGAAGAGACGCTGTTCGGCCAGCACAACGCGCAGTGGATCGCCGCGGGCCTGCCCGGCGCCGGGCACGTGCTGCTGTTCAACAACGGGCGCGCCGGCGTGCGGCCGTACTCCACCGTCGACGAATACGCGCTCCCGACCGACGGCGCCGCCCCGACCCTGACGTGGCGGTACATCGCCGATCCGCCGGAGTCGATGTTCGGCAGCAACATCTCGGGCGCGCAGCGACTGCCCGACGGCAACACCCTCGTGTGCGTCGGGCCCGAGGGCCGCCTGCTCGAGGTCACGCCCGGAGGCGCGACGGTGTGGAGCTACGCCGTGCCCGGCGCGATGCCGGCCGTGTTCCGCGCGACCCGCATCGCGGGCGATCACCCGGCGCTTTTCGGCCGCGTGCTCGTGCCCGGCGGGCCGATCGCGAACTGACTCAGATCAGCTTGTAGTGCCGCACCGCGAGGATCGCGCCGCCCATGCCGAAGCCCATCTGCTGGCTCTCGACCTTGCCCTCGACCTCGGCGCGCTTGCCCGAGACCATGCCCTTGGTCTCGCCGGTGAGCTGGTACTGCTTGCCGTCATCGGCATCGAGCAGCCACATGCCACCCTCGAGATCGCTGCGCTGGATCGTGCCCTTCAACTTCGCCATGCCGGGAAACTAGCACGCCCGACGAGGACGCGCCGCGCGCGAGGATCAGTAGACCAGCTCGTTGGCCAGGTACGCCTTGTCGACGGTGAGCGGCTGCTCGTAGATCGTGCCCTGGTACAGGTACACGTAGCGCGCGTAGTTCTCGGTGACCTTCTTCATGTACTCGCGGGTCTGCATGTACGGCACCAGCTCGACGAACTCGTCGATCGGCCGGTCGCCGTTCTGATCGAGCCACTTCATCACCGGGCGCGGGCCGCTGTTGAACGACCCGGCGCCGATCGGGATCTGGCCCTTGAACTTCTGCAGCAGGTGCCCGATGTACCAGCTGCCGGTCATGATGTTGAACTCGGGCTCGTAGAGCCGGCCGGCCGCGTACGGCAGCTTGAGCGCCTTCGCGACCCGCTGCGTGGTCGCCGGGATCATCTGCAAGAGGCCCTGCGCGTCGGCGTACGACAGGTCGTGCGGGTTGAAGCCGCTCTCCTTGCGCATGATCGAGTAGAGGTAGCCCTCGGGGTTGTCGCCGAGCGCCTGGTACTTCTCGATCAGCTCGCGGTACGCGCGCGGATACGCGGTCTCCCACCACACCCGCGCCGAGCCCTCGGCGGGGCCGTCGAGCGCGGCCGCGCCGCGGGTCAACGCGATCATCCACGGCCGGTAGTAGATGCCGGCCGCGCGGTAGCGATCGAACAGCACCGCGTAGCCGTGCGCGCGATCGCCCTTCACGATCGCGCTCTCGTTGCGGGCGAGCTCGTCGCCGGCCTCGACGGTGAGCCCGGCGGCGATCAGCTCGTCGATGCGGCCCATCAGCTCGCCGTGGAAGTCCGCGGGATCCACGCCGGTGTCGATCGACGGGCCGCGCGGCCGCGGCGCATCCACGCCGAACGGCCCGATCGCGACCCCGGCCTTCGCCAGCTGCGCCCGCCCGAGCAGCGCGTACCACGAGAACGGCCAGCGCCGGACCAGCTCGCGATAGCCGCGCTGCGCGGCGTCGGTGTCGCCGAGCTGCTGCTGGGTGCGCGCGACCCAGTACGCGCCCTTGCCGCCCTCGAGCGCGCCGCGGTGGGTGGCCAGCTCCTGGAGCGTGGCGAGCGCGTCCTTGTAGTGCCCGAGCAGGTACTGCGACATGCCGAGGAACCACAGCGAGTCGTCGGCGAACTTCGAGCGCGGATACGCGCGCAGCGATTCCTCGAGCGGCGCGATCGCCTCCGCGTAGTTGCCGCGGTTGAAGTCGAGCCAGCCGATCAGATAGGCGGCCTCCTGCGCGTAGGCGGTCTTCGGCCACTTCTCGACGACCTTGCGGTACCAGACGATCGCCTGGTCATCGAGATCCGCGCGGGACAGCGCGCGCGCGCCGTGGAAGGTCGCCTCGGCGGCGCTGCCGCCCATGTCGGGCGCCACGCCCAGCAGCAGCTTGCCCGCATCGGCGTAGCGCCGGCGCATCTTGAACAGCGTGGTGCCGAGCCAGTAGTCGCGGCGGACCCGCGCCTCGCCGTCGGGGATCAGCGACAGCTCGGCGACCGCCTCGTGCCACAGGTGCGACTCGGTCAGGTGCTGCGCGCGCGCGATGCGCTCGTCGGCGGTGAACGCGTGCTCGTCCTCGCCGGCGGCGGTGAGCCGGGCGATCGCCTCGGCCTCGAGCGGGTGCTGCGGGAAATCGACGCGGAACTCGTGCAGCGCGCGCCGCATCGCCGCGCCCTTGCGGCTGACCGCGATGCGGAACCGCGCGGTGCCGACGTCGCCATGGTCGCCGGCGTCGGCCGCCTTGATGAGCTTCGCGTAGGCGTCGGTCGCGGCGCGCCGGCGGTCGCGCAGCCAGTCGGCATCGGCGAGGCGCCACGGCACCTCGGCGGCGAACCGCGAGCCCTTGGCCTTGGCGAGATCGGTGAACGCGGCGTGGGCGGCGGCGCCGTCGCCGTCGAGCAGCGCGAGCTGGCCGCGGAGCCACAGCGCGTAGTCGGGATTCTTCAGCCGCTTTTCGGCAAGATGTTGCAGCTCGGACCTGGCCTGCGCGAGGTCGCCGGCGTCGTAGGCGCGGAACGCGCGGCCGAGCTGCTCGGCCGGCGAATCGCTCCAGGCTCGACGAGGACCGGCGCCGATCGCCGCGATCACCGCGAGCGTCACCGCGGCGCGTCGCGCCATCGCGCTCACGGGTGCGCTCGAGCGCGCGAGCGCATACGACAGGTTGCCGACGGTGCCACGCGCGCAGTATACCGCCCCCATCCGGCGGCTCCAGTTTCCGCCAGGAGGACACCATGGCGTTCCGCGGCCTCGACTACTACGGCATCGACGAGCTGCTCACCGACGAGGAGCGCCTGGTCCGCGACACCGTGCGCGACTTCGTCGATCGAGCGATCCTGCCCGGCATCGGCAAGCACTGGTCCGCGGGCACGTTCCCGATGGAGCTGGTCGCGCACTTCGGCGAGCTTGGCCTGCTCGGCTCGTCGCTCACCGGCTACGGCTGCGCCGGCACCTCGCCGACCGCGTATGGGCTCATCTGCCAGGAGCTCGAGCGCGGTGACTCCGGCATCCGCTCGTTCGCGTCGGTGCAGTCGTCGCTGGTCATGTTCCCGATCCACGCGTTCGGCTCCGAGGAGCAGAAGGAGCGCTGGCTGCCGGCGATGGCCGCGGGCAAGGCGATCGGCTGCTTCGGCCTGACCGAGCCCGACTTCGGCTCGAACCCCAACGGCATGCTCACCAGCGCAGTGCGCACCGCCGATGGCTACCGCTTGAACGGCACCAAGCGCTGGATCACCAACGGCAACATCGCGCAGGTCGCGCTGGTGTGGGCCAAGCTCGATGGCGTGGTCCGCGGCTTCCTGGTGCCGACCGAGACCCCGGGCTTCACCGCCCGCACGATCGACGGCAAGTGGTCGTTGCGCGCGTCGGTGACCAGCGAGCTCCATCTCGAGGACGTCAACGTCGGCGAGGACGCGATCCTTCCCGGCGTGTCCGGCATGCGCGGCCCGCTGTCGTGCCTGTCGCAGGCGCGCTTCGGCATCTGCTACGGCGCGGTCGGCGCGGCGATGGCCTGCTACGACGAGGCGCTGTCCTACGCCAAGGACCGCGTGCAGTTCTCGCGGCCGATCGCCGGCTACCAGCTGGTCCAGCGCAAGCTGGTGGACATGGTCTCGGAGATCACCAAGGCGCAGCTGCTGGCGTTCCGCCTCGGCCGGCTCAAGGAGAGCGGCAAGCTCACGGCCGGCCAGATCTCCCTGGCCAAGCGCAACAACGTGTCGATCGCCCGCGACATCGCGCGCGACGCCCGCGACATCCTCGGCGCCAACGGCGTGACCGACGACTACCAGTGCGGGCGCCACATGCTCAACCTCGAGTCGGTCTACACCTACGAGGGTACGCACGACATCCACACGCTCGTCGTCGGGCAGGACGTCACCGGGCTGGCCGCCTTCGACCGCTGATGCCGTACCGCACCGCACCGGGGCCGCGGCCCGGTCTGCTCATCGTCGCCGGCCTCGATCCGTCGGGCGGCGCGGGCCTGATCGCCGATGTCCGGATCGCGGACCGGCTCGGCTGTCGGCCGATCGGCGTCGCGACCTCGCTGACCGAGCAATCCACGCTCGGCGTCCAGGACGCGCACCACACGCAGTCGCACATCGTCGCGTCGCAGCTGACGCTGGTGCTGAGCGACATCGAGGTCCGCGCGGTCAAGATCGGCATGATCGCCACCGCGCGCACCGCGCGCGACGTTGCCGATGCGCTGTCGCTGACCGACGCGCCGGTGGTCTGGGATCCGGTGCTGTCGCCGAGCCGCGGCGGCGCGCTCTACGACGGCGATCCCATGGACGCGCTGGTCGCCCTGTCCTCGCACCTCGCGGTGATCACGCCCAACCTCGACGAGGCCCACCGCCTGACCGGCATCCACGTCACCGACGAGGCGACCGCGATCGCCGCCGGCAAGCAGCTGGTCAACCGCTGGGTCAAGGCCGCGCTCATCAAGGGCGGGCACGGCAAGGGCGCCGAGGCGGTCGACATCCTCGTCGAGGGCGACACCGTCCATCGCCTGCCCGGGCTGCGCATCCCCGACGGCACCTCGATCCACGGCACCGGCTGCGCGCTGTCGACCGCGATCGCCGCGCGGCTCGCCCACGGCGACGCGCTGGTCGACGCGTGCCGCATCGCCAAGACGTTCGTCGCCGAGTTGCTCGCGTCGCCGGTCGACGCGGGCCGCGGCGATCGGTCGGTGCTGTGAGCACGATCGCGGTCACCGGCGCGACGGGGTTCCTCGGTCGCCCGCTGATCGCAGCGCTCGTCGCGCGCGGCGATCGGGTGATCGCGCTGGTCCGCGATCGCGAGCGCGCGAAGGCCAGCCTGCCCGGCGTGGACCTCGTCGAGGCCACGCTCGAGACCCCGGGCCCGTGGCAGGCGCGGCTGGTCGATGGCGTGGATGGCATCGTGCATCTGGCCGGCGAGCCCATCGCCGCGAAGCGCTGGGACGCGCGCCAGAAGCAGCTCATCCGCGACAGCCGGGTCGAGTCGACGCGCACGATCGTCGAGGGGCTGGCGGCCGCGCCGGCGGCGGCGCGACCGCGGGTGCTGGTGAGCGCCTCGGGCGCCGACTACTACGACGCGGTCGTGCCCGGCGACTTCGACGACGAGGACTTCGCCGAGGACCAGAGCGCCGGCGACTCGTTCCTGGCGCGGGTGTGCGCGGCCTGGGAGGCCGAGGCCGCGGCGGCCGAGCCGCTCGGCCTGCGGGTGGTGCGCATGCGCACCGGCGTCGTGCTCGGCAAGGGCGGCGCGCTCGATCGCATGCGCACGCCGTTCAAGCTGTTCGTCGGCGGCCGCATCGGCTCGGGCAAGCAGTGGTTCTCGTGGGTCGATCAGCGCGACGCGATCGCGGCCTACCTGTTCGCCCTCGACACCGCCGCGCTCGGCGGCCCGGTCAACCTGGTCTCGCCCGAGGCGGCGCGCGCCAGGGATCTCGCGAAGGCGCTGGGCAAGGCGCTCGGCCGCCCGGCGTGGATGCCGGTGCCCGGCTTCGCGCTCAAGGCCGCGGTCGGCGAGTTCGCCGAGTACCTGCTCACCGGGCGCAAGGTCGTGCCGCGCGCCTTGCTCGCGCGCGGCTTCCAGTTCGCGCACGCGTCGCTGTCGGCCGCGGTCGCCGACGCGCTGGCGTGACCGCGCTGCCCTGGGTCGCCACCCTCGGCGGCCCGCTGCTCATCATCCCGGCGTCGCTCGCGGCCGCGTGGCGCGGGACCGATCCGCCGCTCGATGAACGCCGGGCGCGGGCGCTCGCGACGGGCTGGACCTACCTCGATCCGCCGAGCGACTACGATCGCGCGTGCCTCGATCTCGACCACACGCACGTCGAGGAGTTCGAGGCCTGCGGTTCGCTGCGCGTCGGCGACGGGCGCGCGCTGGTGCTCGACAACGAGACCAGCACGACCGGCGTGGTGTGGCGGGATGGCGCGGTCTTGCTGCGCGGCGAGGAGGTTGCGACGATCGCGGACGCACACGCGCTGCTCCTGACGATCGCCGAGGAGCGCTGGCGCCCGACCGCGCTCACCCTCGAGCTCGGCGACGGGGGGCTGCTCGCCTTCGACGCCGCGTTTCCGGGCCACGCCGACCCGGCCGCGATCGAGGCCGACTACGGCGTGCTGCACCTGCCGCTCGCGCCCGGGCGCTACGCGGTTCACTGCGCGGTGCGGCCCGGCCGCGGGTACCTGCTCCGCTTCAGCAAGTAGCGCGCCTGATCACTCCAGCTCGAAGCTCGCGTGGACGATCGTGATGATGTCCTTGTCGAGCGAGGTCGTGTCGTTGTTGCCCTCCCAGCTGGTCGCGGTCACGTCGGCGGCGTTGACGTTGATGACGCCCATGTCCGCCGACTTGAGCTGCCCGACGGTGGCGCCGCCCGACTGCTTGATGATGTTGTCGGCGCGGGTGCGCGCGTCCTTCGCGGCCTCGGCCAGCATCTGGATCTTGAGCTCGCCGAGCTTGGTGTAGAAGTAGCTCGGCGGGTTCGAGGTCACGCTCACGCCCTGATCGAGCAGCTGCGAGATCTCGCGCGACACGCGCTCGACCAGCGTGACGTCGGTGGAGTGGATCTCGATCGACTGCGTCGTCGAGTAGCCGGCTGGCACCTGCTTGGCGATGCGGTCCTTGCCGGTGCCCTCGTAGACCGTGTCGTAGAGCTGCTGGAAGGTCACCGACGACGGCCGGATCTCGTCGGGCTTCACGCCCTGGGCCTTGAGGTACGCGACCGCCTTCTCGACCTGCTCGTGCAGCGACTTGTACGCGGCGGTGCGGTCGGGCGCGGTCGCCTCGACCGAGGCCGACCACTGGATCAGATCCGAGGTGATGCGCTTCTTGGCCGAGCCGGTGACGTCGATCTTGCGGACCACGGGCTTCATGCGGACCTGCTTCCACGAGCTGGCGGCGATCCAGGTCGAGGCGACCAGGCCGATCGCGATCGCGATGATGCCGAGCGGTCGGAGATCGCGCGGCAGGGTGGGCCGAGCGACGAGCTCGGGCTTCTCGGTGGCGACGGACATGTTCATGGTCTCTCCCCGCGGACGTTTGGCTCGCCAACGCCCCGGTCGAGGGACTCATTCCGCGTGCGCAGATTGACCGCACGAACTGTCCAGGCAGTTCGACCTGCGGCAGCCCAATCGCGCGAGATGTCTGCGCGATCTGCGCTGGCGCGCCCGCTGCAGTGCCAGGTCCCATGACCATCGCGGACCCGCCCGGCATTGTCTCGTCCTCCCTGCCGAAGGTACGATTCGATTCGATGCGCCGCATCGCTGGTCCCGGCGCAAACGATCCAACTCCGCATGATCCCACGGCGTCGGGCCCGCGCGCGGTGGGCGACCTGCTGCTGGTCGCGGGCAACGGCCAGCTCTCGACCTACGAGCTGAGCCACGGCGAGGTCGTGATCGGTCGGGGCGCCGACTGCGATGTCGTGATCGACCATCGGTCCTTGTCGCGCCGCCACGCGGTGCTGCGCGCGGGCGCGCCGGTGACGGTCGAGGACCTCGGCTCGACCAACGGCACCCGGGTCGGCGGCGAGCTCCGCCGCGGCGGCCCCCCGATCCCGCTGCACGCCGGCGATGGCTTCCACATCGGGCCGTTCTCGTTCGTGATCGTCGCGCGGATGGTCGCTGACGACCGGTCGGTGTCCGGCCGCGACCTGCTGCGCGTCATCGATCCGACCACGACCGGCGTGCCCGCGCTGGTGCGCGACATCGCGCAGAGCGCGGCGTCGATCTTGATCCTCGGCGAGACCGGCGTCGGCAAGGAGGTACTCGCCTCGACCCTGCACGAGCTCTCGGGGCGGACCGGTGGCTTCACCCGCATCAACTGCGCGGCGCTCAGCGAGTCGCTGCTCGAGAGCGAGCTGTTCGGGCACGAGAAGGGCGCGTTCACCGGCGCCGGGACCCAGAAGATCGGGCTCCTCGAGGCCGCCCACCAGGGCACGGTGTTCCTCGACGAGATCGGCGAGCTGCCGCTGGCGATCCAGGCCAAGCTCCTGCGCGCGGTCGAGCACCGCGAGGTGATCCGGCTGGGCTCGACCAAGCCGATCGCGATCGACGTGCGCTTCATCGCCGCGACCAACCGCGATCTGCCGGCCGAGGTCGCGTCGGGCGCGTTCCGCCGCGATCTGTACTTCCGCCTCGACGGCGTGACCCTCGTGATCCCGCCGCTGCGCGAGCGCCGCGGCCTGATCGGCCCGCTCGCGCTCCGCTTCCTCGAGGCGCTCAACGCGAAGACCGGCAAGCCGACGCGCCTCGGCGCCGACGTGCTCGGGGCGCGCGAGGCCTACGACTGGCCCGGCAACGTGCGCGAGCTCAAGGCCGTGATCGAGCGCGCCGTGCTGCTCGCGCGCACCGGCGACGTCGGCGTCCGCCACCTCGCGTTCGTGCGAGCGTCGGGCGAGCTGGCCGCGGGCGCGCGCCCCGAGCCACGGGCGGCGGCGCGGACGCCGACCGACCCGCCGCCGATCCGCGCGGCCAGCGCGCCCGAGCCCGAGCCGCCGGGCGACGGTGCGCTCGCGTTCCTCGACGACGCCCAGCGCGCCGACCGCGACCTGCTGCTGCGCGCCCTCGATGAGTGCGCCGGCAACCAGACCCGCGCCGCGAAGAAGCTCGGCATCTCGCGCACGACGCTGGTCACCAAGCTGCGCCTGTACCGCATCCCGCGGCCGCGCACCTGAGGTCGGCCGTGACCCAGACGCCCGAGCTCGACGCGACGCTGCCGGTGACCACCGAGGACGGTGCGGCCGCGCCGCCGGGGCGTCACTACGGTCGGTTCGAGGTCAGCGGCGTGCTCGGCTCCGGCGGCATGGGCATCGTGCTCGCCGCGCGCGACCCCGATCTCGATCGGCGGGTGGCGCTCAAGCTGCTGCGGCCGGAGGTGTTTCCCGGCGCCGCGCGCGGGGGCGCCGACGCGCGCCTGACCCGCGAGGCCCAGGCCATGGCGCGCCTCGCGCATCCCAACGTCGTCACCGTCTACGAGGTCGGGCGCGTCGAGGACCAGCTGTTCCTCGCGATGGAGCTGGTCGAAGGCACGACCCTGCGCGGCTGGCTCGCCGAGGCGCCGCGGTCGTGGACCGCGATCGTCGACATGTTCATCGGCGCCGGGCGCGGCCTCGCGGCGGCGCACGCCGCCGGCATGGTGCACCGCGACTTCAAGCCCGACAACGTCCTGATCGGCGCCGATGGTCGGCCGCGGGTCACCGATTTCGGGCTGGTCGCCGAGGATGCCCGCGCCGTCGACGATCCGACCGACGAGGAGGGCAGCGACGACCGCACGCTGCGCGGCACGGCGGTCGGCACGCCGGCCTACATGTCCTCGGAGCAGTGGGGCGGGCAGGGCGTCGATCCGCGCAGCGACCAGTTCTCGTTCTGCGTCGCGCTGTGGGAGGGCCTGTTCGGCGTGCGCCCGTTTCCCGGGCGCAAACCGAGCGAGCTGCGCGCCGCGGTCGAGGCCGGACAGATCACCCCGCCGCCGGATCGCGGCGTGCCGCGCGCGGTGCAGGCGATCGTGCGCCGCGGGCTCGCGGCGTCGGCGTCGGCGCGCTGGCCCAGCATGACCGCGCTGCTCGCGGCGCTCGAGCACCGACGACGGGGCCGGCGCTGGGTGATCGCCGCGGTGGTCGCCGGGATCGCGACCGCGGGCACCTTGGGGATCGTGGCCCTCCAGGCCGCGCCGGCGCCGATCGATCCGTGCGCGCCGCCGTCGGCGCGGCTGGCCGCGGTCTGGTCGCCGGCGCAGCGCGATCGGCTGGGCGCCGCGCTGGCCGCGGCCGATCCCGAGCACGGCGGCGAGCGCTTCGCGGTCGCGCGCGCGGCGTTCGACGATCTCGCGGCGCGGTGGTCGGCGACCCACGTCGAGGCGTGCCGCGCGACGCGCGTCGAGGGCCGACAGTCGGACACGATGCTCGATCGGCGCATGGACTGCCTCGATCGCGCCCTGGTCGGGCTCGGGGAGGCGGTGCGCGTGCTCACCCCGGTCGCCACGCCGCTCGAGCTCGATCGCGCGATCCGCGTGCTCGACGCGCTGCCCGATCTGTCGGCGTGCAGCGATCCGACGACGCTCGGCGATCGGCCGGCGCCGCCCACCGAGGCGGCGGCCCGGCGTGAGTTCCGCGCGCTCGGCGAGGAGCTCGCGGCGATCGACGTCGCGCGGGTCGCCGGCAAGCTCGAGGCGCTGCTGCCGCGCGCGCAGCAGGCGCTCGGGCGCGCGCGCACCCTGGGTCACGTCACCCGCCTCGCCGAGGCGCTCGACGCGCTGGCCTCGGCCCAGCACAACGAGGGCAGCTTCGACGCCGAGCTCGCGACCCGCCGCGAGCTGATCACGGTCGCGGCCACCGCCCACGATGACGCGCTCGCCGCCGACGCCTGGACCGCGATCGTGTCGACCACCGCGGACTCGCTCGATCGCCCCGACGACGCCGCGCCGCTCTTGCTCTCGGCCGAGGCCGCGGTCGCGCGCGCCGGCAACCCGGTCGGGCTGCGCTACGACCTGCTCCAGGTCCGCGCCGAGGTCGCGTCGGCCAAGCGCGACACCGCGGGCGCGCAGAAGCTCATGGCCGAGGCCATCGCGCTGCTCGAGGCCAGCGGCGCGCGCACGCCCGGCTCGCCGCTGGTCGGCCGCCTCGCCTCGGCGATCAACCAGACCGGCTCGATCATGCAGGACGCGGGCAAGTGGCGCGAGGCCGCGGACGCGTTCCGCGAGACCATCGCGCTGCGCACCGCGCAGTACGGCGCGGATCATCCGCTCCTGCTCTCGGTCCACGGCAACCTGTCCGAGGCCTATCGCCACCTGGGCGACGACGCCGCCGCGCTCGCCGAGATGATGACCGCGGCGAAGATCGGCGAGGCCCGGATGGCGGCGTCGCCGCGGCTCGCGCAGGTGATCGGCCGGGTCGGCTCGCTGCTCACCGTGGCGCGCCGCCACGCCGAGGCGCTGCCCTACTTCGAGCGCGGGATCGCGATGGCGCGCGCGACGATGGCGCCCGACGACCTGCGCCTCGCCGGCATGATCGGCGACAGCGCCGGCGCGCTGATGGCGCTCGGTCGGTTCGACGAGGCCCTCGCGCGCAACGGCGAGGAGCTCGCGACCTACGCGAAGGCCAACCGGCCCTCGCTCAACTGGGCGCTCGGCATCATCAACCGCGGGCAGATCCTGGCCGCGACGGAGCGCTGGGACGAGGCGACCGTCGCCTACGAGCGCGCGCTCGCGATGGTCCAGGCCGAGACCGGCCGGGACTCGGTCTACACCGCGCATGTCCTGGTGCTCCTCGCCCGCGCGCACGCCAGCCGCGCCGACTGGCCGCAGGTGCTCTCCCACGCCGCGCGCGCGCTCGCGACCAAGCTCAGCTACGAGGACAGCGGCGAGCTGATCCTCGCCCACTACTGGCACGGCGTGGCGCTGACCGAGTCGCGGCGCGACGTGCGCGGCGGCATCGCCGAGGCCAAGGCCGCGCGCGCCGAGATGGTGCTGCCCGACTCCGACACCGGCCCCGACACGCTGGCCGTGGTCGATGCCTGGCTGGCCAGGCACGGCGTGACCGTGCCGCCGCCGCCGAAGTAGCGCTACCGGGCCGCGGGCGGCTCGATGCCGTACTTCTGGACCAGGCGGATCAGGTTGCGCCGCGAGACCTTGAGGTCCGACGACGCGCGCGTCTTGTTCCAGCGGTTGCGGCGCAGCGCATCGACGATCATCCGCCGCTCGAGCGCCTCGACGGCGTCGGGCAGCGAGCTCATCGGCACCGCCTCCTCGACGATCGGCGCGCTGTGGTGGCGGATGCGGGTCGACAGCAGATCTTCCTCGATGACCGGATCGTCGCCGGACAGCACGACCAGGCGCTCGACCTCGTTCTCGAGCTCGCGCACGTTGCCGGGCCACGGATACGAGGTCATGCGCGCGACGCAGTCGTCGGCCAGGCGCTTGCCCTTGCCGCCGCGGCGCTGGCGATCGAGGAAGAACCCGAGGAGCAGCGGGATGTCCTCGCGGCGCTCGCGCAGCGCCGGCAGCATCAGGTTGATGACGTTGATGCGGTAGTAGAGATCCTCGCGGAACTGGCCGCGCGCGACCATCGCGCGCAGATCGCGGTTGGTCGCGGCGATGATCCGCACGTCGACCTTGCGGGTCTCGGTGTCGCCGACGCGGTTGAACGTGCCCTCCTGCAGCACGCGCAGCACCTTCACCTGCAGGGTCGGCGACATGTCGCCGATCTCGTCGAGGAAGAACGTGCCGGTGTCGGCGACCTCGAACAGGCCGGGCTTGTCGGCGACCGCGCCGGTGAAGGCGCCGCGCTTGTGGCCGAACAGCTCGGAGTCGAGGAGGTTGTCGTTGAACGCGGAGCAGTTGGTGACGACGAACCGGCGATCGCGGCGGTCGGAGCCGTTGTGGATCGCGCGCGCGACCAGCTCCTTGCCGGTGCCGTTCTCGCCCTGGATGAGCACCGTCGATTCGGAGCGCACGACCCGATCGAGGAGCGTGTACAGCTCCTGCATCTTGGGCGAGCCGCCGATGATCGCGTCGTAGCGCTGGCGCACCGGCGACGGCGGCGGGGCGGTCAGCTCGGCGAGCGCGAGCGCGACGTCGGCCGCGACCGCGGCGGCCATCTCGCCGAGCAGCGCGACCTGGCCGGCGTCGAGCATCGGGGTCGCGTCCCAGGCGGCGCTGGTCACGCCATCGCCGATGGGCACCGCGCCGGTCTCGCGGAACCCGCCGATCAGCAGCGCGCCGACGGTGACGCCGTCGCGCTCGATCGGCACCGCGATCTCGCGCAGCCCGGCGTGGCAGCCGAGCACCGTCCACGGCTGGCCCGGCGCGAGCCGCGTGCCGACCGAGGAAGCATGCTCGAAGCACCGCTCGCCCTCGTCGACCAGCCGCGAGCACAGGCTCGGCAGTGATGGCAGATCGCCATGGGCATGGGGCGCTTCACCTGCCCCCGCTGCATCCCAGAACCCCACGTCGAGTCCGCGGCGCCGTGCGACGGCTCGCAGGTGTCGCACGACATGGAGGTCGTACAGCCTGCGCCACGGAAGGGACTGGTCAACCACGGGACGCACTGTGACAAGCGGTCACATGCTCGGCAATGATCAAGGACTGGCTTCCCGTAGCAGCTGCTCACCGAATCGGCACTATCCTGCACAGGAGCTGACAGGATCGCGACGTCGACGCAGTAATTGTGCGACATCTTGGCGCGGGCAGAGGCGTCGGCACCACAGATCGCGGCGTCCAGACCGCGCCGCACCGCGTCGCTGATGCGTCGCTGGTATGTGGAACTACTCAGGTTGGCAGATCGACGGCCCAGCGGAGCGCCGCGCGGGTCTCGAGCCAGGCTCCCTCGTCGATCACGAGGTAGGGCACCTCGACGGTCACGACCTCGAGGCCGCGATCCACGCCGTACTTCGACCCGAAGCTGCCCGGCGTCGGGTAGCCGATGTCGCCGGCGGCGGGGTAGCCCGAGAGCCGCGCCATCTCCTCGGCGAGCTCGCGGCCGCGGCCGTCCCAGTTGAAGACCTGGTAGGTCGAGTGCACCGCGATGAGCCGGGTCGCGCCGGCGTGCTCGATCAGATCGACCAGCGCCTTCACCTCCGGTTCGGTCTCGGGCGCGGCGCCGGGCTTGTACCCGGGCTCGTGCTTCGCGGTCCAGTTCGACGCGGCGAAGTGCCGGTTGAGATCGATGTCGTTGGCGTTGTTCTTGGTCCCGGCCATCACGCCATCGACGTTGAGGCACGGGATGATCCAGGTCGGGCGACCGGGCGGGCGCTCGACCAGCTCGTCCGCGAGGCGCTCGAGCATCATCTGCGTGACCGCCTCGTCGCCGTGGATCGCGCCGAACAGCACCGCCGGATCGCGCGGCCGCGCGTACCCCGGCGGCTCGAAGAACAGGGCCTCGATGGGACGGCCGAGGACGGTCGTCCCGATGATCGCGCTCTCGGCCACGGCTACGCCTCCGATCGCGCGCCGCGCATCAGCGCTTCATCTCGAGCTGCTTGCCGAACAGCACCGCGAGGCCGAAGCCGGCGAGCGCGACGAACGCGACGCCCGGCTGGCCACCGAAGCCCTCACCGCCGCCGGTGATGGTCGGCGACGCCCACGTCCAAGTCATCAGCGCGAGGTTGGGCGAGGCCTTGATGAGGTCGATCGCCTCATCCATCGCGACGATCAGCAGCGTGCCCTGGATGATCGCGGGCCACATCAGGAACGTCCACGCCAGCGGCTTGGCGCCGGCCGAGCCCGGGCCCGGCATCCACGCCAGACCGAGCGCGAGCACCGCGATGACCGTCGGGCCAAGGCCGAGCATCGCGACCAGGCGGGTGAGCCCGGGCGCGTCGAGCGCCGCGGTGATCTCGTCGACGATCGTGAACGGCACGAGGTGGGTGACGACGATCGCGGCCGCGCCGATCGTGATGAACAGCTTGGGCAGCGGATCGCGCGTGTACTCGTTGCGCATCAGCAGGCCGGCGATCAGCACCACGCCGCCGACGGTGCCGGCGGCCATGTGCCACTCGAACGAGCCGACGAGCGTCAAGAACAGGCCGATCGGGACGAGCCCGAGGAGCGCCGCGATGCCGCCGCGTCCGACCGCGGCCATCGGCGTCACCGCCACGACCACGCTCAGCACGCCGACCGCCGCGATCAGCAGCGGGACCAGCTTCGCGAGCCCGGGCGCGCCGAGCATGTCCCACATGAACGCGAGGTCGGGCGACAGCTTGATCGGCACCACGAACGCGGCGATCAGCAGGCCGCCGAACAGCAACATCACCATCTTCATGGTGTCGTTGAACGGCTCGATCGGCTTGTCCGCGCGCGACGCGGTCTGCGACGCGAGGAACGGCGGCTGCCCGGGCTGCTGCATCGGCGACGGGCTGTAGCCACCCGGCTGCGGCGGCTGGAACGGCGCGGGCTGCGGATACGGCTGCGCTTGCGGCTGGAACGGCTGCGCCTGCGGCTGGAACGGCTGCGGCTGCGGCGGCTGATAGGGCGCGGGCTGCGGCTGCGGCGGCTGCTAGGGCGCGGGCTGCTGCGGCTGCGCCTGCGGGATCACCGGCGACGGC
>JAIOQA010000519.1 GCA_021413675.1 Deltaproteobacteria bacterium | reverse complement strand
CTTTCATGCGTGTGGGCCGCCGTCGGATGCGTCGAGGACGCGCGCGTCGACAGGCGTGAGGCCGCGCGCGTCGCGAGTGTGCGACCCGATGACCCCGCGCCTGGTGCGGCGTTGCCGTCGCCACGCCCCGAGCTCGATGCGTGCGACGCGCTGCCAGCCGAACCCGAGTGGGGCGAGCCGGACTGCTGTCGCTTCCTGCTCGGCTGCGCGAGCGAGCCGGTGCCGGCGGCGTGTCTGCCACCGGCGAATCAGTGCTGGCATCTGGTCTGTCATCTGACCGACGGCACGACCGCGCTGGCCGGCGCGTGCTCCTGAGGACGACGGCTCCGGCTGCCAGCACCTCTGACGCGCCCGGCAGAATCCCCGCGACGGGTCGCCGCCGGCCCCGTCTACGGGGGAAATGCCTCCGGAGAAGTGGGAACCATGATGAGAGACAGCACGATCCTTGTCGGCGAGCGCAAGCGGCCTGGACGAGCCAGGCGCGCCCCCGATGGCCATGCTGCCCGACGCAGCGGACGTCGTGATTGGCTCGGCCTCGGGCCGATCCTCTTGCTCCTCGCGTGTGGCGGTGGCACGTCCGCCCCGGACGCGACATCCGCGAACGATGGTTCGATCGCGATCGACGGAGCCGTCGACACGCGGACCGCGAGCGACGCGCCGGCGGGCATCGGCTGTCCAGACCCGGATGGCTTGCCGGTCTATCTCAACCGCGCGGGTGGCTTCTATACGCAGGGCGGCGACGATCCGGGGGCCAACACGTCGTCGATCGTGGATGGCCCGATCGCGATCGCGCCGTATGGCCAGGACGACGCGAACTGGCAGAGCATCGTCACCTGCGTCGCCGCCCTCGTCGCGCCATTCCATCTGCGGGTCACGACGATCGATCCGGGGCCGGTCGCGCAGATCGAGATCGCCGTCACCGCGAGCAGGTCGTTCGACGTGGTGGGGCAAGTCGACACCGTCTCGGTGAGCCCGGGCGCCTGCACCGTGCAGCCGAGCTCGGTCCACTTCGTCATGCCGTCGGAGTGGACCGGCGCCGACGCGCACGTCGTCTGTCAGTTCGCGGCGCAGGCGATCGGGCACGCGGCGGGCCTGGAGTTCACGACCGACTGTTCGGACATCATGGTCTACGACGTGACCCCCACCTGCACGGGGAACGATGGATTCCGGGACGCCGACCTTCCCTGCGATCTGTGCATCTGCGGCGACGCGACCACGCAGAACTCGTTCGCCGCGATGACGGCGGCGTTTGGCGCGTGCCCGTGACGGACGGATGACGCTGGCCACGTCGTCATCGCCCCGACGCGTGCGCGTCTGAGTACTGGCGCAGGAGCGCCCGCGCCTCCGCCGCGGTTGACGCCCACGCTGGAGGCGCGACGCCGAACCGCGCGACCGCGAGGAGCGCCCATCGGCGCACCTCCGCGCGCGGATCGCCTTCGGCACGCGCCACCCGGGCCATCGAGAGCTCGATGTTCGCGATGGCGCCCGGATCGAGCTCGAGCTCGAGCGGCGCCGCCGCGGCGAGCGCTGCCGTGAGCGTGACCCGGGCCTCGTGCAGCCGGCCCGCCGCGAGCAGCAGCCGGCCGCGCAGGCCCCGCGCGACGACCGTGACAGGCGCCCGGCCCGGGGCGTTGGCCTCGATGATCGCGAGATCGGGATCGAACGCGGCCAGCGCGGCCCGCGCGTGGGCGCGGTCGATCCGGCGGTGAGACAGCGCGGTCATGCGACACCAGGCTGCGCTGTCGCTCGTTGCACCCGTCTGCGCCTCGACGATCGCGCACGCGGCGCGCTCACGGCGCACCGCCCGATCGTTCTGCCCGAGGAAGTGGAGCGCGAGCGCACCGACGAGATCGGCCTGCGCGACCCAGATGCTGCGCTCGCCGAGCGCGCCGGCGGCCGACGCGCGCGCGTCATCTGCGATCCGGAGCGCGCGATGCCCATCGCCCGCGATGATCAACGCCGCGCCCCAGTCGAGATCCGCTTCGAGGCGGCTCGCGAGGTCAGGTGCGGCCCGCGCGGCGCGCACGACGCCCGCTTGCATCACCGCGAGCGCGACCGCGCCTCGCGCGGCGTACAGGCTCGGCAAGCGGGCCCGGAGTTGGGCCGCGCTCGCGCTGGGCAGCGCGCCGGGGCCGGCGATCGCGTTCAGGTAGATCGCCTCCGCGTCGCGGGTGCGCCCGGCGTTCTGCAGCGCGACGCCGGCCTGCGCGGTCAACTCGCCGACGCTCTCGGGGTGGTCGCGGCGCGCACGGTAGAGCGCGGCGGTCAGGACCGCGAGCGCTTCGGGGTAGCGATGCTCGACGAGCAGGACGCCCGCGCGTGCGCGCTCGAGCCAGATCTCGACATCGGCGCGTCCACGCAGCCGCGTGACGGCGGCGTCCGCGTGATCCAGGTACTCGCGCGCGCGCTGCGGGGCATCCAGGTCGCCGCTGGCGATGTCCGCGAGCCGGAGCCACGCGGACGCGGCGACATCGTCTTGCTGCGCGCGATCGGCGGCGTTCGCGGCATCGAGCAACAGCGGCAGGGCCTGCGTCGAGTCGAGCGTGAACATCGCGAGCTCGGCGCGGCACAGCGCTGCTTCGGCGATCAGCGGGCCGAAGCTGGTGTCGGCGACCGGCTGGCGCAGCGCGGCTTCGAGGTCGGCCAGCCCCTCGAAGTCTTGGGCCGCGGTCCGGGCATCGATCGCACGCAGGCGGTTGCGCAGCGTGGTCACGGTCCGTCGCGACGCCGCGTCGATGGGCACGAGCGGAGGTCGGCGCGGCGGATCCTCGGCGCGGCAGCTCGTCGGATCGTCCAGCGCGTCGATCGCCAGGGCCGCGACCGCGAGGGTGGCGAGATCGCGGTCGGCGAGCGCCTCGATGACCGCCGCGGTCTCGAGCCGACGCGCGTCGAGACAGGCGACGCGCGCGGCGTGCGCGGGCGAGGTCGACGGATCTCGCCGGCAGACGTCGATGGTGCTCGTTCGCAGGGCGCGGACATCGGCGTCGAGCGCGTCGAGCGTGGGCGCGCCGTCCGCGGATGTCGTGGCCAGCGCGGTGGCGACGCGCCCGCGCACCTCCGCAGACCACATCGCGTCGAGCGCCGCCGTCGGCGCCCGACATGGATCGGCGTCGGCGGTCCGGCCGGTCAGCGCCGTCCCGCCGATGCCGGCCAGCGCGGCGAGGCTCGCCACCGCGACCCATCGCCGGCGACGCGGCGCGGGGTCGAGGGTCCTGAGCACCGCGGTCATCGTCGCCGTGCGGTGCGCGGGGTCGTGGACCAGCGCGGCGCGCAGCGCGCGTTCGACCCAGCAGGGCAGGTGAGTGTGAGGCGGGCGCACCGGACCGCGCAGGATCGCCGCGCGAAGGTCCGCGATGGTCGCGCCCGCGAACGGTCGCTCGCCGTACAGCGCCTCCCACGCGGTGACTGCGAAGCTGAACACGTCGGCGCGCGCGTCGACGGCGGCGCCCTCGAGTTGTTCGGGGGCCATGTACGCCGGCGTGCCGACCGCGATGCCGGTTTCGGTCAGCGGCCAGCCGCGCCGACTCGCGCCGTCATCATCGAGCGCGGTCTCCGTGGCGTGTTCGGTCGCGTCGATCGATCGCGCGAGCCCGAAGTCCGACACGCAGATCTGCCCATCCGCGCCGAGCAGCAGGTTCTCGGGCTTGAAATCGCGATGGACGATGCCGCGGGCGTGCGCCGACGCCAGGCCGCGCCCCGCCGCGCGCATGACGCGGAGGATCTCGCGCCACGGTCGCGCCCGCGCCAGCCACGGGCGCGCGGTCTCGCCGTCGATCAGCTCCATCGCCACGTAGACCTGATCGGCATGGGTCCCGGCCTCGTGAACCGCGACGACGTTGGGGTGGCGGAGGCGCGCCATCGCCTGCGCCTCGGCGAGGAGCCGCGCGCGGGCCGTCGCGGGATCGCCGGCGAGATCGGCGCGCAGGACCTTCAGCGCGACCCGGCGATCGAGCTCGGGATCGTGCGCCGCATAGACGATGCCCATGCCACCCGTGCCGAGCACCCCGACGATCCGATAGCGCCCGATCGAGGTGAGGCGCAGATCGTCGTCGCGACGTTCGCCGATGCCAGGCTCGGTCGCGCGCGCGGGTCGCGCACCTCGCGATGGCGCAGCGGCGACGAGCGCGACCAGGATCCCGCGACAGCCCGCGCAGTCCGCGGCGTGAGCCTCGACGTCGCGCGCGGCATCGGCGCCCAGCCCGCGGCACGCGAACGCCGCGATCGTGTCGGTGCCGGGGCATGACGACATGGGCGCCGAGTGCGAGTCGGCTCGCCGCCGATCGGACAAAGAAAGAATTCGTGCGACGCGTGCGTACGGCCTCCGTCTAGGGGGCAGTTCACGGCGGCTCTCGTCGACGGCGCATGCCGCGGCGCGATCGCTCGTCCACGCCGAGGCACGGAGCAGAAGATGATGAAGAGGGTTTTCTCGGTACTGGTCGTTACCGGTTCGTTGCTCGGAGGATGTGGGAAGAAGGACGAGAGCACGCGCGCTCCGGCCGCTGTGCCGGTCGAAGGCGCGCCGCCGGCGGGTGCGGCACCGGTGCCAGCGCCGAGTCCAGCGCCCGCGGCGCCGGCCGCGCCGTCACCGGATCGCGCAGCCGCGGTCGCGGGCACCGCGCCGGCCGAGCCTGATCCGACCGCCCGGATGCCCGACGAAGGAGCGGCCGCCGATCTCGCGGGGGACTCGGCTGCGATGCCGATGACGCCGGACGAGCTCCGCAACGTTCCGCTGCGCGCTGGCGAGAGCTTCGTCGCGCTGGTCGATCACGGCGACGATGCGGGCAATCCCCGCGTCCTGTTCTCGACGCATCGGAGCATCGCGGTCGTCGACGCGGCGGGCCGGGTCACCGTGCGCGCCTACGACGGCGCGACCGCGGTCACGCTCAGCACCGTCGACGCCGCGCTCGCCGGCGGCGAACCGCAGTACGACCTCGTCACCAAGGACGACGCGTTTTGTTTCAGCGTCAAGGCGCATGTCGGCCACGAGGATGGCGTCGGCGCGCTGTTCGCGTTTCACCGCGAGCTCTACGCGTGGAATCCGGGCACGAAGAAGTTCGTCTCGGCCAGGCGCTGGGATTGCGACGAGCGCAGCAACGGCGGCGCCGAATGCGCACCGCCTGCCTGGTCGACGTTCTGACCGCGTCGCACGTCCGATCCCATTTGCGTCGCGATCGTGACGCGCTGGCGGTGGTCCGAAATTCGTCGGGTCAGCGGTAGCGCGCGATCGCGCAGGAGAAGCACATGAAGAAGCACACCACCCCGAAGCCGACGTTGAACCTCCAGAAGCACACGATCGCGAACCTCTCGGTCGCGGAGCTGAAGGCCACCGCGGGCGGCGCGCTGCCGCAGACCAAGCACTCGTACTGCGAGGGATGCAACACGCACGTCAGCGACTGCTGACGCGCCGCACGTGACGCGCTCGGCCCGGCGGGATGCGCCCGTCGCGCCGGGCGTCGTCGTTTCGAGGTCACGCGACCGAGAGCCAGGAGGCGAACGCCTCGCAGGCCGTGAGGACTCCCATGAAGAACATCGCTTCCAGAACCATCGCCATCATCGCGCTCGCGCTGCCATTCGCCAGCGCTTGCGCCAGCTCCACGAAGCCACTCCCCAGCGATCCGGTCGCCGGCTCCAGCTCCGACGACGGCGCGGCCGCGGGCCCGGTCCCGGCGACCATTCCACCCGGTGATCTGTCCGCGCCGGCCACGGGGCCCACGCGCGTCGCGGGCGAGGTCCACGATGTCTCGCCCGCGCTGCTCGCCGATCTCGGGCGGGGCAAGGTGCGCATCGCCGATCTGATCGATCCCACGCTGGGTATCGTCGATGGGCGCGCCGAGTCAGGCGCCGAGGCGCGCTGGGATCGCGTGTGCGACCCCGCCGACGCCGAGCGGCGGATCCGCGCGATCGTCGACACCTCCGCGTGGGAGGCGACGCACCAGCGCGACGCCGTGGCCTGGGACTGCGCCGTGATCGGGCGCGTGCACACCTGCGCGATGGGTGGCTCGGGCGAGGCCGACGCGATGGTTGGCGTCGACTTCGTCGACGACGCGGCCCACGGCGTCCGGATCGCCGCGATCTACGCGTACTGGTCGGGCTACGACGCCTCCGCGCCGCCGGTGCGCCCGTTCCTCGACGACGTGCGCGCGCAGGAGGTCCGGCGCGACATCGACTGCGCGCTGCACACCGACTGATCGCGCGGGTACACTCCGCGCGCATGCCCTCGCCGACCGTCGATGAGCTCCTCGCGGCCGTGCCCCCGCCCAGCGACGCGGTCCTTGGCTGGTTGACCGCGAGCTTCGCCGCCGATCGCGCGGGGCCGCTCGCGCTCGAGACGCTGCTCGATCTGCCGTACCGCGACGGCACCGACGAGCTCGCCGACGGCGACGACGAGGATCTCGAGGCGTGGCTCGAGGCCGCGCAGACCTGGGCGCTCTCGCGGGTGCTCGCGGCGATGCCCGACGATGGCCTGGCCTGGTGCGGCGCCGCGATCCGCGGGGCATGGGCGTGGTGGCGCCCCGCGTGCGAGCGCGTCCCCGCCCACGATCCCGACGCGATCGAGCACGTCGTGCAGGTCGCGATCGATCCCGGCGCGTCGCGCGAGGTGCTCGAGGCCGGCCAGCGCGCGCTGCGCGCGATGCCGTCGCACACGTCGCCACCGCCGTGGGTCGGCCACTTCTACGGCGCGCTGTTCGAGCTCTTCGACGCGCGCCTGCTCACCGGCGAGGCGCGCCTCGCGCGGTACGCCAGCTGCCTGCGCTTCTGCTGCGTCGCGCCCGATGGGGCGCGCCAGGCCGGGGTGGTCGCGGCGATCGTGCGCTGATCGCGCCGTCAGCGCGCGCTGTCGTCGATCCGCGCATCGTCGGGCTCGGCGAACCAGTTGCGTCGCTGCAGGTCGGCGAGGACGCGCGGATAGTCCGAGAAGTCGAGGCGCGAGAAGCGCGCCGCCTTGGCGAGCGCGTCCACCAGAGGGGTCGCGCGGTGGCGGCGCGTCAGGGCGCGCAGCGCGTTCAGGTAGTCGTCGCGGAAGACGGTCGGGATGATGATCGTCGACGTGTCGGCGGCGACCATCTCGGCGTTCATCATCACTCGCGCGAGCCGACCGTTGCCGTCGTCGAACGGATGGGTGTCGGCGATGAGGAACATCATGAAGATCGCGCGCTGCAACCCGGGCGGCAGGTGGATGTAGATCGCGTGTCCCTGCGCCAGCGTGCCGACCACGTACTCAGGCCGAACGAAGTGCGTGTCACCCGCACGGTTCGGCCGGGTCTTGAACTGTCCGGGTGCGAGCTCGGTGCGCGCGCCGAGGATCGCGGCGTGGCGCGCACGGAGCAACGCGACGAGCTCTTCCGCGGACGCGGGCACTCGTCGCATCTCTACCGGATCCGAGACGATGGCGAACGTCCCGGTGATGTCGTGTGCGTCGGCGGGGCGTTCTCGCGGGATCTGCTTGTCGAAGACGATCGACTCGGCCTCCTCGATCTCGAACGTGGTGCCCTCGATGTCGTTCGAGAAGTATGCCTCGAAGAACGCCTTGTTTCGCTGATGCGCTCGCGTGCCGGCTACATCCGGTTCGGGCGCGAGCGCGCGGGCTTTCAGCTCGCCGACCAGGAGCTGCAAGCGGTTGAGGCACTCGGGGTCGTACGGTTCACCCGCCGCTCGCGCCCTGGCGGCCGCGCCGGTCAGGTTGCTTGCCGAGCGCGTACCGAGCAGCCCGCCGATCAACTGATCCAGGCGTTCGAGCTCGGCGCGCCAGCCAAGCTCGTTCGCGATCGCGCGCGCACGGTCGCGGATGCGATTCAGCTCGTCCTCGCCGCCGTCGACGAGGAGTTGCTCGAGTCGGCGCTCGACGGCCTCGATCGGCAACGTGCGGGGGTGCTTGACCCGCGCGTCGCGGGACAGGTTTTCGAGCAGCGCGCGCGGTAGCGACGATGCGCGCAGCGACGACACGAACTCCGGATCGTCGTCGAGCGGTGCAGGCCCGCGGATGAACTCGAGGTGCAGGCCGGCATAGGTGGCGCGGCGGTTCGTGGAGGCGGTTAGGAACACCACCCCGTCTGGATCGGGCACGTACTCGAGGGCGGTGCGATGGCTGACCTGCACGCCCGGGAACAACCCGACCACAATCGTTGACCAGGCGTTCTTGACCGCTTGGTCGACCTTGTCAGCCGGAAGCGACGTGAAGAGTCGCGGCCCTAGACCGCGGATGCGCCCCTCGCGCTTGAGGCGCGCGACGTAGCGGCGTTCGGCCTGCGTGCCGCCCGAGAACAGGAATGGCGGGAGGAGATCATCCGGGGAGCGCACTTATATACGATCGAAAATGAGTCGATTGTCCGGATTGAATGATCAGTTTCTGGTTCTTTGTACGCAATCTGATCATATTTAGGTAGATTAGTCGCCGGAAGATCGTTTCTAGGTGGTTCTCTCTATAGAAGTCTCGCCGACCGCTCAGATCCCCCGCAGCGCCTTCGCCAGCGCCTCGAGGCTCGCGAGGTCGTGCACCGGGCGGTGCTCGTCGACGTTGGGCAGTAACGCGCGCACGCCGCCGGCCTTGGGCTCGAAGCCGGCGTAGCGCAGCAGGGGATTCAGCCAGATGAGCTTGCGGCACGAGCGCCGCAGGCGCGCGGCCTCGGCGGCGAGCACGCCGGTGTCGTCGCGATCGAGGCCATCGGTGACGAGCAGGACGATCGCGCCGCTGGCGAGCACGCGGCGCGACCAGCGCAGGTTGAACTCGCGCAGGCAGTGGCCGAGGCGCGTGCCCGACGACCAGTCGGTGACCTCGTTGCCGACCATCGTGAGCGCGCGATCGACCTCGCGGTGGCGCAGCACGCGCGTGACGTTGGTGAGGTGGGTCGCGAAGGTGAAGACGTGGCCGGCGCCGCGGTGCGCGTGCAGCACGTGCAGGAAGCGCAGGAGCATCTCGGAGTAGCGGCCCATCGAGCCGGAGATGTCGCAGAGCGCCACCACCGCGAGCGGGCGCGAGCGATGCTCGCGGCGGTACAGGCGCAGGAGCTGCCCGTGGTTGTGCATGGCCTCGCGGATCGTGCGGCCAGCGTCGATGCGGCCGCGGCGCGCGGCGGCCATGCGGCGGGTCGGGATCGTCGGCAGCTGCGCGTCGAGGCGCCGCACCAGGCGCCGGGCCTGGGCGAGCTCGTCGGCGGACATCTGATCGAAGTCGCGACGGCGTAGGATCTCGTCCTCGGAGTACGCGAGGAACGTGTCGACCCGCGGCGGCTTGACCTCGGGCGGCGGCGCCTCGGGCCGCGGCTTCGGCGCGTGCCAGGCCTCGCTGAGGCGGCGGGACACCGTGCGCTTGGCCGGCGTCGTCATGTGCGGCAGGAGCAGCGACAGCGCGCTCTCGGCGCCCATCGGGTTGCGCCAGAACAGCCGGAAGGCGTCGTCGTAGAGCGCGTGATCGGCGCGGTGCTGGATCAGCACGGCGTGCAGCGCCCAGTAGAACTGGTCGCGATCCATGACGTCGATCGCGGTGACCGCGCGTTCGGCGTCGAGCAGCGCGCCGGGTCCGAGGCGCAGGCCGGCGCGCCGCAGGAGCCGCACGAAGTGCACGACGTTCCTGGCGAGCACGTCGCCGGTCGGCTCGGGCCGGGTCACGGCCTGCGCCTCATGGCTTGGCGCGCGCGCCGTCGACCAGCGCGCGGGCCTCGGGCCCGGCGATGCGCGCGAGATCGTCCTGGTACTTGAGCAGCACGCCGAGGGTCGCGTCGACCGTCGCCGGATCGAGCTCGACCGCGCCGAGCGCGACCAGCGCATGGCCCCAGTCGAGGGTCTCCGCCACGCCCGGCAGCTTGAACAGATCGCGCGCGCGCAGGCCCTGCACGAACGCGACGATCTGCGCCGCCAGCTTGGCCGGCACCTCGGGCGCGCGCGCGGAAAGGATCGCGAGCTCGCGCTCCGCCGTCGGGTAGTCGATCCAGTGGTACAGGCAGCGCCGCTTGATCGCGTCGTGGATCTCGCGCGTGCGGTTCGAGGTGAGGATCACGATCGGTGGCGCCGCTGCGCGGATCGTCCCGATCTCGGGGATCGTGACCTGGAAGTCGGACAGGATCTCGAGGAGGAACGCCTCGAACGGCTCGTCGGTGCGGTCGAGCTCGTCGATCAGCAGGATCGGCGGCCCGGCCGGATCCGGCGCGAGCGCATCCAGCAGCGGCCGGCGCAGCAGGAACTTGTCGGAGTACAGCGCGCGCTCGAGCCGCTGGGCCTCGGCGGCGCGCCCCGCATCACCGACCGCGAGCTCGGCCAGGCGGATCTCGAGCATCTGCCGGGCGAAGTCCCACTCGTACACCGCGGTGGTGGCGTCGAGGCCCTCGTAACATTGCAGCCGGATCAGCCGGCGACCGAGCGCGGCGGCCAGCGCCTTCGCGACCTCGGTCTTGCCGACGCCGGCCTCGCCCTCGAGCAGGACCGGCTTGCCCAGGCGCAGGCCCAGGAACAAGGTCGTCGCGAGGCTGGTGTCGGCGAGGTAGCTCACCGACGCCAGCATGCCCGCGAGCGCGCTGACGCTGTCGGGCGGCGCGATCACGCGCAGGCCTGGACCGCCCGCTTCGCCATCACGCCGATCAGGTGCGCGCGGTACTCGGCCGAGGCCTCGCTGTCGCTGTTGAGGTCGTCGGTCGCGACGGTGATCCCGTCGAGCGACGAGGCCGAGAACGCCTTGGACAGCGCCGCCTCCATCGCCGGCACGCGGAACACCACGCCGGCCGCGCCGGTCACCGCGACCCGCACGCCGGCCGCGGTCTCGGCGACCATCACGCCGACCACCGCGTACTTCGACGCGCGGTGCGCGAACTTCGCGTACGCCGCGCGCGTGGCCTTCGGGAAGTGCACCGCGACGATCAGCTCGTCGCGCTCGAGCGCGGTCGCGAACAGCCCGGTGAAGAAGTCGTCGGCGGCGATCGTCCGGCGATCGGTCTTGATCGTCGCGCCGAGCGCGATCAGCGCCGCGGGATAGTCGGCCGCCGGATCGGCGTGCGCGACCGAGCCGCCGATCGTGCCGCGGTTGCGGACCTGCGCGTCGCCGATGTGATGCGCGAGCGCGGCGAGGGCGGGCAGGTGCGCCTTGACCTCGGCCGAGCGCGCGACCTGATCGTGCGTGCACGAGGCGCCGATGATCACGCGATCGCCGTCGACGCGGATGTCGCGCAGCCCGGGCACGCCGGCCAGCGAGATCACGTCGGTCGGCTCGGCCAGCTCGAGCTTGAGCACCGGCAGGAGGCTCTGGCCGCCGGCGAGGAACTTGCCGTCGTCGCGGGCCTTCAGCATGGCGACGGCCTCGGCGACCGTCGACGGACGATGGAAGACGAAGTCCTTCATCTCAAGCCTTCTTTCCGGTGGCGGCCTTGGCGGCCTGGATCGCCCGCCACACCTTCTCGGGCGTGGCTGGCATCGAGATGTCGGTGACGCCGAGCGGCGCGAGCGCGTCGAGCACCGCGCCGATCACCGCGGGCGGCACGCCGATCGCGCCGGTCTCGCCCACGCCCTTCACGCCCAGCGGGTTGTGCGTGCACGCGGTGACGTGGTTGCCGACCTTGAACATCGGCAGGTCCGCGGCGCGCGGCATCGTGTAGGTGAGGTACGAGTCGTTGGCGAGCTGGCCCTCGCTGTCGTAGACCGCCTCTTCATACAGCGCCTGGCCGATGCCCTGGGCCAGGCCGCCGTGGGCCTGGCCGTCGACGATCATCGGGTTGATGATCACGCCGACGTCGTCGGCGATGGTCACGTCGACGACCTCGACCACGCCGGTGTCGGGATCGATCTCGACCTCGACCAGGTGCGTGCCGCCCGGGAACGTGAAGTTCTTGGGATCGTAGAACGCCGACTCGTCGAGGCCGGGCTCGACGGTGTCGATCGGATAGTTGTGCGGCACGTAGGCCGCGAACGCGACCTCGCCGAACGCCTTCACGCGATCGGTGCCGACCACGCGGTACTGGCCGTCCTTGAACTCGATGTCGGCCACGCTGGCCTCGAGCAGGTGGGCCGCGATCTTCTTGCCCTTGTCGACGATCTTGTCGAGCGCCTTCACGATCGCCGAGCCGCCGACCGCCGCCGAGCGCGAGCCGTAGGTGCCCATGCCGAACGGGATGCGGTCGGTGTCGCCGTGCACGATCTCGACGTTCTGGATCGACACGCCGAGCCGCTCGGCGATCAGCTGCGCGAACGTGGTCTCGTGGCCCTGGCCGTGGCTGTGCGTGCCGGTGAACACCGTGACCGAGCCGGTCGGGTGGACGCGCACGTTGGCGGCCTCGTAGAGGCCCGCGCGCGCGCCGAGGGCGCCGACCAGCGCCGACGGCGCGATGCCGCACGCCTCGATATAGGTCGAGATGCCGAAGCCGCGCAGCTTGCCGCGCTTCGCCGACGCCTGGCGACGCTGCTCGTAGTGCGCGTGGTCGTTGCGCTCGAGCGCCATGTCGAGCGTCGCCTGGTAGTCGCCGATGTCGTACTGCAGCGCGACCTGCGTCTGGTACGGGAACTGCGACGGCTGGATCAGGTTCTTGCGGCGCAGCTCGATGCGATCGATGCCGAGCTGGCGCGCGGCCTTGTCGACCAGCCGCTCGAGCAGGTACGCGGCCTCGGGCCGGCCCGCGCCGCGGTACGCGTCGACCGCGACGGTGTTCGTGAAGATCGCCTTCACCTCGGCGTAGATCGCCGGGAAGTCGTAGGGGCCCGACAGCAGCGTCGCGTAGAGGTAGGTCGGCACCGCCGGCGCGAAGGTCGACAGGTACGCGCCCATGTTGGCGAGGGTGGCGACCCGCAGGCCGATGAACTTGCCGTTCGCGTCGACCGCGAGCTGCGCCTTCGAGTGGTGATCGCGGCCGTGGGCGTCGGTGACGAACGCCTCCATGCGCTCCGAGGTCCACTTCACCGGGCGGCCGACCTTCTTCGACGCCCAGAGCACGAGCAGCTCCTCGGCGTAGTGGAAGATCTTCGAGCCGAAGCCGCCGCCGACATCGGGCGCGACCACGCGCAGCTTGTGCTCCGGCACGTGCAGCGTGAACGCCGCGAGCAACAGGCGCGTGAGGTGCGGGTTCTGCGAGGTCGTGTAGAGCGTGTACTGATCGTTCGAGGCCTCGAAGTGACCGTTGGCGGCGCGCGGCTCCATCGCGTTGGGCGCGACGCGGCTGTTGGTCAGCTCGATCTCGACGACGTGCGCCGCCTTCGCGAAGGCCGCATCGGTGGTGGCGGGATCGCCGATGTGCCAGTCGAAGCAGATGTTGCCGGGGGCGGCGTCCCAGACCAGCGGCGCGCCAGGCGCGGTCGCGGTGTCGAGGTTGCCGGCGGCGGGGCGCACGTCGTAGTCGACGGCGACCGCGGTCGCGGCGGCCCTGGCGGCGGCCTTGCTCGTCGCGATCACCATCGCGACCGGATCGCCGACGTGGCGGGCGACATCCACGGCCAGCGACGGGTGCGGCGGCTCGACCATGTTCGAGCCGTCCTTGTTCTTCACCAGCCAGCCGCAGGGCACGCCGCCGAGGCCGGCGTCGACCGTGTCCTTGCCGGTGAGCACCGCGAGCACGCCGGGCATCTCGCACGCCGCGCGCGTATCGATCGAGGTGATGCCGGCATGCGCGTACGGCGACCGGACGAACACCGCGTAGCTCTGATCGGGCAGGACGATGTCGTCGGTGTAGCGGCCCTTGCCGAGGAGGAACCGCCGGTCTTCCTTGCGTCGGACCGAGGCGCCGATGCCTTCCGCGCCGCTCATGGCTTGCCCCCGTTCATGCCGTCCGCGCCGGCCATCACGGCCTTCACGATGTTGTGGTAGCCGGTGCAGCGGCAGAGGTTGCCCTCGAGCCAGGTCCGCACCTCGGGCTCGCTCGGCGCCTTCACGCGCTTGCACAGGTCGACCGCGCTCATGACCATGCCCGGCGTGCAGAAGCCGCACTGCAGGCCGTGGTGCTCCTGAAACGCCGCCTGCATCGGGTGCAGCTTGTCGCCGTCGGCGAGGCCCTCGATCGTCGTGATCTCGGCGCCCTCGGCCTCGACCGCGAGCATCGTGCACGACTTCACCGACGCGCCGTCGACGTGGACGGTACAGGCGCCGCACTGGCTGGTGTCGCAGCCGACGTGGGTCCCGGTCAGGCGCAGCTGTTCCCGCAGCGCCTCGACGAGCAGCGTGCTCGCAGAACAATCGATCGTGTGGGTCTGGCGATTGACCCGCAGCGTGAGTTTCGGCATGTGGCCCCCTTGGGGTGAACTTGCTCCACATTCCTGCGGCGAACAATCGCGACGCGCGCGTTCCCGATCACAACGCGGCGGCTCCCGCGCGGGAAACGGTCATGCGGCCCACGCGTGCCGCGGCGCGGCGTGAAATCCCGCGTAGGACCCGCGATCGAGGCGCGGCACGCCGAGAACCGCCGATGGCGAATTCTAGACCTGTGCCGCGAAAGGATCACGCGCGTCGTCCAGCCAACGACCGCGACATCGAGCGCGCGAAACACGTGTGCGTTGGATGCAGCACGCGCGACGCGACGGCGTTACATTGTGATCGTCAACCCCCTGGAGGAATTGGATGCAATTCTCGGTGACCTTCCGCCACATGGAACCGACGGAGTCGCTCAAGGCCTACGCCCGCGACCGAATGGAGAGGGTGCGCAAGTACCTTCCCGATCCGATCAGCTGCCACGTGGCCTTGTCGACGGAACGTCACAACCACCGCATCGACGTCACCTTCCAGCTGCACAACGGTCTGTCGATCGCGGGGCACGAGACGACCGAGAACATGTACTCGTCGATCGACCTCTGCATCGCGAAGATCGAGCGCCAGGTCCGCAAGTACAAGGGTCGCCTCGAGGAGAAGCGGGTCCGGCCGCACTCGGTGGAGACGATGCCGTGGTCGCACAGCATCGTCGAAGAGGCCTTCCAGCACATCGATGGCGAGCCGCCGCCGCCCACGCCGGCCGCGGAATCGTCCCTCGCGACCGAATTCAAGGTCGTCAAGACCGAAAAGTTTCACGCGCAGCCGATGGCGGTCTCTGACGCAATCGTGCAGCTCAACCTGCTCCACGAGCAGTTTCTCGTGTTCCGCATGGAGGGCGATGGCCGGGTGGCGGTCGTCTATAAACGCGAGGACGGCAGCTATGGCTTGATCGAGACCCCCGCACAGGCGTAGGACTCGCCCCGTGCGTGGTAACCTCGTGGACACCGACTGATGAAGATCGTCGACCTTCTTCGCCGCGAGTTGATCGTGCCGTCGGTGCATGCCGGCGACAAGCGCGGCATCCTCGAGGAGCTTGCGACCCATGTCGCGACCCAGAACCCGAAGATCGATCGGGCCGGGCTCGCGCGCGTGCTCATCGAGCGCGAGCAGCTCGCCTCGACGGCGATCGGCGAGGGGGTCGCGATCCCGCACGGGAAGCTGGCCGCCGTCAGCGAGATCGTCGCCTGCCTCGGCCGCGTGCCGGGCGGCGTCGACTTCGACTCGATGGACGGCCAGCCGACCTTCCTCTTCTTCGTGCTGGTCGCGCCTGACAACTCGACCGGCGCGCATCTGAAGGCGCTCGCCCGGATCAGCCGCGTCTTCAAGGACGCGGAGTTCCGCAAGCGGCTCCTGGCGGCGGCCGACGCCGACGCGATGTACCGGGTCATCGCCGACGAGGACGCCAAGTACTGATGGGCCAGCCTGCGACCCCGAGCGTGACCGTCGCGCAGCTCCTCGCTGCGGAACCGCGGCTCGCGCTCACGGTGGTCGCGGGGCTCGCCGGCATCGGCCGCTCGGTCGCGGCGCCGCGGATCCAGAAGCCTGGGCTCGCGTTGACCGGCTGGCCCGAGCAGCTCCACCCCGAGCGCATCCTGGTGCTCGGCGGCACCGAGATCGAGTACCTGTCGCGCGTCGAGGGCGAGGCTCGCACCGTCGCGATCGCGACCGTGCTCGGGTCGCGCCCGGCGTGCGTGATCATCTGTCGCGAGCTGCCCTCGCCGCCGGAGCTGACCTCGGCGTGCGACGAGGCGCGCGTGCCGCTCCTGTCGTCGACCCTGGTCACCGCCGACCTGATCTCGGGCGTGACCGCGTGGCTGCAGGAGCAGATGTCGCCGCAGACGTCGACCCATGGCGTGCTGCTCGACGTGCTCGGCATCGGCATCCTCTTGCTCGGCAAGAGCGGCATCGGCAAGAGCGAGACCGCGCTCGATCTGGTCGTGCGCGGTCACCGCCTGGTCGCCGACGACATCGTCCACATCCGGCGGCGCGGCGAGAAGGGCACGGCCATCATCGGCTCGGGCTCCGGGATCATCCGCCACCACATGGAGATCCGCGGCCTCGGCATCATCAACATCAAGGACCTGTTCGGCATCGCCGCGGTCCGCGAGACCAAGAAGATCGAGCTCGTGATCGAGCTGGTCGAGTGGGACGAGACCGAGGAGTACGACCGGCTCGGGCTCGACGACGAGGTCTTCGAGGTGCTCGGCATCGCGATCCCGAAGCTGCGGCTGCCGGTGCGGCCGGGCCGCAACGTCGCCACGATCATCGAGGTCGCGGCCCGCAACCAGCTGCTCAAGCTCCAGGGCCACCACTCGGCGCGCGAGTTTCAGGACCGGCTCAACCGCGCGATCGCCGAGGCCCGGCCGTCGCCCGCCACCGTCGACGCGGACGCGATCGAGTAGCCATGCAGCTCGTGATCGTCACCGGACTGTCTGGCGCGGGCAAGAGCACCGCCCTGCGCGCGCTCGAGGACATCGAGTTCTACTGCGTCGACAACATGCCGCTGCCGTTCGTCAGCCGGCTGGTCGAGCACATGGCGCAGGAGGGCGAGGTCGACAAGATCGCGATCGCGATCGACGCTCGCCAGAAGCGCCACCTGCCGGCGTGGCGCGAGACCCTCGCCGAGCTGCGCGGCGCCGGTCACCGGCTCGAGGTCATGTTCCTCGACGCGACCGACCCCGCGCTCCTCCGCCGGTTCTCCGAGACCCGCCGCCGCCACCCGCTGTCGGGCGACGATCTGCAGGACGGCATCCGCCGCGATCGCGAGCTGATCGCCGAGCTGCGCCACGGCGCGGCGATCATCGACACCTCGAACCTCAACACCCACCAGCTGAAGGCGATCATCCAGGATCGCTACGGCCGCGCCGGCAAGCTCGCGGTCACGCTGGTGTCGTTCGGCTTCAAGCACGGCCTGCCGGTCGAGTTCAACCTGGTCTTCGACGTGCGGTTCCTCGCGAACCCGTACTTCGAGCCCACGCTCACGCACCTCGACGGTCGCGATCCCGAGGTCGCGCGCTTCGTGATCGGCTCGCCCGAGGGCGGCGAGCTGCTCGAGAAGGTCATGGCGCTCCTCAAGTTCGCGCTGCCGCAGTTCCAGCGCGAGGGCAAGCTGTACGTCACGATCGCGGTGGGCTGCACCGGCGGTCGCCACCGGTCGGTGGCGCTGGTCGAGGAGCTGCGCCGGCAGCTCGGCGACGAATGGGACATCCTGGTCCGGCATCGCGATGTCGACCGGGGGGAATGAGATCACATGGGGGATACCGCTGAACGCACGCTGATGGTCGTCAACGAGCTGGGCATGCATGCCCGGGCGGCGACCAAGTTCGTCCAGCTCGCGGCCAAGTTCCCGTGCGAGATCCACGTCGCCAAGGACGGCCACGAGGTCAACGGCAAGAGCATCATGGGCGTGCTCATGCTGGTCGCGTCGAAGGGCTCGCAGATCGTGATCAAGGCGAAGGGCGATCGCTCGACCGACGCGGTCGCCGCGCTGGCCCAGCTCGTCCAGGACAAGTTCGGCGAGGATCGGTAGCGGCGGGATGGCCGGGTCGGGCGAGTTCGAGCGCATCGAGCGCGGCGAGATCCGGCGGCAGGGCATCGCGGTCTCCGCCGGCATCGCGATCGGGCGCGCCTACCTGGTCGGTCGCGACAGCGTCAAGACGCCGCGCCACCACATCGAGGCCGAGGAGATCGAGGACGAGATCGCGCGGCTCAAGCGCGCGATCACCGCGTCGGACCGGCAGCTCGAGAAGGTGAAGCAGAAGCTCGCCTCGGAGAACGAGAGCGACTTCCACATCCTCAGCGCCCACCAGATGATGCTCCACGACGAGCACCTGGTCGACGCCGCGATCAACTACATGCGCGACGAGTCGATCAACGCCGAGTGGGCGCTGCGCAAGGCGGTCGACGCGATCCGCGCGGTCTTCGACGCGATCGAGGACGAGTACTTCCGCGAGCGCGCGAGCGACGTGGAGTTCGTGTTCGAGCGCATCCTGCGCAACCTGCTCGGCAAGGACACCGGGCCGCTGTCGCCGCCGCCCGACGCGATCGTCATCGCCTACGATCTGTCGCCCGCGGACACCTCGCAGCTGCACCGCGCGGCGATCGCCGGGCTGTGCACCGACGCCGGCGGCAAGACCTCGCACACCGCGATCATCGCGCGCGCGCACGAGCTGCCCGCGGTGGTCGGCCTCGAGGACATCACCGAGGTGGTCGAGTCCGACGATCTGCTGATCGTCGACGGCACGACCGGCGTCGTCATCGTCAACCCGAAGCGCGAGACCGTCGTCGAGTTCCGCGAGGAGCAGCGCCGCCAGGCCGCGGCCGGCGCGGTGCTGCTGTCGAACCGCGACCTGCCGGCGCAGACCCGCGACGGCGTCGAGGTGAAGCTCTACGCCAACATCGACGGGCCCGACGAGCTCGAGAGCGCGCTCGAGCACGGCGCGGTCGGCGTGGGCCTGACCCGCACCGAGTACCTGTTCATGACCAGCGAGACGGTGCCGACCGAGGAGGTCCACTTCGCGCAGGCGGTGCAGGTGCTCAAGCTCATGGGCGGGCGCCCGGTCACGATCCGCACCTTCGACCTCGGCGCCGACAAGCTCGCCGGCTTCCTCGAGGAGACCCAGCTCGGCGAGGCCAACCCGGCGCTCGGGCTGCGCTCGATCCGCCTGTGCCTGAACGAGCTCGGCCGGCCGCTGTTCCGCGCCCAGCTGCGCGGCCTCCTGCGCGCGTCGGCCCACGGCACGCTGCGCATCATGTTCCCGATGATCTCGGGGATCGGCGAGCTGCGCGCGGCCAAGGCCGTGGTCGAGGACGTCAAGGAAGAGCTGCGGCGCGAGGGCGTGGCCTTCGACGAGGGCATCAAGATCGGGATCATGATCGAGATGCCGTCGGCGGCGGTGACCGCCGATCTGCTCGCGCGCGAGACCGACTTCTTCTCGATCGGTACCAACGATCTCATCCAGTACACGATGGCGGTCGATCGCGTGAACGAGGCGGTCTCGTACCTCTACGAACCGCTGCACCCGGCGCTCTTGCGGCTGATCGCGGGCGTGGCCAAGGCGGCGCGCGACGCCGGCATCTCGGTCACGGTCTGCGGCGAGATGGCGGGCGATGCGCTGGTCGCGCCGGTGCTGGTCGGGCTCGGCATCCACGAGCTGTCGATGAGCGCGGTGTCGATCCCCGAGGTGAAGAGCTCGCTGCGCGCGATCACGCTCTCGGATGTCGAGCGGCTCGTGCGGCGCGTGGTCGATCTGCCGACCGCCGGCGAGGTCAAGCAGGCGGTCGAGGCGTACCTCGACGAGCTCGGCGTCCAGCGGGCCTGAGGGGTTGAGAATCAACCCCGATCCGGATAGGGGCAGCGAGACGTTCCTCGTCAAGCAAGCCGATCAACAGCGCGCAGGAAAGGGCATCCTTTCCTGCGCGCTGAGGGTGCGCGTGCTCACGCTGATCATCGGCGCCGCGATCGCGATCGGCGCGTGCACGAGGGCGGCGCCCGCGAAGCCACCCGCGGTGCCGGAGCCGGTCGCGCATCCCGTGCCGGTCGAGCTCGACTGGCCCGACGCCGGCGCGCCGTAGGGGCGCGGTCGGTCTCGTCACCCCGAGCGCGAACGCGAGGAGCGTCTGTGATGCCGCGAGACAAGGGAAAGAAGCCAGCGGGTGGCGCGCGCCGCCCCGGCAAGGCCGCCGTCGATGCGCCCCGGGCAAGCGCGAAGCCGCGCACCACCGCGAAGCGAGCGACTGCGACGCGAGCGAGCGCGCCCCGCAACGTGCTCACGACGCTCCCGGTCGCGATGACCGGCCGGGCGAGCCCGGCGAAGGCCGCGGACGGCGACGCGCCGGTGTTCGCGTACATCAGCAGCTTGCCGCAGCCGCACCGCTCGATCGCCGAGCGCGTCGATGCCCTCGCGGCCCGGACCCTGCCGGCCCTGCAGCGCTGCGTGAAGTGGGGGATGGCGTGGTACGGGGTCGGCGATGGCTGGTGCTTCTCGTGCGGCGGCTTCGCCGGGCACGTCAAGCTCACGTTCGGGCGCGGCACGTCGCTCACGCCGGTACCGCCCGTGACGCCGATCGGCATGGGCAAGGACTCGCGCGGCGTGGACCTCGCATCCGTGGCCGACCTCGACGAGCGCCAGGTGGCGGCGTGGATGAAGCAGGCCACGGCCATCCCCGGCTTCGGGGGCAAGAGGCGCTGAGGCCGGCGCCGCGCGTGAGTCGCGAGGTGGGGCGGGATCTCCGCCGGAGCTGACGTGCCGCGGACGCGCGTCGACGCACGGGCGGGGATCCGGAACTGACGCCGAGCGGGATCCGGAAATCGGGCACGGGCACGGGCACGGGAGCCACCCACGCGCTGGCTGGCGCGTACGTCCGCGAGACGCGCAGCGCTGGGACCCGCACGCGTTCCAGACCCATCAAACCAAGCTGTCCCCCGTGTGCAACCACGGACATCCCTGACACTTCTGCCCACGGACATCCGTGACACTCAGACCAGGGACATCCCTGACACCTTCTGTGCGCCGCGTGGTCGCCGCGCGACGACGAGGCCACGGTCGAGGCGCTGCTCGTGGAAGC